>NZ_BTHK01000012.1:0-91693 GCF_033242365.1 Lachnoanaerobaculum sanguinis
TAGTTACATTATAACATGTAACGGAGAAAGATGGTTATCGTTAGCCATCTTTTTTTATGTAAAAACTTAAGGAGGAGTGACTCATTTTAAGTAACTCCTCCCTCTTTTATGACTGCCATTTCCCGACAGCCCCCTAAATTTTATTTTACCATCCCTCTACCAATCAATACTACCACGATTCAAGTTATCATTTCTTTCTTTATTCTAACTTTATTGACTTTATCATTTCAAAAGCCGCTCTTTTCCACTCATCCATATCATCATACCTGCAATTAAATGCTCCCTGAATAATATATTTGTCTATACTGATTAAATATATTATGTTATAAGCGGCTTCATCAATTCCATAGCTTTTAAACTGTATTAAGCTTATACTGTTCCCGGCAACACTTTCAATTGTTTTATCTTCAAAAAAGACATATGCCGGATTCATGTTTTTTATCATTGTTTTTAACATGTTTATAGCGTAGCTCATATCCCTTTCGCCCGATGAAGTCACTAATAAATTAAATGAGAAATTTACGCTCCCATCAAGATTTGTATATATAACATCAGGCTTTTTCTCAGATATGTACTTAGTGTCTACAAATTCAGGTAACATAATTACAAATTCATTTGGCATCATTACAGACAACTTTTCTTCAAACAACAGTTCTTTATGAAATAATGTAAGTGAGTTTTGTATATATATCCCCTCTTCTATACTGCCGTATTCATCACGTCTTTTTATGTGCTTTGCACTTATTACCTCTTCATCAAAGTATTCCATGCCTATAGCCTCCCTTATCTTTTTAACACTGTTATCTCATCATTTGATTCAATAGAAATCATCTGTGCCTCTATTTTTATTTTTCCTTTTGCATTTATATGAAGTTTTTCGATACTTCCAAAGTTTGTTAATGCCGACGAAAGGCTTAACATACTTGACCCTCCACATTTAACAGAAGTTTCATCCACTGACATTTCCTTTTTATCCTCTGTGATAAGCCCCCTATCGCTCTTTTTAATATGATCAATTATATCAGAGGCAATGACAATCTTACTTTCTTCACTGTCTCCAAAATATAACTGCACTCTGCTGTTTACTTCAGGCATACAATACATGACATTTCCTGTAATCGGAATCCATACAACCGGAAAAGCACTTTCAGAACAGTCAATATCACTTTTGACATAGATATGTTCTTCTTTCACATCTACAACTTTCCCACCGATTACAAGCCCTGTAATATTCTCATTAAATTTTGGTATTGATTTTATATATTGTTTATCACAAATTTTATATGTAAAAACCAAATACCCTTCTCGGGTTTCTATTTTTTTCTCTTTTATATAAAAGATTTTGCCCATAAACTCCGTCTTACTTCCAAGTTCATAGTCATTATAGTCTGATATTTTATAGTATCTATCCCCGACAGGCATACTATGGTCTACTTTTGATAAATCATTTTTTTCATAAATATCTATTTCAAACCCTGATTCATAATGATCCGGATGGAAATGTACCATATCTTCACTATATGGCATACCATAATAAAAAGCTGTTACTCCTGATTTATAATCAGCCACAAGCACTTCTCCAAAGTTACTTGCAATTCTCTTTATAAACTCCCAATCCGTTTCCTTATATTGTAAAAACAGCTTTCCAAACTTTTTAATTTCTGTATTATAAATCGCCCTCATTTCAACTTTTGAAGATATATTTTCGATAACGGACTTTATATTATCTTCCTTATTTTGAAACAGCCTGTCATTTCTTTCTTTATCAATCAACAAACTTTTGCTGAATGCTTCTATATGGCATACGCAGACACCTAAATCATTACTAAATCTAAAACTTTCGATTATTCCTTTGAACAAAACTTTGGTTTTATTATCAGCTGTGTCAGTATACTCTATGCCTATATCGGAGCCTTTTATCTCATTTTTTATGTTTTTAATTTGATTAGTAAAACTATAACTGATATTAACCTTCAATTTTACGCATGCATGACTACATGGCTTTACTGTAAAATATAAATCAGCTACACTTTCTACTTCCAATAAACTATGTACTTTTACATTTCCTAAGCCAATCATTTTAAAATGCTCCTTTACAAGTATTTTTACTACTCAATCTCCAAAGCCTGTAGGCAAATTCCTTTCATGCCTCGTTTTAATAGGCTTTCCACAAAATCAAGCCTTGCCACAGTAGACATGCCGTCAACACTTGGTATCTTAAATAAAGCTGTATCCGGTATGTTTTTCCCTATAAGTATTCCCTTATCTATATATCGTCCACGCCTGAATGTAGTTCTATCCGACAGACAATCTATTCTTTTAAGAATCGGGATGATATACTCATATGCTTCATCGCTGCTTTCTCCCATTAAAAGAACCCTTTTTATTACTATTGCCGGCTCATAAAGCTTAAATATCCTGTACGCTTCATCAGACAACATAAATATTCCCTGATCCATTATATCCGGATATTTAGTATGCTCGTCAAAGGAGTCCCTTATATTCACCAAAGATATCCCCGCTTGCTTATAACTTTCTCCTTCTTCAAGATATTCTTCTTTTATGCTCTTTCTCACATCAATCATTAAAGGTAAAGGCTCATAACTTTCGTCAGTACCTATAAGAAAATATCTTTCACTCATACAATATTTCCACTAAAAAAGTGTTCTCCCCTCTCCATATAAAGGCCATATACTATATTAAAATCATTTAAGGCAGCTCCATCTTTCTTATTAATATGTTCAACAAAGCACTCTATTAGTTCCCTCCATATCAGCCTTCCGGTCATCAAATATCTAAGGCTATATTGATACTTTATATCCTTTTTTTGAAAATCTGTAACTTTTTCAATTTCCATATGATTAAGCATATATTTATCTATTGTAGCAAAGTCCTCTGTTATATACCTTTTCATTAAAGGAAGTTCCCTGTATATACTTTTATCGAGATTGCTCAAGTATAGATCCTTACCATATACCCCCAGTCTATATTCATATGATTGTGTAACAAAGCTGCTGTAGAGCGGCGAAATCACAATATATTTAGAATTTTTTTCTCCCAAAAGTTCCTCCAAGTCCTTAAAAACACATTGTTTATAATCATCTTTTTTCAGATGAAACTCTTTTAAAAACTCTTCACTTCTTTCAATAAATAACTGATTTTGTATACTTTCAATGTCCATTATCACATTACCCCATAAAAATATAGTGTTTAAATTGCCTTATCAAGAAGTCATATTTAAACATTGCTTACTATTATTTTAAATAAACTCTATATTCTAAAGTTTTTGCTTTACTTCTTTATCCATATTTATATGTCTTTAAGATAATTCTCAAATAATATCCCAAGTGATAAAGTACCTGACTCTGTTATAATATTAATCTTTCCATTTCCATAATCATATATTATTTTTGTTGGTTGTTCCGTCCCATCATATCCTATCGTATCTAATGCTCCCATATTAGATACCCCTTCAACCTTTTCATGACTTAAATATTCCCACAATTCATTTATGTTTTTCACATCAGCAAATTCTGCTATTCTTTCAGTTTCAGTTATTTTCTTGTATTCTTCTTCAGCATAATTCCATAACCTTATATGTTTCATATTATCATTAAAGTTATTTATTCTTTCCTGTGTGTATTCTCCTTCTATAAAACGATAACTTCCAAATTTATCCGTTTTCCCGGCAATATATTCTTCCTCCTCTGTATCTATACTTTTCATATCATTTTCATCTTCTATTATAAATACTTCGCCTTTATGATTTGTAAACTCTAATTTTCCACACACAAATTCTGAAAGTCCATATCTCAAAAAACCTTCACTTCTAAAATTATAAGCCTTTTGTTCTCTATCAAATTTTACTTGTTCAATATATGCTTTTAATTTCTGTACTCCCAATATCAAAATACCTGCAAGAATAAAAAATAAATATATAAATATTATATTTCTTAATTTTCTTTTAACTTCTGCATCCATATATCATCTACCTCAAAGAGTTATTTTTAAACAATTCCATTATTCCAATAACATCTTTTTCTGTCAAAATCTTCTCTTCTCCATTTCCATAATCATATACAATCTTTGTCGGCTGATTGGTTCCGTCATAACCAATTATGTCCAGCTTACCCATATTTGATATACCATCAGGAACCTCTGTGATCATATATTCATATAAATCATCTATATTTTTCACTTCATTAAATTCTTCCATTTTCTCATTCTCGGTTATCGTTACATATTTTTTTTCTGAATAATCCCATAACCTAATATGATGCATATTATCATTAAAATTATTTATTCTTTCCTGTGTGTACTCTCCTTCTATAAAACGATAGCTGCCAAATTTATCAGTTTCCCCGGCAATATATTCTTCCTCCTCTACATATATACTTTTCATATCATTTTCATCTTCTATTATAAATACCTCACCTTTATGATTTGTAAACTCTAATTTTGCATACACAAATTCTGAAAGCCTATATCTCAAAAAACCTTCACTTCTAAAATTATAAGCCTTTTGTTCTCTATCAAATTTTACTTGTTCAATATATGCTTTTAATTTCTGTACTCCCAATATCAAAATACCTGCAAGAATAAAAAATAAATATATAAAAATTATATTCCTTAATTTTCTTTTAACTTCTGCATCCATATATCATCTACCTCAAAGAGTTATCTTTAAACAATTCCATTATTCCAATAGCATCGTTTTCTGCCAAAATCTTCTCTTCTCCATTTCCATAATCATATATAATTTTTGTGGGCTGATTTGTTCTATCATACCCTACCACATTTAATTCATTGATATAATCAATACCTACTTGATTTTTTTTCTTCATATAGCTAAACATTTCTTCAATACTTTCTATTTCAGCAAATTCTTCCATTCTTTCATTTTCAGCTATAGATTTATATTTTTTTTCTTCGTAGTTCCAAAGTTTAATATGTTTCATATTTTCATTAAAATTTTTAATTTTTTTCATAGTTAAATAACTGGAAAAATAATCAATACTATATATATGACCTTTACCTAGTATTTTGTATGATGAATCATTCACTATTCTATGTTCATCTTTTGTAAGGTGTCCTGAATTTCTCGCTTTTTGTCCGCTAACAGATGGGTGAGTTTTCTCGTAATCATTCCAAATACTTTCATTATGCTCAAGTAAACTACTAACTCTAAGAGAGAATGTAAAATATAATGATAAGTAATCCTCCATCCTTAACATAAATAAACTTTCATCTACCGAATCTAAGTATAACTCTTTGCTTTTTTTAGATTCATTATTAGCTCTGATGGAATCAAGCCCTCCACCTACCAATCCTGAAGTTGTACATATAAAACCTAGAGGGATTGCAAATGGAGCGGAAGCCACTGCCGGTATCAACAATAGATAAGCTATTGCTGTTGTTCCACATGAAAGTGCCGCAGCTCCCTTCGATGTTTCTCCTCCAATACTCTCTGATAGTATTTCTGAAAAAGCCTTATTACTACTGAAAATATCTCCAGATCCTCTTGAAAATACATAAACCGTCTGTAATGAAATATTTATACCTTTTCTTGTTGTTTCCCCTGAGAATGCTCCTGAATGAACATAATCAAGCTCTCCATCATAATATTTTAATGTATATACTATAAAGTTGATATCCTCTTTAACTTCGAGTTTTTCTATCAAGTACTCATGAGATGCCCTATTATAAAGATTCCCAGCTAATAATATTGTATCTAACAATTTAACATTTAAAAACTGTCTTCTTATTCTTCTTTGCTCTTCTTCATTTTGCGGTAGCTCTTCTGATGCCATTTTTATATTCAAAACAAATTCTTTTATTTTTTGGCATATATCATTAAGTTTCTCCCATGAGCATCTTGATGATGTATATAGCTTATTGGTAAAACTACAAAATTTAGCATATGTTGTTACCCACCCGGATACATAAATAAAATTATCAAGAAGTGTATGTTGATAGAGCGGTAAAGCAGATATATCTTTATTAGCCATTGTAGTTATATATCCACAACAAATAATCTTTTTTATTATATTTACATCTTCACATACACATAAATATATTCCCAACTTAATCAGGGCATCTATCTCATTCTCTTTCATCTGATGAATATTTCTTAGCAACAGCTTTTTTACAATTAATTCATCCACAGTGCCGTCATCATTTAAAAATTTAGGATATTTATTATAGGACTTACTTAGTGTATATTCCTGCCCTGATGTTACAGGTGATATTATTCCTCCATGTTTGCATGGCAAATATGAGTTTGTATCTAAGGCATACTTACCGTTTATGGTGACACTCTTTCTAACATTTCTCCATTCTCCAAGCTTAAAACGGCAAATATGTTTGCTTACAAGCGGTTCATCATTCCATTTTGAACATGCAACAAATCCGTCAAACTTTTTATCATCTGTATTTGCAAGTGCTCCGGTTTCACTGCTGTCGGTATAGACACCATGATCAGCACTATTCAGTGTAGAATAATCACTTCCGCGACTACAACAAAGTATTGCACCGTTAACAAGGAATTCTGTGCTTTCATCATTATGTTCTTTCCAATACTGCAACATTTTATCTTTGATCTTTTTCTCTTCTGCATCTGTAAGCTCCCTTATAGATGCCCCAAAAGCGCCTTTTTTCTTACCTAATACTTCATATATCCATTCAGCCTGATTCTTTTCTGCCATATACACCCCCTATGCAATATAGCTAATTAGTATTTTACCCCAGGTACACTTTGCTTCCCTGATGGGTTATCCCGTCATTCATTTCTATCTGAGTTCCGTTTTGCGTTATTTGTACTGATGTCGGCGATATTAAACTTATACCTGCATTACTGCTTTCTATCAACACTTCAGTTTTTGCAGCTATTGATATCATCCCGCTACTTTTTATACTTATTCCTTTATCATCTTTAAGTTCTATACTTGAACCGTTATTATCTGTAATAAGTACACTTTCAGGACTTAATCTGATTTCCTTTCCCTCTTTATTCTTAAAAAATTTGATTTCAGGATTGTCACGACCGCCTGCACTGCCTACATGAAAAGCATTTTGTACATATACATTTTGTTCATTTGCATCAGGAAATTTCACTATTACCCTATCTCCGACTTCAGGCATACAATACCAACTCCCTCCTTCAGGTGAAGAATATACTGTAGCGTAGTTTAGGAACGCCTTATCATCAGAATCGTTTTCATCATCATCTATACTCACTCTTACAAGTTCATTTTCGACTTGACACACCTTTGCAAATAATGCCGCACCTATAAGTTTTTCATTCTGATACGCCTTAGTCTTTACATCACTTTCTTTCATTAATATGTACTCATTAATCACTTCTCTATGTTCCAGTCTGCTGACTCTTGCTACAACAGCCTGTGTTTCGCCAAAAAATGTTAATCTTTCCCCTATTTCATAATGTTCTCTTACAGCAACCTTATAATATGCCTTGTCTGAATTAAGTAAAGACTCATCACCACTGTCAACTCCAAGCTCATAATATTCCGATCTCAACAGCTTTTCCTGTCTACATGGAAGTCCCACAAAAAACTTAACGCCCTCTACACTATAGTCAGGGTATATCACTGTATTAGCAGAAAATGCCAACCTTTTCAGATACTCCCAATCAGTTTCTTTATACTGGCACATAAACCCCTGAGTTTTCTTATCATCACCTGAAGTCATTATAAATGCGCTGTTATTATAACCTTCTATGATAATATCAATAATATCTCTGTAGCTAACTCCTGCATTTTGAAATGTTCTTATATGCTCTTTTCCATCCATAAGTACACTTTGTGTCATCAAGCCCAGAGTCATATAGTGAACATCTCCGTTACTTTTTATATTACAGGAAGTGATAATTCCACAAAACAGCACTATACTATTACCCTCATATGTTTTAGCAATTATTTGTGTCACCTTTCCTCCGGATGATAAATATTCTTCTTTTTTATCCCCTCTTATAGTACCTCCAATAAATGCCTTCCCATGTTTATTGGGCTTAAGCTCTGAATAAAATTCCTGTATATCAATAAAATCAAAACCGTATATTTCTAAAAGTTCCGCCCTCATAACACACCTCCATGTATTTATCTTTTATTCCATTAAATAACAAGATAGTTTCTAATCTCTGTTAAAAACTTTCAATATAATCAGAGATTATCTTTATATTTTCTTTTTCAATGTCATTTAAATCGCTCTCTTTAAAACTTTCATTTTCCTCATACCAGCTTTTTCTTATAAAATAATTATATTCCGGACTGTTTTTAGTATACATCTTCCCATGTCTGGCATATATCTCTTCACGAGCCATACATGCCGCCAACTTGGAAAGTTTTTTCAGCTTTTCTAAATTTGATTTGCTGCTGATAATATCCGTATCACTTCCCGTAAAAATCTCATCATTATCATCTGTACTTATATACATACTGATTCTATTACCTCTTGAATCATAGCCATATTTTTTCAAAAATTCTTCATACTCAGGTAGTGAACTATATTCCGGATCAAAAAACACCTTCATTTCATTTCCCAAATCATAGTATGCCAAATCATTAAGCCATTGAGAAACTTTAGATATTCTCCATTTATTGTCCTCACACAGTTCCAAATACACCTCACCGTCACTGATTTCCGGCATATCCTCAGCCAATATTACCTTTTTTACAAATTGAATTTGAACACATATACTCTTTTTACTTCTACTCTTTACACTAAACTCACCATCTGTATAAATTTTATAGTATAAGCAGCTACTTAAACTGCTCCTTGATGTTCTTGACTGTGTACATCTCCCTCTATAAAACCTTATATCATACATTTCACACAGATAATCATAAGCGGCATCTTTAATATAATCTCTGTGGTATATATACAACTTTTCATCATCATCCTCATTTTTAAAATAGTAATCATTATATCCGTCAGACTCTCTGCAAGATATCTCATCACCAATCTTTTCTCCTGAATCCATAAAATCGGCAATCTCTTTAATAATCTCTATAACTCTTTCATCCGTCATTTCAGGATTGTTATCTTTATTTTCAATGGCAACGGTTTTGACATTGAATAACAGAAGTAATATAAAACTTATGCTAATTGCACTTAATAATTTATGTTTCATACTCTTTTCTCCTAAAACTCTTCCAAATGTGACTTTATAATCTCTAAATTATGCCTCTCAATATCACTTAAATCATCCTCACTGAATTCTTTATTCTCTTTATACCAGCTCAATCCATTGAAATAATTATATTCTATAGAATATTTCGGATACATCTTACCATGCCTGGCATATATCTCTTCATAAGCAATATGGGTTGCAAGTTTAGAAAGATGTTCCAATATATAACTGTCATCTAAATTCTCCAACACATCAAAACTGCTGCTCGCCAAGATCGCGTCCTTTAAAGAATATCTTAACATCTGCATAGATATTCTATTTCCATTTTTGTCATACCCATAATCCCTAATAAAAGTATCATAATCCTCTTTTACATTATTTTGACTGTCAAAAAATTCTTCTATATATTCTTCCAATTCATAAAACACTAAATCATCATACCATTGAGAGATCTTAGAAATTCTCCATTTATTGTCATCACACAAAGTGAGAAATATCTGACCCTTATCTGTATCCGGCATCCCGTCTCCAAGACTGCTGTCTTTATAAAAAAAAGCTTCAATACATATTTCATTATTTCTTCTCGACAGAATGTTGTAATCTTCTTCAGCTTCCAATTTATACCTGATGGTTCCACCGTCAAATCCTGTTTTTGCCTTTCCCATGCCGGAATTAAACCTTGTAATTTTATACATTGCAGTCAAATAATTATAAGCACTATCTTTTATATAATTTCTATGATAGATTTCTAATTTATCTTCATCTTCTTTGTTCTTAAAATAGGCAAAGTTTTCCCCGTTAATACCTTCGACAGCTTCACCCGTTTCTATACCTGTATCCATAAAAGATACTATTTCTTTTACAAGCTTTATTGCATCTTCATCTGAAAGATTTTCTACACCATAATTATTATCAATGAATTTTTCTGTTTTTGAATATTTATTTATCCCGCATCCATAAACAAAACACATCAGCAAGAGTATTATTGTGAATATATGTATTTTTTTATCTATCACTTTCCCCTCCTCTCAATAACGGTCTATCCGGAGCTACACCATAATCAGTTCCTCCGTTACTACAAAATCCATCAAAGTATTTATGTCCCTTCGTAGTATAATAAATATGTGTTTTTTTCACAGATACTCTATCATTAGAATTTCCTTCAACCGTATATACAGTTTTATCTGCACTATTATAAGCTATAACAATTCCTGTATGCCCCGTCCCATCTAATTCGCCTTTTTTATTTCTATTTAAATGTATAAATAAATCTCCCTTTTTAGGTTCATAACCACTATCTACATTATGATATTTTTGGGCTTCTTCATATAAACTTTTTCCGGTTTGACAAGATTCAAATTTCGGAACCGGTTTTCCTGCATCTCCTGCAATACCTCTATTATTTAATATTCCTGCCTCATTAGCACACCACGAAACATATATTGCACACCATGGCACGCCATTATCACCATACCATTTTCCATATCTGTTTATATTATCCCCTTCTATTACTTCTACTATCTCTCCATTTTTATTTCTTTTCTTTTTCTTTACTTGATTCTCAACAAACCCGGTATTTTCAACTCTTTCATTAAGTGCAATATTTATAAAATCATCTATCTTTCTACTCAACTCATCCTCTGCTGAGTTAGAATTATTGCTGCAAACCCCATTTTCATCAATATCATAAACCTTCCCGTCTTTCCCTTGTATTTTTTCAGACTTTGCCATATGACCGTCTTCATATAAATAGTACCATTTATCACCTATCTGTTTCCAACCTGTTCTCATAGCTCCGTCTGTATGGAAATAGTACCACTTGCCATCTATCTGTTTCCAGTCTGTTCTCATAGCTCCGTCTGTATGGAAATAGTACCACTTGCCACCTATCTGTTTCCAATCTGTTCTCATGGCTCCGTCTGTATGCAAGTAATACCATTTTCCGGATACCTGTTTCCAGCCTGTTTGCATAACTCCGGTAGACTCAAAGTAATACCACTTGCCGTCTATCTGCTTCCAGCCTGTTACAAGTTTTCCATTTTCTTTGTACATCCAGCCCATCTCGGTTTTAACCCATCCGTTACTCTCTGCCTTCTTTATATTACTTGATAAACTATTTCCATTCCTAGCAGTTGCTTTTGATACTGTACGCACTCCTGTTGTATCATGATACAGCACATAATTTATATCTTTTATTCCCATAGCCTTTTCTCCTGATTTATTTAACTCTGTTTTAATCAGGTTTCCTGCTACTGTAGGAATAGAGCCTTGTCCCATTTTCAAAAAATCCATTTCTACTCTTTGTTCCAAATTTCCATTTACTAAAACTCGGGATGGAATCGAGCCTAATGCGTTTTTTGCCATTTTTTCCATGTTGAATTTTCTGTTACCGGCTCTTTTATTTGGTGTTTTATTCTCTATTTCCTTAGCATTAAATGACACCTTTTTTCCGCTCATATCTACACGGTTATTTATTTTTACAGATGATCCCATATGCCACCTCCCAATATCTCAAATACAAATATATGTACAAAGAAGTATTACCTATATTACTCTAATACTACATCTTCAATTTCTTACTCCACTTCATCATAACCGGATGTTTTAGCTTCCTCTCCTTTTTCTTCCCATCCATAATGATTTCCTGCATAATCAATATACATGAATTTTCCCATTCCGATTTCTAAAATAACTCCATCTTTCAGCTCTATAGAAGTATATACAGCCGTTTCGTTTAATCTTACAAATCCCATACACTCTTCTCCTAACAGTGTACCCTTAAGTACTCTCATATCAAAAGCTATTACAGCATGTCTATTATCTCTTATATCATCATCGCCAAGGATTTGTATAGTCATAGTATCGTTTCTACCTATATAGTTTTTCCCTTCGATTATGTTATACGAACACCCCTGTCTGACTCCCTCTATACAAACCAGCCATGCACAAATAGGAAACTCTTCTTCAAGTGAAAGTCTTTTCAAAAATCTCTTATCTTTGTACTTTTCCTCGAAAGTAGGCTTTTCCATTTTTAAAGTTCTATATTTTCTATTCTTTAATAGCAAATCTTCTTTGGTCCCTATTTCTTTATATTTCCATTTATTCAACAGTTCTTCATGTTTTGATAAAAATTCTTTATATAAAAATTTGCTGTTTCCAATCTCTAAAATGTTTTTATCTTCCAATACATATTTATCATATTGAGGTTTATCCTTAATGTATACAATCCCGTCCGCTCTTGCAGGTAACAGCATTCCCTTATTTTCATTCTCATCAAAGTATATAAGGGTATGTTTTTTCTTTATCTTCTCATCCCCAAGTATCTGTATTTCATTATCTCTGTCAGTACCTATAAAGTTTTCTCCGAAGCTTATTACATAACTCTTCCCTCTTCTTGCACCCTCTATACATACAAGCCATGCACATACCGGTCTCTCTTCCTTTAGAGAAAGCCCACATTCTTTCCTTAAACTTACATAAACTTTTTCAGGAGTGTCCATATCAAAGCCGCAGTGTGGGCATATTGTTCCATACCTTGTTTTTGAAAACCTGTGTCCGTAAGGGCAGTCCATTATGTTTGACATCTTCTCCTCCTAATTGCTGCTAATCTACCAAGATCTTCTTTGGGCTAAATCCTGTAGTCCTATGCCCTTCCGGATCTCTTGCACTGCTTAATATATCCAAAAGTCCCGTATAAATTTCTTTATTGCTTAGATGAGTTCCTTTGAACTTCCCTTCCTTAAATGCTATATAGTTTTCTATAATATTTCTGTCTATTCCTTCCATACTGTTTAATATCATATAGCAAAAGGTTCTGTCAGTTTCTTCACATTTTTTTGTATTAAGGTATTCTTTAGCATATGCTTTTAATACATCTATATTAAATGACTTCTCACCATAACCTGCATAATCTGCATTCATAAGATGTATAGTATCATACTCGGATCTCATGTCAGCAAAGTCAAGATAAGTATCCCTTAATATAAACCCCGACTTAAGCAAAAAGTCACAAAGTAAAATCTCTCCATCACTACTTTCTTCCTCTTCAGACAGAAAAGCCTCTATTTCACTTATTATAAAGTCTTTATCCCTTACCTCTTTACACTTTAACTTTAAATACTCCCTTTGCTCGGTATTGGTGTATGCTACTTTTATTTCTTTATGTATCTGATATACCTCACCTTTCAGTTTTACAAGTCCCTTTCCGATGATAATATATTTATTCTCATGGTCTGAGCTTAATCTTAGGCCTCTTATTACTCCATCTGTATATCCGTCATAAAGAATTGAGAGCAGATCCCTTGGGTAGTCTCTTAGTATTTCAAGTGCTTCTTTTTTTAAGATCCTTCCGGTCTCAAACAAAGGGTATCTATTTTCCATCAGCATCTCCTTTACGTATTTAGTGCTCTCCATCAAAGAAATCACAAATCCATTCGTCGGTTTCAAACTTATACTCCTGCCCCTCTCCTGCATATAAAATATCTTTCAACCTATATACCGGTACTATCTGAAATCCCCATTTTTTATAGTCTACAAAGGCAAATATCTTAAGTTCTCCATTTTGTATATCATCCGTATCTTCCTGCTTAATATATCCGCTATATCTTCCGGCAAGCTCCATTCTGTCAGTCTCTCTTGCTTCATCTTTTTTGAAATGGAAAAGATACTCGAATCGTACATTTTCAGAAGCGTCATACAAATACATTCTAAGCAATATATCTTCAAGACTTCTAAGTAAACTTCCTGTCATCTTATTGCTTTCAAAACCGTCAATAAGGACCTCTTGTCTGCCTGAGTATGACAATGCTTTTATTTTATAAGGAATCAATGCCTCCTCATCTCTTATATCAAATCCCGCATATCCGGTTCTTTTATCATAAAGATACCTCATAAGTCCGTCCACACAGGCAAGTTTTAACTCTTCCTTTTTAACACTGCCTCCACTTTGCATCATATTACCGGGTACAAATTCTTTCAGTGCATCCCTAAACAAACCAATCTTGCAGGACTGTCCTGTAAGTCTGATCATGTCAAAGTTGTAAAGTTCTCCGTTTGTATACAATCTTTCCATAAATGCTTTCATAACCGCATATATTTCACCGGCAATAAGTTTTTCAACTTCATAACGGTTAAAATTTATCTTTGGCATTTCTTCCAATATATCAAGTTTATCTTCTTTAAATATAGAAAGCTTATAACGATCCGCCTCAAGCCTTAGAAGTCCCGACTTTATATTCTTATCCTCAGGTACCTCTATAACAATATCATTTCCCGAAAAAAGCCCTTGTTTTATTTCATCTGCAAGAGTAAATAAAAAGAAGTAATTATTTCTTACTCTGTAATACCCCTCCTTGCCATACGTTTCAAAATGTTTAAACGCAGTCGGTAAAATTTCTTCTACCCTCTCATAAGCTTTCTGCAAGCCCTCATAGAAGCTTTCCACACTTTCTTCATCAATATATCTGTAAGGATCACCCGGCAGCTCCTCAATCACTTCACTTCCAAGATCTTTCTCAAGTTCAAGAAGTTTGGATACAATTTTCAGTTTTAGAAGTTGCATTATTCTGTAGGTAATATTGTTTCCCCCAAAATCCGTATTACCGTTTTTGTAGCTGTTTTCCATGATATAGGTCTGTATATCACCCTTTGCATGTACCTTAAACTTACATGCACTAAGATCTGTGGTTCCTCCTCCACAGTCCATTATCAGTGCCTTATAGCTTTCACCGTCTTTTAAGCGATTTTTCTCCCTCATCTTACTTATAAAACTATAAAGTACTGCTGTGCTCTCATCTAAAGTCACCTTTATTTCTAACGAAAGCATTTCTGACAGAATACCAAGCATTTGCTCATACACATGCTTTTGCTTTACGGGTACTGTAATATACACCTCTTTTATACGGCATTTAAAACTGTCTCTTGTAATATCCAGTACATGCCTTAAATATGCTCCTATAATCTCTATTCTTTGTACGTATTTATACCTTCCTTTTGAGTCTGTGAGTTCTTCCTTCCTCTCAAAATCTCCTACCCATCTTTTAATATCATAAAAGACTGAAAAACCTTTATCCGTATAGCTTAGATTGGCATACCACAAGGCTTTTCTTCCAAAAGCGTACTCTATACAATTCTCTTTAATCTCTGTTACAGCAACTACTGTCGGAATCATCATTTCCATAAAGTTTTCTCCACCGACAGATTCGAAAAAAACAGTATGACAGATGGTATTCTCCTTTATGCCTCTTTGCTTCGCCGTGTTTATCTGCCTGTAATAGCTGCTGTCAGCATACATAGCAACAGTTGTATTGGTAGAACCTAAATCCAGAGCTATCGGCATGTGTAAATCTATAAGTGGAAGTACTTCAAAGTCCATTATAGGAAGTTTATAGGCTTTATATTTTAGAAGTGACGCATTTACTTCTTTATCTCCTATATATGTATGATATATAAACTCTGAAGCATCCCTTTCCATAAGATAAAGGCTGTAATCCTTTCTTTCAGTAACAATGCATGAAAGATCAGCCTCTTTTACCAAATATAAAGAATCCTTTTTATCTCCCATTGATACAACATTAAATACGGCACACACCTTTTTATCCCCGCTTACAATCAGGGCATTTGTATTTAAGAATTTATCTTTGTACTCAATTTTATAATCATCTAAAAAGTTTAACGCAGCACCTTCATAAATACTGATTTTCCCGGATATTCGAAGTTCTTCTTTCTCAGGCTCTCTTATACTGAACTTATCAAGGATTTGCTCTATACGCTCTCTTCCACCCGGAATCTCTTTTCTTATCAATTCATCTTCAAAGCTTTGGCAATATGAAAGAATCATCTCTATAAGCTCTTCATTTGTCAGGTTCTTATCAAGTCCCTTTACTATATGTTCCCTACGGCAAACTTCCCTCAGTCTGTATTCACTCATTAACTCAAGCTCGCTTCTTGTATATGTCGCCGCCTGCTCTTCTTTAGTTATATTCCTGTTAAGCTTATAGCCCATAGTATTCCTACCGTCCTATACATTTATTTTTTAATAGACTAATATATTGCTGTCTCTCCGATTCTCATGCTTTCATCCACTCCTATAATTCCGAAGTGATGTTTCCAAAAGATTTCTGTTTCATAAGATATCGGCAAAAAAAGTTTTTTCAGCATTTCCATCCTCTCCATATCTTCTTTTGTCTTATCAACCCCTGTAAATATAGTAAATTTCCTCAAATTTTCAGAGTGGTTGTAAAGGTTTGCTTTAGGATAAAGTTCTCTCAGTGCCTTTCTAAAAATTGTGATGTAATCTTTACATTTGTATAAATCAAGCAGACAAAAAACAATTCTTTTAGACTTTTCAAAGCCAAGAGAAAACAGGGTCTTTCTTATACTTTTTAGAAACTTTCCCTCTTCTATCTCTTTTAATATATACATTGCCCTAAGCTCCTTTTTATCCGTTCCGCTCCTAAGATCCCATACTGCTATATAATGCATTATTACATCTAAGAATATTTCTCTTACCTTTTCATATCCCTTTACATCCGGAAGGAATACTTCCCCAAGTTCATTGGCAAAACGATATATCGGATTTACCTCCACAATACTGTTTTCAATCATATCGGCATTCAGGAAGTCAAATGTGCTTTCAGTATACGGACTTGGATTCTCACTGTTTATAAATCTGAGATCTTCTAAGTTATATCCGCTTTTTTGTGCTTTCAATGCAATTTCCCATATGCAGTTCATACGTTGCTCCTGCTAATTAATATCTTTTTCATATTATCTGACATAGGCTTTTCCCCTCTTATCTATCACTATTATAGACTGTAACTGTTTTCTAAAACTCCTATACAGATATATTCATCGAAGCTTATCTGTAGTTGCGAAACGGCATATCTTACCATTGCTTCACAAAGGTTGCTGTCACCGGTTCTTAAAAACCTTAAAACAAGTCCGGGACACTCATCTTTTATCAAGAATTCTCTACTTGAAAAGTTGTTCATATCAGGAAGTATTATACTTTCATCTAAAATTTCTCTTCTTACCGGTACCCTTTCGCAGGATTTAAGTGATACATAATCTTCAATATCAAGTTCATCAATAATCCTTTCTATTTCTGCCTCAGTATGTATTTCTTCTCCATTTTTATTTAAAAGTCGTCCAAGCATTCCCTCTTTTCTTTTGTTGCTTATTAATCCAATCGGCAGTTCTTCCTTTGTATATCTTATATCAAAGATATTATAGCCTTCTAAATCGGAATAGCTTTCTTCATAGGATTTTACTATAATCTTTTCTTCTTCATGTCTTATTCCTACCATACCTTCCGTCTTTAGTACCAGCCTTAAGATAATCTCCTTATTACTTTGCTTAACCATTTCACGTTCATAGTATAATCCGTCTTTACTTGGGCTTAAAAATGTGCTGCTCTTAAATACATTTTTTTCTATGTTCCATATAGGATAAAGTTCTTCTTTTATCATATCAGCATATTTCCCATATACTACTTCAACATCTATTGCACTTTCGGGAATCTCTGAAAGGTCTATATCAAAAAAACGATCCAAGTATACAGTATTAACGGTATTCCATCTAATTCCGTTATAAGAAAATGTTTCATAAAGTTTGCCTAATTCTTTTCTGTACCGAAGAGCTTTTTTCGGTTGTACTAAAATTGTGTGTTTTTCACCGTTATTTGTAAAACTTAATCTTATATTTTCTTGTAAAAAAGCCTTGCACATACTGTCGGTTGCGTCAAGATAAATAGTTTTTATGGATTTTTTGTCCTCCTTGTAATCTCTTTTAATATCGGATCCTTTATCCTCTATTACATCTAAATCGGATATAGGAAAAAACATCCTTAAAAATTTATTTTCATTTTTTGAAAGTAAAAGTATCGCAATTTCATAGCTTTCCTCTTGGTTTTCAAGCTCCTCGTAAACCTTATTGTGCAAAGCCTTATATCTTTCTTCAAATACTTCACTCATCTTATATAGGCCTTCGTATAAAACACTTTTTGCAAGAGCATATTCATCTTTATCTTTCATCTCGGAAAGTCTGTCCTTAACGTATTTTTTTACGTCAAATTCATCTAAATATCCCATACCCTTATAAACTCCTCCAATATCAGTTTGACGAAGACTCCGACTCGCTTGTTTGCTGTACTGTGGATTCATTAGTTGCTGTAGAAGATACTGCTTCTTTCTGCTTTATTTCGTCAATCCTTTTTTGTACATCATTAAGCTTTTTATCCATCTGTATTGTATTTATCTCATCATTAAGCTTTACATAAAGTCTTCTTGCATACTCATAATTTTCTCTGGCTGTTTCAAAATCACCCCTTAAAAAGGCTTCATCTCCTGTAATCGCATAGCCGCTTGCAGCATTTTTTTCCTCTTCACTTTCACTGATTTTCTTATCTGCTGTAGAGATTTTCTCCTCTATTTCAGCAAGTCCGGCACTTTCACCTGATTTTTCCAACAAATCTTTTGCCGTATTGTAGTTTGCCCTTGCAGACAAAAAATCACCTTTGCTTAATGCCTCATCTCCCGCACTTAACATATCATTTGCCGATTGAAAGTTTTTTGACTGTTTGTCCGCTTCAGCCTGTTTTCCTTCCTGATCTTTTGCAATAGCTTGATCTACTGCTAAGAGTTTGGCCTCCGCCTTTAACTTTCCCTCTTCATAACCTATCTTTCTTGACTCATTTTTTGCGTCATTGTATCGTTCTCTTGCCCTTTCGTATATTTCAG
Organism: Lachnoanaerobaculum sanguinis; assembly: GCF_033242365.1. Classification (NCBI taxonomy): domain Bacteria; kingdom Bacillati; phylum Bacillota; class Clostridia; order Lachnospirales; family Lachnospiraceae; genus Lachnoanaerobaculum; species Lachnoanaerobaculum sanguinis. Next base: position 18,886 of record NZ_BTHK01000012.1, read on the forward strand.
AGTCAAAAAGTATATCTCCATTATCCAGACTTAGATTTACACTTTCATATCCTGATATAAAATCAAGTTTTCCTTTTACATAAGAAAGTCCGGCATTGTCTGCATATGGAATTTCATCCAATACCAGTTCATACAGGGATTTTGCTTCACTATAACTTTTCCCATCATATTTTTCATCTGCCTCAAGTATCCCCTCTATAACTTGTTCATAGTGATAAAGCAAGTCTTTCATTTCCTTATCTCTTAGGCTTTCCGCCTTCTTTATAGACTCTTCACATTCTGTATCCGCTTTTTTATAATTTTCCATTTCAATAAATTTAAGCATCTTATCATAATGTGTATCCATATCTTCTTTTAACTCTTTTCTATATCGAGTATAAAAATATATAGCAATAACTGTAGCTAATATTAAAACTACAGCAACAATCGAACCGATTAAAATAAGCCTTCTTCTTTTTTTCTTCTTCGTGTCCGACTCAATAAATACTTTATCAATATAAATCCCTGCAATTGTATAATTGTCAATATATTTTCTGTTTTTATCGAGTAGAGCGGTTTCCACTTCTCCAAGACATTCGCTCGGATCTTTTCCACTGTTTTCAAAAATCTTATCAATTTCTCCCTCGGACACATTCTCCCAAATGCCCTTTGTATAGAGAATTAAAATATCTGTATCAAAAAGTTTTATTTTTCCTGATATTACGGGAGAAAAATCCTTCTGGCCCAAGTATGAATATAAATTGCTTCTTTGTTCATGTCTTGATAAGGCATCTTCACTAAGCAGTTCATTTGACACCATCTCACTGCTTAAAGATGTATCAGTACTTTTATAAAAAACTTTATTATTTCTATATAATCTTATTCTTGTATTTCCGGCATATGCTAAACGCAAATTCTCATAATCAGTTACTGCAACTACTATTGATGCCTTTAGTCTCATGTACTTTTCAGACTTTAACAGTACTTCATTTGCATATTTTAGATACTTATTTATACTTGCCTTTGACATTGACGGTTTTTCCTGAAATTTTAAAATTACACTTTCCACCGCTTCCTTTGCAGACTCGGTATCTGCTATATCCTCAATACCGTCTGCCAATACATAGCAGGCAAAATTATCAAGCTCCGCATAAGCAAAATAATCACTGTTTTTAAGTGCACTGCCCTCTTCTGAAATAAAGTTTGTATTAAATCTGCTGTTTTGCTTACGCATTTTCTCCTCCTACATTCCAATAATTATCAGTCCCAGATTAGCCGTTTCTTTATTTTTACCTTTTATAACTTCTATAATCTCTCTTGCTTTTTCTTTACATGAGTTCTTTTTTACAAGAACTTCTTCCATTTCCCTAACTGAAATACTGTTTTGCACACTTTCAGTTAGCATTACAAGCATATCTTTTTTCTTTAATCTTATATCATTCCTACTTACAAGAGGAGGCATATAATCATCTCTTCCTACAAAATTGTATGCCCTGTTTATATCGGAAATTCTAAGTGCCGCCTCTTTACTTAAAATCCCTTTACTTACTTTTTCTTTTATAAGCTCCTCCATAATCTGCCCCTTACTAAGGAGTATAAGTTCTTTTCCTCTAAAAATATAAATATTCATATGCCCGACTATGGCGTATTTCAATGTATTTCCATTTAGTACAATACATCCTGCATAAGCCTTCCCCATATCCGGTATATTTAGTACATTTGTATTAGCCAGTTTAAATACCTTTTCAAAGAAGCTGTCCGGACTTTGTGTACTGTCATATTGGTCATATAATTTAGTAAAAGTTCTTACCGTAGTCAGTGCCGCAACTTTTCCTGCATAATCTCTTCCTTCCCCTGCTGTAAGAACCGCCATCATGCCGCCATTTAATCTTTTAATACCATATGCATTTGTCTGAATCTGTCTTTTTCCTATATCAAGTACAGCTTCTACATCAAATATACCGTTTTTCCCTTTTTTTACTTGTATAGATATCCTTAGAATTAAAATTCCAAAAGCAATTATTATGCAAATTACATTTGCCCATAAAGCAATTTCCATATTATTTACCTCATAATTATTTTTACCATGAAAACTGCTTACCACATAAGGCAATATATAAAAACTCACTCTCCCCCATGGTAATTACATCATATGTTTCCAAAACCTGAGGTGTATACACAGCCTTACCATTTAGGTATGTAATTCCTCCTCCTTCTGTACAAATCAAGGTGCCTTCCATATCTCTTTCATCAAATGATAAAATTGCATGATTCTCCTGTTTTATTGCATTATCACCTATAATTTGAATATCCATAGCATCTGTTCTTCCAATATAGTTTTTCCCAAATACTACTCTATAATCCTTTCCATACCTCGGTCCTTTAATGCATACCAACCATGCACACACCGGCTTGGTTTTTATTCTAATCAAGCTTTCTTCAAGTTCAGCATCATCAAAAGATTCCTCAAGCTCTCTTCTTTCAGTCATATCCATATTACAGTATGGGCATATATTCCCATATCTTCTCTTTGAAAACATATGACCGTTTTTGCATCGTATTAAATTCCCCATAGCTCTTACCTTATCTGTAATTTATTCAGTCCAATAAAAATATAGTCATTTTTTACAAGTCTACTTTGTCCATCTCGTATGTTATAAAGTTTATCTTCTAAAAACCCTTTTATCTGTGTTCCGTTTTTACTCTGCATGTCTTCTATATACCAGAGCCCCTCCACATAGTTAAGTACTGCATGAATATCACTTACTGTTCCACCAAAAGCAGTATCGCATAGGTCTATATCTATATCTTCCTCGCTGTTTTTCTTTCCTATTACAACCGAATTTTTCCCTAATATACTCCAACTTCTTATAACTGTATTTTCCTCACTTAAGAGTACAAGTTCTGATAGAAATGTATCTTGTATCTTTTCTCTTTTTAAAGAAAAATCCTTTATCAGAAAATAGATCAAAGAACCTGAAACTAAAAAAGAAAACATATAAAATATATATCCACCATTCCATGCCCTTCCAAAGATCCCTGTAATTATGGCGCACAATATGGCCATAGTTATACCTAAAATATCAATTAAACATTTTTTATTCATATATCTCTCCCCTACTTTTATTCAAGTAGGGGGTGATTTATTCTCCCTACTCGTCAGCATGGCGGTACTTGTCGCAAGGCGATAATTCCCTGACGCCAACACTATAAAAAACAAGGCTGCATGACAAGTCATACAGCCTACATTTCTAACGGCTGATTATCTGTTATTCGGCTGCATAACCGCCTTCCACTACCAGACCTGCCATTTTATCTTTTTTCTGTTTTATTACAAGAGTAAAGTTTCCAACACCTTCCTCATCTCCATGCCTCTCTGTATAAGCAACTACAAATGCATTAGGAAATACATATTTTCTTTTTGTAATTCCTGCTACAATCTGCTCTACAGTAACCTTTCTGTAGCAATCTTTGCTCTGTGCAGGAACCATTGACCAAAGTGCCATGTTTTTTGTAGAATCAAAAGGATCTCCATCTACCGCAGTCAGAATCTTTCCTGTGATTTCCATGGTAGCACCGGCATCATTGGTACGTGCATTTGAATCAATCGGAATATCAGTAGATAAAAACACACTGTTTACGCATTCCTTTGCCAGTTCAAAACTTTCATTACCCTCAATTTTTACTTTATATGCCATGCTTAAACCCTCCTATTCCTTATTCTCCGGCATATCCGCCTTCTACAGTCACTTTCGCATTATTATCCTTCTTTTGACGGATATGAATGTAAAACTCTCCTGTTCCGTTCACATCATCTGCCCTCTCAGAATACTCTACAACAAAAGCATTTGGAATGACATACTTCCTTACAACAGCTCCTGCTGAAACTACTGTAACCTCCGCCACTCTGTAACAATCTGCATTTTCAGATGGTATTTGAGACCATTTTGCAAGCTTTAATACATCATCACTATCAGCTCCGACATTGTACAAAACTCGTCCCCAAACTTTGACTCCTAAGCCGTAATCTGTCGCCTTTGCATTAGAATCCTTTGGCGACTCAGACAAAAACTCTGCATTTACGATACTTCTCTCGTCAAAGTCCGCTACTTCTGAACCGGTTACTCTGAATCTAATTCCCATTGTGCTACCTCCTATAAAAGTATTATTATAGTAAAACCTCTTAAAATATTATAAAAATATTTTTCGACTAACAAAGTTGCAGGTATATTACTTTATGTAATTTATTCTCCTGCACGGTTTAACGGTACTTCAAGTCTCTTTATTGCATTACCGAAGCTTATTTCTATTGTGCATACACCTGCTGTTTCATCCGCTTCATAGGTAATATCATCACCTGCACCAAGTATAGCATTAATATTTGACCTCTTTGAAAGCCAAACACTCTTTTGACTTGAAGGATTATTAGAGAAAAACTTACCTATATTCTCTGATTTGAAGTCACCTGTTGCATGTCTTAAAATTCTTTCAATATAATTTGCTGTCTGTGTCTTATAAATCGGCTCATAGCTTCCACCTGACAGTTTTAAATTTCTTGCTTTGTAAACCATTATATGGCTGATATTTTCTCCATCCAAAACCGCATTCTCAGAAGAAAATACAAATCCGAATCCTCTTTTGTTAATATCATCTTTAACACTATTAGTAAACCCGGTTATCTCTTTAGACATTGTAGTATGCACCTTAAGTGAATTGTTCTTAGCCTCAATATCAAATCTCACTCCCGGTAAATCAGTATCAACATCTTTTTTAAAGTACTCTTTTAAATACTCCGGAGACTGATAACTTGCCACAAATCCGGCCGCCACATAAGCTGCACCTATATATACTCCATCTATCCAGAGTTTCATAATATCTTCTTTTGCCTTAGAAAGTTCTGCTGCCTCGTTTTCATTGATTATCATCTTGCTTTCAAGCTTTACCCCCGACTTATCCTTTGGAATAATGGTAAAGTTAGGCACACATGGAATCAAATATTCTGAATAAGGCTTTCCGCTAAGACCTGAACATCTGTCATCAAAAAATCCTACACCGGTCATTGCCATACTGTTAAAAGTTGTCTTATCTCCGGTTTCATATGAATAAAAACACTGTACACCATAGTCCTTTAGTGCATCCGCAATCCTTGCCAATGACTCAACGCTTATATTCTCTGATTTTATACTGTCTTTATTACCTTTAAATCTCTCTCTGGTTACATTCATCTTTGATTTTTCATCTAAAGATACACCTGCAACAATTGCATACCATACAGTATTACTGTAATCATTTTTTTCATTCACTGTATTCAGATATGCACAAAGTTTTGGTACATTTAAGCTGTTTGCCATCACTTCATTTTTTACATTTGCAATAAGCAGTGTCGGTTTCATACCTTTTACCTGCTTTGGATACTGCTCAAAAAATGCCCATACACCTAAAATTTTTTCAACTAAAGGTTTTACAACTTTTATAAAATCACCCTTTGCATTCTTATAAAATTCAAGATATGTATTATAGTTTGCCACTTCTTTTTTGACATCTATCTGACTTTGCATAGCTGAATTTAAAGGACAAAATGTTCTTACTACCAGTTGCTTTACATAGCTGTTACCCTCAGCATTAAGTGCATCATAATCCTCCTCAAGGGCTTCTATCAAGCCGGCATTTGAGTTATCATCTGCAAGAACAAGTCTGCTCTCTTCCACTTTCGGTGCTTCAATTACTGTAAGTTCTCCCTCGGAAGACATTGTTAGAAAGCCTAATGTTAATGCATCATTACTCTTTGACTCTTCTGATTCCCCCAACAAAAGTCTTGTTTTTATATCGGAAATTGCCAACGGAATCATAGCCATAAGGTTTTGATAATTTGCACTTGCCTCTTCAAACATTGAATTAAGCTTATCACCGAGATCAAGCTTATGAGGGTCTCCGTCTTCAAGCTTTGCATACTCTGCATATGTATACTGGAGTTCTTTTCTAACCTGCTTGATATCATCCATTACTTTTGACGGTGAAATCATCTCTGTAAGCTTTTCAAATTTAAAATCTGCATTTATAATTCCCTGACTTCTTTTTGTCTCCACCAAGGTCATAAGCATTTTCAAAAAATCATTATGTGCATTTAGATGAACTATGCTTAGCATATTCTCCGGAACACCTGCAGGTTTCTCTTTTGAATATACAATTTTCCCCGTTGATGCATTAAAAAAAGAGTATACTGTAGGGTCAAACTTTTCTAAAAACTCATCAAAATCTTTAACCAAAAGTGCTTCATTGATTTCCTTTACTTTATCATCACTTAAACTATCCAACCCTCTTACATCACCTACTAAAGTAAGTAAGTTAAGTTTCTCCGGATTAATCTCTTCAATCAATAAAGTACGATTCGTTTGCCTTATAATACTCTCTGCCATCCTTGCGTCTCCTTTAAAAAATATTAAGTTTTTTACTTGCACCTAATACTGCCTTCTTAAAAATGCACAAAAATACCCCTCATTTTCTCCTATAATATCACATCAAGTGCAAGACTTTACGTCCACATTTTCTAATATTTGCATTTTATATATTTTTCTTCACACTTTTTTTCGTGGTTTAATATTATCATATGAAAACGATATTTTCAATACTAATAATATAAAATTTATTTTCTGGAGTTGAAAATATCCTGACAAAGTCACAAAATCAAAACACCTTGTATTGTCGGTTGTATAATTAATGTTGGAGTTTGGTATTTGCCAATCTTAACATTTTTTATTACTATAAATAAAAAAACTCCAAGTCCCCAGTACATGGCAATTACACATGGAGGAGGTATTCATATGAACGACCCAGCTAAAATTTTAGACATTTATGATGCTTATTATATCTTTAAATTTGATTAAAAAAATATGACCTATATTTGAAAGGAGCCAAGGGTAGATAAATTACCTAAAATATATGGCTTTATAACTTCATCATATATATCCAACAGTACCGGTTCAGTTTCTATTATTCTGATATTTCCTTCACTATCTATATACTCCATATTTGCACCTGCATACAACATCATTCTGTATTTCTTCCAGCCATCTTCCATAAATTCCAATGCTTCTTTTTTTCTCATATCTTCCAGTTTTTTAGCTCTTTGCTTAAATAAGTGATTTCCATATATTAATAATGCTAAGGAAAATATTATGAAACATAAAATCCACCTAAACTTTAATCTACTCTTTATTCTAACCATAAGCTTCTCCTTATGACCAATCTTTGTACTTGTCATTAAACAATTCAAATAAACTAATCACACTCACTGATATTTCTTTACTCTCTCCATTACCATAATCATATATAAACTTTCCGGGTCGACCTGTTCTGTCATGTCCAACTATGTCAAGTTCATTTATATATATAACTCCTTCATCATTTTGCTTATTCATATATTCCCACAGTTCTTCAAAACTATTTATATCTTTAAACTCTTCCAATCCCTCATTCTCAGAAATAGTCATATATCTGCCCTCACGATTATTCCATATCTTTAAGTGCGACATATTATCATTGAAGTTTTGTATCAGTTCTAAAGTTTCTTCTCCCTCAGTTATCCGAAAAGAGCCGAGGTAAGGTGTCTTACCTAAAATATAAGGGTCTATAGCTTCATCAAATATATCTATAAGCACAGGTTCTGTTTCTATTACTTTGATATTTCCTTTACTATCGGTATACTCCATATTTGCACCTGCATACTGCATCATTCTGTATTTCTTCCAGCCATCATCCATAAATTCCAATGCTTCTTTTTTTCTCATATCTTCCAGTTTTTTAGCTCTTTCCCTAAATAAATGATTTCCATATATTAATAATGCTAGGGAAAATATTACGAAGCATAAAATCCACCTAAACTTTAACCCTCTCTTTATTCTAACCATAAGCTTCTCCTTATGACCATTCTTTATACTTGTCTTTAAATAAATCAAATAAACTTATTATATTAATTGATATTTCTTTAATTTCTCCATTTCCGTAATCATATATAAACTTTCCGGGTTGACCTGTTCTGTCATATCCAACTGTATCAAGCTCATTCATATATAAAATATTTTCGTCATTTCGCCTATTCATATACTCCCACAGTTCTTCAAAACTATTTATATCCTCAAACTCTTCCAACCCCTCATTCTCAGCAATCGTTATATATCTATTCTCATGTGCACTCCATATCTTTATATGTTTCATATTATCATTAAAATTTTGTATCAGTTCTGATGTTTCTTCACCCTCAGTTATTTGAAAGGAGCCTAAGCTGGGTATCTTACCTAAAATATAAGGTTTCACAACTTCATCATATATATCTAAAAGCACGGGTTCAGTTTCTATTACTCTTATATTTCCTTCACTATCTGTATACTCCATATTTGCACCGGCATACAGCATCATTCTGTATTTCTTCCAGCCATCTTCCATAAATTCCAATGCTTCTTTTTTTCTCATATCTTCCAGTTTTTTAGCTCTTTCCCTAAATAAATGATTTCCATATATTAATAATGCTAGGGAAAATATTACGAAGTATAAAATCCACCTAAACTTTAGTCTACTCTTTATTCTAACCATAAGCTTCTCCTTATGACCAATCTTTGTACTTGTCATTAAACAATTCAAATAAACTAATCACACTCACTGATATTTCTTTACTTTCTCCATTTCCATAATCATATATAAACTTTCCGGACCGACCTGTTCTGTCGTTTCCAACTATATCAAGCTCATTCATATATAAAATATTTTCGTCATTTCGTTTATTCATATATTTCCATAGTTCTTCAAAACCATTTATATCCTCAAATTCTTCCAACCCCTCGTTCTCTGCAATCGTTATATACCTGTTCTTATGTGCACTCCATATCTTTACATGCAACATATTATCATTAAAATTTTTTATCAGTTCTAATGTTTCTTCACCTTCAGTTATCTGAAAGGAGCCAAGGGTAGGTAAATCACCTAAAATATATGGCTTTATAACTTCATCATATATATCTAAAAGCGCGGGTTCAGTTTCTATTATTCTGATATTTCCTTCACTATCTGTATACTCCATATTTGCACCGGCATACAACATCATTCTGTATTTCTTCCAGCCATCTTCCATAAATTCTAATGATTCTTTTTTTCTCATATCTTCCAGTTTTTTAGCTCTTTCCTTAAATAAATGATTTCCATATATCAATAATGCTAAGAAAAATATTATAAAACATAAAACCCATCTAGACTTTAATTTACCCTTTACCCCTATCATAAATGTCTCCTTAAAACTGTTCTTTATATTGTACTTTAAATAAAGATACTAAGCTAATCGTACTAACTGCCATTTTTTTACTTTCTCCATTCCCATAATCATATATAAACTTTCCGGATTGACCCGTTCTATCGTATCCTATTGTTTCAAGTTCATTGATATATAAAATATTTTCATCATTTCTCCTATTCATATACTCAAAAACTTCATATATAGTTTTCAATTCCTGAAACTCTTCCAATCCCTCATTCTCAGAAATAGTCCTGTATCTGCCCTCACGATTATTCCATATCTTTAAGTGCAACATATTATCATTGAAGTTTTTTATCATTTCATTTGTCTCGTAACTGTCAAATACACTGACATAATAACTGTAATCATTTCCTAACGCATCAATCTTCATATCTCCCGCAGTCATATTATCATCAGGTGTTAATTTACCACTACTCTTAGAATTAACTTTTCTATTGTTAAGTTCTCTCTTATACGATAGCCAAGTACTTTCGCTTTTCTTCAATATCGGTGTAGTTCTCAATGTGATAGCTGTATACAATGACATACACTCACTCAACCTTATCACATTTGTATTTTCATAGTTTGCCTCCAGATACAATTGTTTATTTGTCTTACTTTCCTTATTGCTTCTCTTTGCATCAGCCTCACCTGCTGCCAGACCTATTACAGTGCAGGCAACTCCCAATGGTGCTGCAAAAGGTGCTGATGCTAAAGCAGGTATTATTGACAATGCTACTGAAATTCCCGAAGTTCCCCATGTTATTACAGTTGTCTCTCCGGATTTTTTAGCATCCACACTCCCTACTACCAAATTTGAAATCTCAGCAATACTGTCGAACTTATTATCCCCTGAGGTTATATAAATATAAGCCTCCTGTAGTATAGGTGTAACTATATATTTATCTACATCCCTCATATGTATTCCGTCTTGTACTGTAACTCTTCTTTTCTCAAGCTCTCCTTCGTAATAGCGTAAATTATATACCATTACTCCTGTATTCGACCCACTATCAAACTTAATATTATAAACTCTATCTATATCCGATACTGTTGTATATATATTCCCTGCCAGCAATATTGTATCCAATAATTTTACGTTTAAAATTTGCATTTTTATAGCATCTACCTCTGTTCTGTCCACATCCGGCTTTGCGTCAGAAAATATTTTCTCATTTACATATCGCTTCAACTTGGCAGCAGTATTACCAAGTTTATCCCATGTTGGGGGAAACTTTATATCTACCCTGTTACGTAGGCTGCAAAATCTTGCATATGCAGTAGCCCAAGATGCTACATATATAAAGTTATCAAGAAGTGTATATTGATAAAACTGCTCTTCAACTTCATTTCTATAAAACTGCTTTAAATATGCACAACAAACAATCTTTTTCAGTTTCTCCACATCTGTACATATACATAAATATATTCCCAACTTAATAAGGGCATCTATCTCATTCTCTTTCATATGTTGTACATTTCTTAACAACAATTTTTTAATAATTAATTCATCCAATGTGCCGTCATCATTTAAAAATCTCGGATACTTATTATAGGATGTACTTAGTGTATACTCCTGTCCCGATGTTACAGGTGATATTATTCCTCCATGCTTGCATGGTAAATATGAGTTTGTATCTAAGGCATATTTACCGTTTATGGTAACACTCTTTCTAACATTTCTCCATTCTCCAAGTTTAAAACGGCACATATGTTTGCTTACAAGCGGTTCTTCATTCCATTTTGAACATGAAACAAATCCGTCAAATTTTTTATCATCGGTATTTGCAAGAGCCCCGATTTCACTGCTGTCGGTATAAACACCATGATCTGCACTATTCAGTGTAGAATAATCACTTCCACGACTACAACAAAGTATTGCACCGTTAACAAGAAATTCTGTGCTTTCATCATTATGTTCTTTCCAATACTGCAACATTTTATCTTTGATCTTTTTCTCTTCTGCATCTGTAAGCTCCCTTATAGATGCCCCCAAAATCCCTTTTTTCTTACCTAATACTTCATATATCCATTCCGCCTGATTTTTTTCTTTCATACGTACCTCCTGCAATGTAGCTCGTATCAATATTCTATCCTAAGTATACTTTACTTCCTTTATTGGTTATCCCGTCATTCATTTCTATCTGAGTTCCGTTTTGTGTTATTTGTACTGATGTCGGCGATATTAAACTTATACCTGCATTACTGCTTTCTATCAGCACTTCAGTTTTTGCAGCTATTGATATCATCCCGCTACTTTTTATACTTATCCCCTTATCATCTTTAAGTTCTATACTTGAACCGTTATTATCTGTAATAAGCACACTTTCAGGACTCAATCTGATTTCCTTCCCTTCTTTATTTTTGAAAAATTTAATTTCAGGATTATCACGACCGCCTGCACTGCCTACATGAAAAGCATTTTGTACATATACATTTTGTTCATTTGCATCAGGAAATTTCACTATTACCCTATCTCCGACTTCAGGCATACAATACCAACTCCCTCCTTCAGGTGAAGAATATACTGTAGCGTAGTTTAGGAACGCCTTATCATCAGAATTGTTTTCATCCTCATCTATACTCACTTTTACAAGTTCATTTTCGACTTGACTTACCTTTGCAAATAATGCCACACCTATAAGTTTTTCATTCTGATACGCCTTAGTCTTTACATCACTTTCTTTCATTAATATGTACTCATTAATTACTTCTCTATGTTCCGGTCTGCTGACTCTTGCTACAACAGCCTGTATTTCGCCAAAAAATGTCAATCTTTCCCCTATTTCATAATGTTCTCTTACAGCAACCTTATAATATGCCTTGCCTGAATTAAGTAAAGACTCATCACCACTGTTAACTCCAAGTTCGTAATATTCCGACCTCAACAGCTTTTCCTGTCTACATGGAAGTCCTATAAAAAACTTAACACCCTCTACACTATAGTCATGGTATATCACTGTATTAGCCGAGAAGGCTAACCTTTTCAGATACTCCCAATCAGTTTCTTTATACTGACACATAAACCCCTGAGTTTTCTTATCATCACCTGAAGTCATTATAAATGCACTGTTATTATAACTTTCTATGATAATATCAATAATATCTCTGTAGCTAACTCCTACATTTTGAAATGTTCTTATATGCTCTTTTCCATCCATAAGTATACTTTGTGTCATCAAGCCCAAAGTCATATAGTGAACATCTCTGTTACTTTTTATATTGCAGGAAGTAACAATATAATTTCTAATCTCCGTTAAAAACTTTCAATATAATCAGAAATTATCTTTATATTTTCTTTTTCGATGTCATTTAAATCACTCTCTTTAAAACTTTCATTTTCCTCATACCAGCTTTTTCTTATAAAATAATTATATTCCGGACTGTTTTTAGTATACATCTTCCCATGCCTGGCATATATCTCTTCACGAGCCATACATGCCGCCAACTTGGAAAGTTTTTTCAGCTTTTCTAAATTTGATTTGCTGCTGATAATATCCGTATCACTTCCCGTAAAAATCTCATCATTATCATCTGTACTTATATACATACTGATTCTATTACCTCTTGAATCATAGCCATATTTTTTCAAAAATTCTTCATACTCAGGTAGTGAACTATATTCCGGATCAAAAAACACCTTCATTTCATTTCCCAAATCATAGTATGCCAAATCATTAAGCCATTGAGAAACTTTAGATATTCTCCATTTATTGTCCTCACACAGTTCCAAATACACCTCACCGTCACTGATTTCCGGCATATCCTCAGCCAATATTACCTTTTTTACAAATTGAATTTGAACACATATACTCTTTTTATCTTTACTCTTTATGCTAAACTCACCTTTTGTATTAATTTTATAATATAGGCTACTACTTAAATCACTTCTTGACGTTCGTGACTGTGTACATCTTCCTCTATAAAACCTTATATCATACATTTCACACAAATAATCATAGGCTGCATCTTTAATATAATCTCTATGGTATTTATATAGTTTTTCTTCATCCTCCTTATTTTTAAAGTAATAATCATTATATCCATCCGACTCTCTGCAAGATATCTCATCACCAATCTTTTCTCCTGAATCCATAAAATCGGCAATCTCTTTAATAATCTCTATAGCTCTTTCATCAGTCATTTCAGGATTGTTATCTTTATTTTCAATGGCAACGGTTTTGACATTGAATAACAGAAGTAATATAAAACTTATGCTAATTACACTTAATAATTTATGTTTCATACTCTTTTCTCCTAAAACTCTTCCAAATGTGACTTTATAATCTCTAAATTATGCCTTTCAATATCACTTAAATCATCCTCACTGAATTCTTTATTCTCTTTATACCAGCTCAATCCATTGAAATAATTATATTCTATAGAATATTTCTGATACATTTTCCCATGCCTGGCATATATCTCTTCATAAGCAATATAGGTTGCAAGTTTAGAAAGATGTTCCAATATATAACTGTCATCTAAATTCTCCAACACATCAAAACTGCTGCTCGCCAAGATCGCGTCCTTTAAAGAATATCTTAACATCTGCATAGATATTCTATTTCCATTTTTGTCATACCCATAATCCCTAATAAAAGTATCATAATCCTCTTTTACATTATTTTGACTGTCAAAAAATTCTTCTATATATTCTTCCAATTCATAAAACACTAAATCATCATACCATTGAGAGATCTTAGAAATTCTCCATTTATTGTCATCACACAAAGTGAGAAATATCTGACCCTTATCTGTATCCGGCATCCCGTCTCCAAGACTGCTGTCTTTATTAAAAACAGCTTCAATACATATTTCATTATTTCTTCTCAACAGAATTTTGTAATCTTCTTCAGCTTCCAATTTATACCTGATGGTTCCACCTTCAAATCCTGTTTTCGCCTTTCCCATGCCGGAATTAAACCTTGTGATTTTATACATTGCAGTCAAATAATTATAAGCACTATCTTTTATATAATTTCTATGATAGATTTCTAATTTATCTTCATCTTCTTTGTTCTTAAAATAGGCAAAGTTTTCCCCGTTAATACCTTCGACAGCTTCACCCGTTTCTATACCTGTATCCATAAAAGATACTATTTCTTTTACAAGCTTTATTGCATCTTAATCTGAAAGATTTTCTACACCATAGTTATAATCAATGAATTTTTCTGTTTTTGAATATTTATTTATCCCGCATCCATAAACAAAACACATCAGCAAGAGTATTATTGTGAATATATGTATTTTTTTATCTATCACTTTCCCCTCCTCTCAATAACGGTCTATTCGGTTCATAAATAAAATAGTTTCTCCATAATTACTCTTTTGTTTATATTCATGTCGTCTTTCAACACATACACAAATATTTTTCACGAAAATAATACTACTCTAATTATAACAAATTCTGCACTATTTTTCATTATATTTTAATAATATATGTCATATAGATCTTCTATAAGCAACACATTATTATTAGTTTTTATATAATAAAAGCACAATAAAAACTTGTATTTTTATTGTGCTCAAAGAGACTACCATACTTTTCCACTCCATCTGCTTTTTCCGGGCATTTTGCCTTTCCATTATTCCGATATTAAAGTTATCCGTATTTTCAGCTTTCACCTAATATAAATATGATACTGCCTCCAGGACTATATTCTTAGACTCCACCTCGACTTGAGTTGCTCCTGTATGTAATCCTGTCCAATTCCGTATCTTCAACTGTATCATAATTTAAAAAATCAAAAGAACTTTCCGTATATGGGCTGGGACTTTTACTGTTTATAAATCTAAGTTCTTCCAATTTGTATCCATTTTTCTTTGCTTTTAATACAATTTCCCATATACAGTTCATACTTTGCTCCTACTTTTAATAATAAATAATTTCCGGGTTCATTCTTAGTAAGTCAAATTCATCAATAAAATATTTACCCTTCATATGTTTCGGCAGTCTTATGGTTTTTAAGTTTATGCAATCCGACATGCAATAATTATCTACATATTCTATGCTTTCCGGAAATGTTATTGTCGCAAATCCTGTACAACTATGAAAAGCAAAACTTTCAACTCTTTGTAGCTTTAGCGGTAAAGTGATTTCTTCTAGACTTACACAGCCGTCAAAAGCTTTTTCATCAATTTTTTTAGTTCACTCCCTTTTGCAAATCTGACTTCTTTTAAATTTTCACATGATCTGAATGCACCAAATCCTATAAATTCCACACTTTTAGGAATCTCCACTGTCTCAAGTCCCTTTGATTCTGAAAAAACCAATCCTACTATCAGTTTTGTTCCGTCTTGAATTTTTACAAAACTGTCATTTCCTGAATGTTCCAGCAATATGTTTTGAAAATATTTACAGTGATATTCATCCTGTTCCAAATTTTTAAGCCATAAGGTATTTTTAAAAACACATGCACTTACTTTTTCAGGTGTATGAGACATTTTTACTTCCTTTAAACTTACACAATTTTCAAATGACCTAAAGCCTATAAAACTTACTGTTTCAGGAATATCTACACTTTCTATATTGCACGCATAAAATGCCTTACTTCTAATCTTCTCCAATTTGCTTGGTATATTTATATCTTTAAGTTCATGACACTCAGCAAATGCTTCATCTCCTATACAAATAAGACTTTCAGGCAACTCTGCCGAAACCAGATTCTCCATTCCGGCACAAGCTCCATTTGCTATAACTCTGGTTCCCTCCTTTACCTTGATATCAGAAATCCCCCTATTACACTTTATTAATACTTTACCTATATAAATATCATTATTCTTATCTGATAAATTCTCTGTATAATACTTCGTTTCATTAAATACCTCTGTCTCTACATATCTTATTCCTTCGGACATTTTTATCTCTTCAAGATTCTTGCAGGAATAAAACGCTTTTGACTCTATTTCTTCTACAGAATCCGGAATCTTTATACTTTTAATATTTTCACATCCTGAAAAAGCCTCTGCCATTATAGACTTTATTCCTTCTTTCATTTCCACTTCTTCTAATCCTTGACAATTTAAGAAGGCTCCTGTAAATATCTTTTCTATTCCGTCATGAAGTATAATTTTTTTCAAACTTGTACATTCTTCAAAAGTATATCCTTCAATTGCAGTAATACCCAAAGGAATATTTACTTTTTCCAAACTATGGCAACCTCTAAACGCATTAAATCTCAGTTTTTTTAGATTTTCAGGTAGCTCTATGGCTTTTAAATTAACACAGTTTCTAAATGCACTTTCTTCAATATTCTTTAGATTTTTAGGCAATTCTATATGCTCTAATTGATAACAATCTTCAAAAGCAGAATCGCCTATAGTTTCGATTGTTTCAGGTAATTCTACACTTTCTAGTTTTGTACATTCTCTAAAAGCATTATCACCCAGTTTTGTAACACCTACAGGAACTGTAATTTGTTTTATACTTGACCTTCTCTCAATTATTCCGCTTTCAATTCCTATTAACACATTGTCTTTTATTATAAGTTTAGATTTTGTATGAGTAGAAATATACAGTAAAATGACTGTTAGTATCGGGATTAATACTATAAATCTATATCGTCTCTTTCTACGCCTGCTTCTATGCATATTTTCTCCGCACAATTATCTTATTCTCCATTCATTGTTTTTTAAGCCATTACCTAGTTTTTCAATATTCTCTGCTTTTTATCATTATCTTCTGTACTGTATCCTGTCAGTAATATTATTCACTTCCAATTCCGTATCTTCCACCGTATCATAATTTAAAAAATCAAAAGAACTTTCCGTATACGGGCTGGGGCTTTTACTGTTTATAAATCTAAGTTCCTCCAATTTATATACGCTTCTTTTTGCTTTTAATACAATTTCCCATATACAGTTCATACTTTGCTCTCGCTTCCTACACCTACTTTATATAACTATTTTCCAAAACGCCTACTTTTCCAATAGTAATGACTTATACATCCTACTCTATATATATCAGCTTAACATTTTCATCAAATTCAATACTGTCGGCTATCGTCTTACTTACAGTAACCTCTTTTAATTTTTTACAATTTAAAAACATTTCACTTCCCACATCTTCTATAGACTTCGGCATATAAACTTTTTTTAAATTTTTACAACTAAAGAAGCATCTGTAGCCTATATAAGTTACACCCTCCGGAAACTCTACAGTTTTTAAATTATCACATTCACTAAAAACCATTGGTCCAATTATTTTTAATTCTTTTGGAAATATCACATTGTCTATTTTAGACTGATAAAAGGCATGGTTTGCTATGCTGACCGTTCCCTCCTTAATAATAATTTTCCGTCTTTCTTTATCCACAACTTCTATCAGATGGTCACTCACATATTTGCAGCCATACTCATCCTCTCTAATATTATTGTAGAATTTTGTATCTTGAAATGCATCCCCTATATATTCCGGGCTTCCCTCAAATTTTATATCTTCTAAATTTATGCAACCGTAAAAAGCTGCCCATTCTATTTGTTTTACTTGACTTGGAATTACTATGCTTTTTAATTCAATACAGTCGCTAAATGCCTCGCTATCAATCTGCTTGAGACTCTTAGGTAATTCTACCCTTTCCAGTTTCTCACAACCACTAAATGCCCAACTCCTTACATTGACTATTAAGTTCGGTATTTCTATTTCAGTCAAACTTTTACAGTTGGAAAATGCTGATATTCCTATATATTCAACACTTTTAGGTATAAAAATACCTTCAAGATTTATACAGTCTGCAAAGGTACTGTTTTCTATGTATTTTAAACTTTCCGGTAAAGCAATACTTTTTAAATTTGTTGAGCCTTGAAATGCACCACCTGCAATCACTGTTATATTATCAGGTATTATAATATTTTCTTCTCTATCGGTTGACTTAAACAAAATATGCTTATAACATTTTAGTCCATATGGATTTATCGGCAGCCTTTTAAACCATTCCGTTTCTTCAAAAGAATTCTCGCCAATCCGCGTAATGCTATCCGGCATATTTATTTCGATAATATTATTGCACCTACTGAAAGCATCATCTTTTAGTTCCTTGATATTTCCTAAATGCACATATTTAAGGTTTTCACATCCGTCAAATGTTTCAAACTCTATAACTTTTAAATTTTCCGGTAAAACCACTTCCCCCAAACTTATACAATCTGCAAATGCTCTTTTACCAATATTTGTTACAGAAGACGGCAACTCTACAAACTCAAGCATAGCACAATTCCTAAAGGCTCCATCTTCTATTGTTGTCAAAGATTTACTAAAGTGTATTTTTTTCAAATTAATACAATACCGGAAAGCATCTGCATGTATTATTTTTACACTTTCAGGAATATACAATTCCACCATAAAAATACTGCCTATAAAAGCTCCATCCATAATTTCCGTCGTACCTTCAGGTATATTTATGGTCATATTTCTTTTTACCTTTTCTACTATTCCCCATTTATAATCTACAACTTTATTATCTCTTATAACTATATGCCCTCTAAAATTTAACACTATGTAAAGGATACCAATAATAACTATACTGAAAACAATTATCCAAAAATAATTATCTTTTAACTTCTTCAACATATAATCACCTATATATTCTCATTCAGAAAAGTTGTATGATTTAATTATATTTATCACACTTTCCGCTTCTTTCTTGAATTTTTGAGTTGCTTTTATTAAATCGTCAGATTTTTCTTTTAATTTTTTATCTCTCCTCACATGTATTTTTCACCATACAGTGTATAGACATCGCCTGCTTTGTTATTCTTGCCGTACCATGAAACTTCTGTTCTTCTTCCCTCCACATCATAAATATTACTTGTAATTGTATATCTATTATCTTCATATATATCTATCTTTATAAGTTTTCCTCCCCAATCTATCACATTATTATAAACAGACATTTGCTTAAGCAATATATCTATTTCTAACTCAAAAAATTTGTTGCTAAAAAGTATATTGCAGTAGCATAAACCCCTACTGCTGCATTATATAATCCTGCTGTAGTAATAACTGTTGTTTTTACTCCTCCCACTATAATATCTTTCAGCTTATCTTTAGATTCCTTTATAAATTGTTCATCTTCTAATGCCTTTTGAAAAAACTAGGCATTCACTTCATCTAAGTAAACAATATATCCTACATTTTTTCTTCCAAAAGCTCCTCTAAATCCTTAAAAATCCATTGTTCATACTCATCTTTTTTGTATTAAAATCTTTTAAAAACTCTTCTCTCAGGAAATAACTGATTTTGCATGTTTTCGATATCCATTATTACCTTACTCTCCATAAAAATATAGTATTTTTACTCCAACTTCTCAAATAGATCAAACAAGCTAAGTCTTCCTGAATCTCTCAGTATTTTTTCATATTCATTATCTGATACATATGTTATTTTACCGTTAGATCCGGATCCGTCTAAGCCAACAACAGAAAGAGTATACAGATAATATTCACCATTTTTTGTTACTTTATGCGTATAAGTTACCAGCTCCATTTTCTCCACTTATTAAAATTTTAGTTTAAAAATAAAAATTCTATATACTTATTGAATGGGTTTCATAACAACTTCACCGTTTTCATCCATTACCAATATAGGGTTGCTTCCATCCTTATCAAGTCTAATTATACGCAATGTAGTGCTTTCCTCTATTTTATATTGATATAAGAAAACGTAATCATCACTGCAATATAGTCCCGGTGTACATGTATATTTGTTTGATTTTTCATCAGTATAAATTATATTGGTGATACCTGTATCTATATCTGTAATGAATAGCTTTGTTTTATAGCTTTCTCCCCCACTGTAAAATCCACTTGCCACACTATATATAAATTTACCACTTACCTCATAATTTTCGACAAAATCCTCTGTTTTATTTTGAATGCCGACTATTTCATATTTAAAAGTTTCTCCACCTTTCTCCTTCTCCATATCCTCAACTTTTGCACGTAACATCGCCTGTGGATGAAATTTGAACTCTACTTCTTTTTTCTCTTCTTCACTAAATCCTTCGCTTGTTATTCTTATTTTGTCTTTATAATTTTTATCTCTATAAGTAATTTCTAATCGTTGAGTAAAATATATGTATCCATCTAATACCCTGTAATAATTTGGATTTAAATCATATAATTTTATACTAACCGGCTCATATTCTTCCACATTCCTATCATGTATCTCTTCTTTCCACCAGCTTTTATCATTTCTTATTATGTAATCCATCTTCCAAGTCCATGCAGAATAAGGTTCTATATTCTCTTGCTTACTAAAATAACAATCAAGCGATTCCCATGGTGATGCTTCACTATAGTATCTAACTCTTCCCAATCTTTTTTGTTTATATTTTACCTTATTCCAATTAAATATGTAATAACATGGTACATCTATTCCCACATCTCCACAAGGGTTTTGGTTACCATTTATACATACACTATAACCATTAAATACCGTGCTGCCAATTCCAAGAATAGGTCTAGGTTCATAAAACACTTTTGATGAGTAAACTTTTCTTCCATCCAATGTGTATTTCTCAAGCATACCATTGCTAAAACAATATATATACTTATCATCAGTATAAAATCTATCATCTTTTTCTCCACTGATAAACTCTATTATGTCTACTTTACCTTCTATATCATCATTATTACTGCTCGCACTAATCTTATATAATCCTAGTTTATCTCTAAGAACACCGAAGACATCATTTTCAATTCTCATAATTCCTCCTATTTGTTGCCAATCAGAGGCTACTTCTTTCACCTCTGTACCAACACTATTCATATACATAAGTCTACCTTTATACAAAAAATATATACCTTCTTTTGTTTGGCAAACCTTTCCTATGCTTCTTACAGTTACTTTTTCATTGTCGTGAAAGAATATTTCTCTGATAATATTTGGATACTTATCTGCAGGAATATACATAAAATCAAATAATGACAGGACAAAATATGCTATAGTAATTATACTTATACATATAATCCATTTCTTTTTCATATTGAAAGCCTCCATTCCACCGGATTCTGTTGTTAATATAAATTGTGATGAAAAATATTTTTTAAAAATAAATAAAAATTCCCATATATTTATTGAATGGGGTTCATAACAACTTCACCATTTTCATCCATTACTAATATAGGGTTGCTTCCGTCGCGATTGACTGTTGTAATACACAGTTTCCTAGAATTATCAATATATCTGTAAATAAATATATAATTATCTGTTACAAAGATTTCTATCATACGTTCATCTGCAGATAGCCCCTTCATTGTGTAAACTTCTTTTGATATGCCGGTTTCAGCATCTATCTCATATATTTTCAATTCCCTATATTCCTGATTATTCTCTACATAATCTTCAATATACGATATATATATCTTTTTGTCTCTAATAGTAAAGTCATTCCTATTACGACTATTACTTAATGGTCTATCTATAGCATCATAGCTGATAGCAGCACTGTCCAATATATTTTTTATATCATCCACTTTAACTCTGCCTATAGGATATAATTTTACCTCATACTTTATTTTACTCATATATTCTTTATTTTCATATGTATTTATATACTCATTCATGTTTCCGGATAGCTTGTCTTTATAATTTTTATCTCTATAAGTAAGTTTCTGCTCTCCAAGAAAATAGATATATCCATCTGAAACCTCTGAGAAATCCCAAATTGATAACTCGATACTTTGGAGTTCATAGTTATCCAGATTTCTATCAATTATTTTTCCTTTTCTTACCTTCTTATCTATCTCTTTTGCAAATGAATCATAAGGTATAACTTCTTCTCTCAAATAAGAATCCCAAGTTTCCGGAGGTAAATAGTATTTTGAAAAATGCAGAGTATATTCTTTATATTTTATTTTATTAATATCAAATAAATAATATTTTGGCGCATAAACTTCTGCTTTTAAAAAATCTATGTTAAAAACATAGTTATTAAATATAGTATTATCCCTATCAAACCCATTATATCCTAAATCATTTTTAAAAATTCTTTTCCCGTTAAAGTCATATTTTTCAAACTCAGTACCTCCACTTAATGTATATATATTATTACCTTCAAGGTACATTACTCCAGGGGCATAAATAATGCTTATTATCTCTCCGTCTGTGTTCAGTTTGTAAATACTGTTACCGCTTTCCTCTCGTAGAAAAATATTTTTATCCTTTACTAAAATACCGGAAATATTCCCTTGCATTTTACAAATCTCTCTTATTTCTACATTTTCATTTCCCATATACATTAATCTGTCTTTATATGCAAAATATACACCTTCTTCTCCTTGTTGTACTTTCTTAGACCTTTTTCCACCTTCATTAATATCCTGTTCCGGTGTTTTTCCTTTTAAAAAGTACTTTGCTGTTTGAGTATACATAAAGTCGAACATAGGTAGTACATATACTATTAAAGTAAAAATTAGAAACGTTATAGCAAATATACTTAACAAAATAAATGTTATCTTTTTTACTTTCATCTAATCTCCAATATTCTTTTACATCAAAATATCCGTAAATAATTTACTAGTATCCACATTATCGTCCATTACACATATGGTTTTGGCTATATCAATTCTTATATTTCCAGATTGTATTTCTGTGACATATGTTATGTCCTCAATAGTTTCTCTAGCCAAATTTCTCAATATTTTATTGCCTGTGTTAGCGGCTCTTTTTTGTGATTCTGTTTTAATATCTTTGTACTCAAATTCTTTAACAATTCAGCCTGATTCTTTTTTGTCATATACACACCCCTCTATACAATATATCTCTTATTTAGTGTTTTACCCTAGATACACTTTGCTCCCCTTGGTTATTCCGCCATTCATTTCTATCTGTGTTCCGTTTTGTGTTATTTGTACTGATGCAGGTGATATCAAACTTATATTTGATTTTAATCACTACTTCTTATATTCCAAAAGTTCCGTTCTTTGTAATTTTATATTCCATAACTTCCATATATTAATAACACTAAGTAAAATGTTATGAAGCATAAAATTCACCTAGCCTTTATACTACTCTTTATTCTAACTATAAGCTTCTCCTTATGACCAATCTTTATACTTGTCTTTAAATAAATCAAACAGACTAATTACATCAACTGATAATTCTTTATCCTCTCCATTCCCATAATCATATATAAACTTTCCGGGTTGACCTGTTCTGTCATGTCCAACTATATCAAGTTCATTTATATATATAACTCCTTCATCATTTCGCTTATTCATATAAGCCCACAGTTCTTCAAAACTATCTATATCTTTAAACTCTTCCAATCCCTCATTCTCAGAAATAGTCATATATCTGCCCTCACGATTATTCCATATCTTTAAGTGCGACATATTATCATTGAAGTTTTTTATACGTTCTGATGTTTCTTCTCCCTCAGTTATCCGAAAGGAGCCGAGGGAAGGTGTCTTGCCTAAAATATATGGATCTATAGCTTCATCAAATACATCTAGAAGCACAGGTTCTGTTTCTATTACTCTGATATTTCCTTTACTATCTGTATACTCCATATTTGCACCTGCATACAGCATCATTCTGTATTTCTTCCAGCCATCATCCATAAAATCGAATGCCTCTGTCCTTCTCATGTCTTCCAATTTTTTAGTTCTTTCCTTAAATAAATGATTCCCATATATCAATAATACTAAGGAAAATATTATAAAACATAAAACCCATCTAGACTTTAATTTACCCTTTACCCCTATCATAAATGTCTCCTTAAATCTTATCTTTATATTTTTTTCTAAATAAATATAATAAACTAATCTACTAATGAGTTTGAAAATCTATATAATAAGGCACATGTTCTTCCGGCATCTTAACCGGTAGAACCTCTCATTTTAATTTGTACTAAATCTTGACATAGGACCAAAATACTCTACACCAACTATTGCTGTAAACACTAAAGCTAATATACTTGTAATTACTAGGATTACCTTAAGTTTATTCTTCTCAATCACATTCATATATTCCCCTTAGTCAAAATATTTCCATAATACTTTAATCGAAATTATTTTAATATTTTTCGAATAAATCTCCTAAATACAATACACCATATTCATCTATGATTTTTTCTTCTCCATTATCTGATTCATATGTTATTCTACCACTAAATCCCGTTCCGTCTAATCCAACCACAGAAAGAGCATACAGATAATATTCACCATTTTTTGTTAATTTGTGCATATATGTTGTCAGTTCATCTAAATTCTTTATTTCTTGAAACTCATCCATTTTCTCTACCTCAGATATAGTCTTTGGTGGGATAGGAATTCCAGCTCCGTTCTCTCCACTTATTCTTATATGCTTCATATTGTCATTAAAATTATCTATATATTTCTGTATATATTCATTTTTTATAATTTTGTAGTTGTAAAGACTCTGCTTCTCCCCTGATATATAATCTGTAATATCCTTAGTAACTATGTCAAGTAAACTTATATCACTCCCATTTATAACCCAAGTATTCCCTTTATTATCACTGCATTCCAAGTCCATTCCCAGTGTACCTGCCAAAATTACTGTAGTAGATATTTCATTATAGTATTTAAGTGCTCTATCTCTTCTTTTTTCATTCAAATACTCTATGCCAACTATCACTATAAACACTAAAGTCAATATACTTGTAATTATTAGGATTATCTTAAGTTTATTTTTCTCAACCGCATTCATATATTCTCCTTAGCCAAAACTGCTTTAATACTTTTTGAATAGATCCCACAAATACAATACCCCATATTCATCTATGATTTCTTCTGCTCGATTTTCTCCACTTATCCTTATATGCTTGGAAGTCCTATAAAAAACTTGACTCCTTCATTTTGAAAGGTTCTTATATACTCTTATCTTCATAGGTTTTAGCAATTATTTGTGTCAACTTTCTTATTATTAACCTGCCCATGATATTTCTTCTCTATCAAAATAATCAACTAATCTCTCTTCCTCTATATAAAATTCACCTGTAGTACTTTCATAATCATCTTTTGTTGCATTAATATATCCCTGTCTCCTTAAAGATTATCTTTATATTTTTTTCTAAATAGATATAATAAACTAATCACATTCTCTGATATTTCTTTACTTTCTCCATTCCCATAATCATATATAAACTTTCCTGGTCGACCTGTTCTGTCATGCCCAACTATGTCAAGTTCATTAATATATATAACTCCTTCATCATTTCGCTTATTCATATAAGCCCACAGTTCTTCAAAACTATTTATATCTTTAAATTCTTCCAATCCCTCATTCTCAGCAATAGTCATATATCTCCCCTCCCGATTATTCCATATCTTTAAGTGCAACATATTATCATTGAAGTTTTTTATCCGTTCTGATGTTTCTTCTCCCTCAGTTATTCGAAAGGAGCCGAGGGAAGGTGTCTTGCCTAAAATATATGGATCTATAGCTTCATCAAATACATCTAGAAGCACAGGTTCAGTTTCTATTACTCTTATATTTCCTTCACTATCTGTATACTCCATATTTGCACCGGCATACAGCATCATTCTGTATTTCTTCCAGCCATCTTCCATAAATTCCAATGCTTCTTTTTTTCTCATATCTTCCAGTTTTTTAGCTCTTTCCCTAAATAAATGATTTCCATATATCAATAATACAAAGGAAAATATTATAAAACATAAAACCCATCTAGACTTTAATTTACCATTTACCCCTATCATAAATGTCTCCTTAAATCTTATCTTTATATTTTTTTCTAAATAAATATAATAAACTAATCTACTAATGAGTTTGAAAAGCTATATAATAATGCACATGTTCTTCCGGCGTCTTAACCGGTAGAACCTCTCATTTTAATTTGCGCTAAATCTTGACATAGGACCATTCACCTCCAACTTTTTCACCTCTCTGATATTCATGGGTTCTATATGTCATAGTAAATAATTCTCTAATACCTATTGTTCCACTCTCATGTATAACATTTTCCGTTCCATCACCCATATCAAATGTTATCCTGCCATTTAAGCCTGAACCATCTAATCCTATTACTGAAAGAGCATACAGATAATATTCACCATTTTTTGTTAGTTTGTGCATGTATGCTATGAGTTCCTCCAAATTCTTTATTTCTTCAAACTCCTCCATTCCTTCTCCCTCAGATATAGTCTTTGGTGGAATAGGAATTCCTGCTCCGTTCTCTCCACTTATCCTTATATTCTTCATATTGTCATTAAAATTATCTATATATTTCTGCATATTTTCATTTTCTATGATTTTGTAGTTATAAAGGCTACGTTTCTTCCCTGATATATAGTCTGCAATATCTTGGCTGACTATATCGGTAAAGCTTTCATTCTGATTTGTAATTATCCAACTTTTCCCTTTATTATCACTGCATTCCAAGTCCATTCCCAGTGTATCTGCCAAAATTACTGTAGTAGATATTTCATTATAGTATTTAAGTGCTCTATCTCTTCTTTTTTCATTCAAATACTCTATGCCAACTATCACTATAAACACTAAAGTCAATATACTTGTAATTATTAGGATTATCTTAAGTTTATTTTTCTCAACCACATTCATATATTCTCCTTAGCCAAAACTGCTTTAATACTTTTTGAATAGATCTCCCAAATACAATACCACATATTCATCTATGATTTTTCCTGCTCCATTTTCTCCACTTATCCTTATATGCTTGGAAGTCCTATAAAAAACTTGACTCCTTCATTTTGAAAGGTTCTTATATACTCTTATCTTCATAGGTTTTAGCAATTATTTGTGTCAACTTTCTTATTAACCTGCCCATGATATTTCTTCTCCATCAAAATAATCAACTAATCTCTCTTCCTCTATATAAAATTCACCTGTAGTCCTTTTATAATCATCTTTTGTTGCATTAATATATCCCTTATCCCCATTCTCCGTTTTAAAATATATTAAGTTTTGCATATCTGTTTCGTATAAATACAAAGCCTCCCCTTTATGATATGTAGTTATTTCATAAACAGCTGTTTTATCATTATACTTATATGCTTTAAGCTCTTTCACTAATGTATGCTTAGAATCATTTATAATATAAATATAATTACCTTCTAAACTAAGCTTCAAATCAGAATTTATTAAATATATGCCTGTTGTATTTTGAAAGCCTATAATATATTTTCTATCTTCCACATATAAACCCAAATTTTGATATGCAGATTTTACATATCCGTCTACAGCTGACATATATACTATGTTTTCTTTATTCAATTTATAGAACTCACTTATTCGTGTATCATTAACATAGTGAATTGCTATGCCAATACAATAATTACCATTGTTATCATTTATAATTACACTTTTCACACCCTCTTCACCATAGCCTATTGTTTTTTTATGATTATTTACCTCTACTGATATATAGCCATCCACATTAATAAATACCTTTAATGAATCTGTCTCACCATCATTATCAATGTCAATTTCGTATTTCTTATCATATTCTATAAAATTTACAGCATATCCCTCTTTATTAATTTCATTTGTAATATCTTTTTTATGTATACTACAGCTGTTTATTATAAATAAAAGCAATATGATTATTTTCCTCTTTTTATAATTCATCATTTATTACCTCTTAACCTTGCAGTTCCAAAATCACCTCTGTACATATTTAATAGTATCTTATTATATTTAATAACATTTATGCCATAGCATTCTCCTACCACATAAATATTTTTTACACGCTCATAATATTACCTTAATTATATCAAATCCTATACTATTTTTCATTTGTTTTTTGTTCTATTTTTATAATGTATATTCATATAAAAATATCTCTCTGTCAGAATAAGTCTCCACTATAATATTCTTACCAAAGATATTTCCGATTGGTTCTGTAGGGAATAAAATTCATTATTTCTCGGTAGATTATTTAATTATTTAACATGCTTGAAATCATATTCACCTGCATTGTAAGATTTCACCAATTCTTCACTGGACTTAAATCTACTATCCATGTATACTTTAGAATATAATATTTGCCGGCACTTCGGCAGATGTCCACTTGAAAGGAGAGAGTGTATGGAGATACCTTATAAGATTTATTTGGAAGAAAATGAGATGCCAAAATATTGGTACAATGTAAGAGCTGATATGAAGAATAAGCCTGCTCCGCTTTTAAACCCCGGAACACATAAACCTGTGACCTATGAAGAGCTGTCACATGTATTCTGTGACGAGCTTGTTAAGCAGGAGCTTGATGATACCACTGCTTATTTTGAGATACCTGAGGCAATCAGATCTTTTTACAGAATGTACAGACCTGCTCCACTTGTAAGAGCATACTGTCTGGAAGAAAAGCTTGGCACACCTGCAAAGATTTATTACAAATTTGAGGGAAACAATACCAGCGGAAGCCATAAGTTAAACTCAGCCATAGCTCAAGCCTACTACGCTAAAGAGCAGGGACTTAAAGGTGTTACTACAGAAACCGGTGCAGGACAATGGGGTACGGCGCTTTCTATGGCATGTGCATACTTTGGACTTGACTGTAAGGTATATATGGTTAAGGTATCCTATGAGCAGAAGCCTTTCAGACGTGAGGTTATGAGAACATACGGTGCTACCGTCACACCTTCACCGTCTATGGAAACTGAAGTGGGAAGAAGAATCTTAGAAAGACATCCGGGCACCACAGGAAGTCTTGGATGTGCTATATCGGAGGCTGTAGAAAAGGCCACAACTACTGAGGGATACAGATATGTTCTCGGCAGCGTATTAAACCAGGTTTTATTACATCAATCAATTATCGGACTTGAGACTAAGGCCGCACTTGATAAGTATAATATCAAGCCTGATATTATCATAGGCTGTGCAGGTGGCGGTTCAAACCTTGGCGGTCTTATATCTCCTTTCATGGGCGAGAAGCTTAGGGGTGAAAGTGATGTAAGAATCATAGCTATAGAGCCTGCATCATGTCCAAGCTTTACAAGAGGAACATTTGCCTATGACTTCTGTGATACGGGTATGATGACTCCGCTTGCAAAGATGTACACATTGGGAAGTGATTTTATTCCTTCACCAAGCCATGCCGGCGGTCTCAGATATCATGGAATGAGTTCTACTCTCTCACAACTTTATCATGACGGTTATATGGAGGCTGCTTCAGTAAACCAGACGGATGTATTTAAGGCTGCAGAATATTTTGCAAGAACTGAGGGTATTCTACCTGCTCCTGAGAGCTCACATGCTATCTATGCAGCTATTGAAGAAGCTAAGAAATGTAAAGAGAGCGGTGAAGAAAAGACTATAGTATTCGGACTTACAGGTACAGGCTACTTTGATATGGTTGCTTATGAGAAATTCCATGACGGGAAGATGGATGACAGTGTTCCGACAGATGAGGAACTCAAAAAATATGCGGCTATGCTGCCAAAGGTAGAGTAAAAATAAGAGCTTTATTCCATAATACAAACGCTACAAGTATTATGAAATAAAGCTCATTACATTTATGCCTCTATTTTATTTATTCTCTATCAAATAATATATCGCACCGACAAGGCCGGCATCATTACCAAGTTTTGCAGGAACTATTTCAAGTCCTTCCAAGAATCTTGGCATTACCTTTTCATGTACCTTTTTACTTAAGGCTTCTATAAACTCTTTTCTGCCGCTTACTCCGCCGCCTATAATAACCCGTTCAGGATTAAAGATATGAACAAGCGAAATGATTCCAAGTGAAATATCATCCACCCAATTATCAACCGCCTGCTTTAACAGACTGTTTTCATGTAAGGCATCAAATATCTTTCTACCGTTGATATTTTCTTCAAAGTCTTTCGGAAAAGCTGTCGGATTTTCCTTTTGCAGTTTTGAGACACTCCTTACAAGCGCTGTTGTGGATGCATATCTTTCAAGACAACCTACATTTCCGCATGAACAGCTCTCACCGCTTCCATGTATCACTATATGTCCTATCTCTCCTGCCAGTCCTCTTTTTCCAAGCAGGATCTTATCATCAACTATAATACCTCCACCGACTCCGGTGCCGATGGTTATAGCAACGATATTTTTATATCCTCTTCCTGCTCCTATCCATTTTTCACCAAGGGCTGCACTGTTTGCATCATTTATAACTATAGTTTTGACAGAATATCTCTTTTCAAAGCTTTCCTTTATCTTTGATCCTACCCAGTTCTTTATATGTCCCGCACTTCCGATAACTTCACCTTTTTCGGAATCTATCTGACCTGTAGCGGATACACCTATACCCGATATTTCACTGAAAGCAAGTCCGCTTGAAGCCACAAAATACTCCGTTTTTTCCAAAACAGTCTTAAGTATCGGAGTTTCATATCCGTCAAATGAAACCGAGAACTCATCCTTGTGAAGTATGTTGCCGTTCTCATCAACCAGGCCGAACTTTGCTGCGGTTCCACCTATATCAATTCCCAAATACACTTTATTCATCATAAAAATTTCTTTTTAGCATCAGCTATCATCTTAGCCGCTGATTTTGCAATCTCTTTATCAGCATCTGTCAATGCAACCAAAGGTTTTCTTACGCTACCGATATCAAGTCCCTCATTAATTCTAAGAACTTCCTTTATCATAGCATACATATTTCCATATCCTGAAGTAAGAGCCGCTATAATGTCATTTACGCAGTACTGAATCTCATTTGCTCTCTTCATATCGCCTGCCTCTATACACTCATCCATTGCAAGGAAAAGCTCAGGCATTGCTCCATATGTTCCACCGATACCTGCTTTTGCGCCTATTACTCTACCTGAAACAAACTGCTCATCCGGACCGTTAAATACGATATAATCATCACCACCGTCTCTTACAAAGCCTTGAATATCAAATACAGGCATAGAAGAATTCTTTACACCTATAACATTTTTATTCTCTCTCATCTTTGCATAGAGACCTCTGCTTAAAGCCACTCCTGCAAGCTGTGGGATATTGTATATAATAAAATCTGTATTCGGTGCGGCACTGCTGTAATCATTCCAATACTGTGCAATGGCATACTCGGGAAGCTTAAAATAAATAGGCGGAATCGCAGCAATTGCATCTACTTTAAGACTCTTGGCATGAGCTGCAAGCTCCATACCGTCCTTGGTATTATTACATGCTATATGGTTAATTATTGTGAGATCACCCTTAGCCTTCATTACATTCTCAAGAACAACTTTTCTGTCTTCAACGCTCTGATAAATACATTCACCCGAAGAACCGTTTACATATACACCTCTGACCTTTTTATCCACAAAGTACTCTGTAAGAGCTCTTACTCTCTCAGGACTGATCTCCACGTTATCATCATAACATGCATAAAATGCCGGAATGACTCCCTTGTACTTATCTAAATTTCTCATAATGCCTCCTTAGTGTAGAGATAATACCAAGAGGGTCAAATATCTTTGACCCTCATCATATAATTATAAGCTTAGAATATCACTCATTGAATAGTTTTTCAATAAAAATAATCATTTTGAAATTATTTTCTAATCTTTCTATGCTTTATTATTTTTATAAATTCAATCCTATGACTTTACTGCCATTTATTTCCCCACTCACTCTCCTTAAAACCTACCAAAGCAAAATCATCTCCCAAAACTATAGGTCTTTTTATGAGCATTCCGTTTTCTGCAAGCAATTTAAGCTTTTCTTCATCACTCATAGTATCCATTTTTTCTTTGATATTCAGCTCTCTGTAGAGCATACCGCTTGTATTAAAAAGCTTCTTTATAGGAAGGCCTGAATACTCCAAAACCTTCTTTAACTCTTCCACACTTGGAGTCTCCTCCACAATATTCTTTTCCGTAAACTCCACATTTTTATCTCTTAGCCACTTTCTTGCCTTCACACAAGTTGAACATTTCGGATAATGAAATACTAACATAAAATCTCCTTTATCATTTAATACTTTATTATTTTGCAGACAAAAGCTCTATTATAGCTCCTCTCACAAATTCATTTTCACAGACACTGTAAATTTCACCCATTACTTCACCTGCATTTTGGGAATTATACTTTCGTACTACCTCCATTACCTTTGTCTTTAAATCATATTCTATCTGTGCCTTATTTAGAATGTCAAACACTTTGTTTTGTATGCTCTTATGCAAGCTGTAGACCAAGTCCTTCACTTCAATCTCCAGTGTGGATGTTGTGGAAATTTCAGGCAATCTTATAATCAAAGCATTTTTATTTTCATCATATTCCGTACATAAAGATGTTACAGAGTCTTTATCTGATAAAATATTGAGTTCGCTCTCATTTCCTATACCGTAGAAATGTAAATTATATTTTCTTTTTTCTCTTGTTGCATTTTTATTTCCTAAAACCTGATGAATCTTAAATATATGCTTATCATCCTCGTCAATCAGCTCATACTTTGTATAAGCCCAGTCAGACTCTACATAAGTCTTATACTCCTTTTCGTCCTCTGCAAGGATAAACTCTCCCGACTTACCTATGAAAATATTCAAATCAAGCTCTGTCGGATTTTTAATATCATTTGTACTTACATTTGCATCAAGAGGCAAGATACTTCCCTCTCTTGCAAATACGGCGATATCTTCCAGATTTCTGTAGATTTCAAGTTCACGATTTCCTCTATACCTTACTCCGGTAAAGATATCAAACCATTCACCCTCCGGAAGCCATATCTTGGTCTTTGCCAATCCGCTCTCTGCATCAATTTTTCTTGTCACAGGACATACTATCAGATCCTCTCCGAAATAATACTCATTTTTATAATTATAAACCTTATCATTTGCAGGCTCATAGTAATAAAGTGGCAGTATCAAAGGCAGTTTATTTACATTTGCTCTTTTATTCATGGTATAAAGATATGGTATCAGTCTGTGACGAAGTCTCAAATATCTTTTAACTATTCTTTCGGCAATCTGATTGTACTTCCAAGGCTCTTTTCCGGAAAATTCATTGCAGGTACTGTGCAATCTCATTATCGGTGAGAATACTCCAAGTTGTACCCATCTGACAAACATCTCATCATCTCTTATACCGTTCATATGTCCGCCTATATCATGACTCCACCATGCATATCCGATGTTTGATGCTGTAGCTGTAAAGTACGGCTGAAAATCAAGACTTTCCCATGTGATAATGGTATCTCCCGAAAAACCTATAGGATATTTATGGCTTCCCACTCCTGCATATCTTGAAAGTATAAGACCTCTTCCACGGTCTTCTCTCTCTGAATCCTTATAGTGAAAGTAGTTTAAAAGCCATAGAGGATCAAGTCCCTTATGTCCTGAATTTTCCCCCTGTTGCCAGTCTATCCACCAGTAATCGACTCCCTGCTTTTCAAGTGGATGATGAACATGTTTAAAGTATCCTTCTCTGAATTTATCATCGGCAATATCAAAAAGTACAGGTTCTTCCTTTTTAATATCTACACCCATAAATTCTCCCATATCCTTATAGCAATCTTCATATGCCCTTATACCGTCTGCCGGATGTACATTCAGTAGGACCTTATATCCTCTTGTATGCAGTTCACTTAGAAAATCTTTTGGACTTGGGAAAAGCTCCTTATTCCATGTATAACCTGTCCATCCTGTACCGAATCTGCCCTCCACATCCGTAATATGCCAATCCATATCAATAACCGCCACACTGAACGGAATATCTTCACTGTCAAATCTGTCCATCAAGTCCAGATATGACTTTTGAGTGTATTTATAATATCTGCTCCACCAGTTACCAAGAGTGAATCTTGGAAGCAGAGGAAGTTCTCCGCTGAGAGTGTAAAAGTCTTTAAGCGCTGTCAAATAGTCAAGGCCGTAACCAAAGAAATACAGATCTGTTGCTTCTTCATCCTCCCTCAGCTTAAATCCGTCTTTCGTTATAAGCATGGAACTGCTGTCATCCACCACAGACCACATCTGCCTTGAAATAATTCCCTCTCCAAGTTCTGTTTCTCCGTCTATGGCATCAAGTGTTCTTGTTGTTCCTTTTAAACTCTCATTCTTATCTCCATAATGCCATACACTTGAAGTTGTTCCGTAGTTACCGCTCACATTGATCCTTAGGCCTTCGCCTGAGAATTCTTTTTTATCATATATTACTCTTAGATAATCTGTAACTATAACCAGTTTGTCTTCACTGTCTAAAACATCAAACTTTACTTTCGGGAACTTTCTGTTTGTAACAGCCGCCGTCTCTTCATCAACAAATATATTTTTTTTACTGTATTCAAGCCTTATAAGTCTGTCAGTAAGAATACTTATACGATAATTATTTCCTTTAATTATTGAAGCCTCTGCCGCCTTTGTACTTAACATTTTTCTCTCTTTCTATATACAATACTTTTGCAAATCTTCAAAGCTTTCCAAACTGTAACTCACATCACCGAGTTTTTTTGCATCCCCTATTCCTGCAACCTGCATTCCTGCTCTTATTGCCCCCTCTACTCCCGAAGCTGCATCTTCAACAACCAGACATTCATTTGGTAAAAGTTTCAGTCCGATCCCCGCTTTTTCAAACACTTCCTTATCTGGCTTTGAATATTTTATATCATTTCCGTCTATTATAATATCAAAAAAATCAATAAGATTTAACTTTGAAAGTATAAGCTTTGCATTTTTACTTGATGAAGCTATTGCCGTCTTATATCCCCTTTGTTTTAAAATATCTAAAGTGTCTTTAACTTTTTTATCAAGGTCTTTCTCACTCATCTCATTTAAAAGTTTTTTATACAGCTCATTTTTTTTATTTGCAAACTCTTCTTTTTCCTTGTTGCTGTACTTTTTATCAGACCTTTCAAGTATTATTTCCAGACTCTCCATACGGCTTACTCCCCTGAGTCTGTTATTTATTTCTTCATCAAAATATATACCCAAACCGTCTGCCATGTTTTTCCAAGCCATATAGTGATACCTGTCTGTATGGCATATTACTCCGTCAAGGTCGAATATTATACCTTTATATTTTCTATCCATTACTGTAACCCCCCCTTTACTTAATAAGGAGCTTCTCTCCTTTTACATAAATCACTATGCTGTTTAATTTAAAGTTATTATACTGAATAATCTATAAAAATAAAAAGAGTAAATTTCTTAAACTTACTCTTTTATTATTTATTTTCCTCAATCCTTTGCTACCGGATACTCATTACAAAGCAATCTGTAAGGCTCTTCATCCTCTTCTATCTTTGGGAATCTGCCTATATCTTCATAGAATCTGTTATCTATATTGTCATCATTACATTGGGAAACTTCACCTATAAGCACACTTCCGCTTCCCGGCTCCACATGGAACTCATGGTATTGATGCGGCCATATGGTGATACTCTCTCCCGGCAAAAGCTTTACAAGGCTTCCCGCTTTTACATAGTATGATCTTCCGTCTGAGTTTATAAGTACATCGGAGTCGGCAAGTCCGCCCTTACCGTCATCATTATATACTTTTATAAGAAGTGTACCGCCACCTCTGTTTATAATATCCTCCGATTTAAACCAATGGAAATGCATAGGTGCCATCATATCGTCTCTTAAGAATAAAAGCTTCTCCGCATATACCTTTTTATACTTCTCATTGTTCCTGTTCCCGTTTCTGAGTGTAATAAGCCCGAAACCTACCTTATCAAAATCTCCGAGTCCGAAGTCTGTGATATCCCATCCAAGCATATTATCTCTTATTTCATCATATTCATGCCCCTTGTTTTCCCAATCCTTTGGAGTCCAGTTGCAAAACGGCGGCAGATTAAAGCCGTTCTCCCTTATAAGCTCCTCCATCTCTCTTATGATGCTGTTAATTTGTGATCTTTTCATTCCTTTCCCCTTTCTTGTAACAAATATTTGCTCATTTGTCTTTGCAATATTCTAAGTGTATTTTCTATATCATCTCCCAGATTCAGCTTTGAAATTTTTGAATCCGCCAGAGATATCGCTCCTTCATAACCGCTGAATTTCGGTTTTGCAATACCGTTTTCAAGTATATGGCATATCAGTTTGGAATCTATGATATCTTCA
This sequence comes from Lachnoanaerobaculum sanguinis, assembly GCF_033242365.1. Taxonomy (NCBI): domain Bacteria; kingdom Bacillati; phylum Bacillota; class Clostridia; order Lachnospirales; family Lachnospiraceae; genus Lachnoanaerobaculum; species Lachnoanaerobaculum sanguinis. Next base: position 55,106 of record NZ_BTHK01000012.1, read on the forward strand.
TCTTCTTTAAATATATTCTCCGACTCCTTACTTTCCATTACTTCCTTAAGCACCGATGCTACGGGCATCTCATTATACAATGTCTGCTGTATTTCAGTATCATAGGTGAGTGTTTTTAAGAATTCCCATGCCAGTTTCTTCTTATTTGACCTTGAACTTATTGCAATATCAAGACTGTCTATCATACTTACATTATTACCCGAATTACCTGCCGGCATAGGTATGCAATCCCATGCAAAGCCGGTGTATTTTTTTATCTTGTAAGGATATGACTTATAAGTCCTGTATTCGGCAAGTGACATCTGACTGAAAGCTACCTTTCCGCTGTCAAACTGCTCCTTGGTTATATTCTTATTTCCGTTTAATGATTCCAGGCTCTTTACAAATCTTATTGACTCTGCAAACTTCTCCTGATTGAAATATGACTTCTTTCCGTCTTTTGAAAAAAGTACAACATTATTTGAAAGTGCCGCATTTATCCAGTCATATTTGTATATTCCAAAGTAATCCGGACTGCCGTCAATGTCCCTGTCCAAAGTTATCATTCTGCACATTCTGTAAAAATCATCAAATGTGTAGTCATTGCCCGGTATGTCAACATGCAATTTTTCAAGCAGTGTACGATTTACAAACATAAGAGTCGGCATGGCTTCATACGGAAGTGCATATCTATGTCCCGAAAAAACTCCCGAGTTTGCAATTTCAGTATAATATTTGTCTATATCAAAGTCTTTGTCTTCCATCACATATCTGTCCAGATTTTCTATAAGTCCGAGATTTATATAATTTTCAAAATCCTCGTCCAGTACCATAAATATATCTGGCATTTTATCCTTCAATATTCTCTCAGACATCCATTCGCTGTAGTCATCTTTTTGTATTCCGCCGATATATTTTATCTTTACACCTTTATGTTCATTCTCAAACTTCTCTATCGCTTTGTCAATAACGGAATAGCTTTCCTGTACGGCAACATCCCAATTACTGCCGTTAAACATGGCAAATTCTATTACTGTTTCTTTAGGTCTGCATATATAAAAAAATATGCCGAGTATTGCCGCAAAAAGAATTGTACCCACAAAAAGTTTACTTTTCTTTCTCACAGTTCACCTCTGCCTATTGCCCATATGGCAAGCTGTGTTCTGTCACGAAGTTCAAGTTTATCAAGGACAGTTGATAAATAATTTCTTACCGTACCTTCTGAAAAACTCAAATCCTTTGCAATTTCTTTATTACTCTTTCCCTTTGCCACCTCTTCTATTATGGTCCATTCATTCTTTGTAAGAGTTTTTACATTCTCGGAATCTACATGTATGGTTTCATTGTTTACAGCCAGCTTTGAGAAAAACTTTAAAACCTTTGAAGCAATATCAGGATTTATCATTGCCTGTCCCTGATATACCGTATTTATCGCCTCTACCAGGCTGTCCATACTTATACCTTTTAAAAGATAACCGCTGGCTCCGTATTTTAAAGCATTAAAAACATATTCATCATCATCAAATGTGGTGAGTATAATAATCTTTATATCCGGATAACCTTCTTTTATAATCTTTGTACATGACACTCCGTCAAGTCTCGGCATTCTTATATCCAGAAGTATTATATCGGGTTTATTTTCTCTGACACTCCTTATTACCTCAAGTCCGTCAGACACGGCATCCGTTACCTCTATGTCAGGTTTACTGTCAAGGATTATCTTTAAGCTTTCTCTTATCAGCTCCTGATCATCTGCAATTAAAACTTTAATCATATTCCTCTCCCCATCTTATCGGTATCATAGCTTCCACCTTAAAGCCCTCTTCACTGCTGAAATTTACCTGGCCTTTTAACATATTTACTCTTTCTCTGATATGCCTGAGTCCAAATCCCGCCTCTATTTTTTCACAACCTATTCCGTCATCACATATCAAAAGATTGATGCTTCCAAAGTTTTTCTTAATTGATACATCTATATTTTTTGCCCTTCCATGCCTTATAGCATTTGTAAGACTTTCCTGTACTATCCTGTATATGGCCATCTCTTCGTCTTCATCAAACTTCAGATTAATAATATCACAATCAAGGTTTATATTTACACCTGCAACCCTTTTTGTATTCTCTACAAGTTCTTCTATAGCACTTTTAAGATTAAGTCTTTCAGGTGCATCCGGTCTTAATGAGCTGACACTCATTCTGATATCTTTTATACCGTTTCTGCTTACCTTTGAGAGCAGATTCAGCTGATTTCTCAGAGCCGGTTTATCATCTCCTGCCAATGCTATACAGGCATCTATACCTGCCGCAAGCCCTGTAAGAGTATGCCCCAAAGTATCGTGAATTTCTCTGGCAATACGGTTTCTTTCTCTGATCTCTGCAAGCCTTGCATTATCCATCAAAGACTTCTCAAGTTCTTCATTTGTCCTTTGCAAATCTGTATTTGCTATCTCAAGTCTTTTATTCAGCTCCAGATTTTTCTCTATTATCTCTTCCTTGCTTACTATTATAATTATACAGCATAATATAAAACATACCACAGTCATAAGATTTAGAGCATTATAGATAAAGTATATTAATGTCTGTATACTTTGACTGCATACCTCTATGTAAGATGAGATATCATACACATTTATAAAGAGCTTCACCAACTCATGAGTTGTTAAAAGATAGCTTATCATCGCAATAACAACTACCATGGGCATATATTTATTTCTTTTTAAATACATCAGTGCGTTTGCAAAAGTCCAAAGCAGTATTCCGTTATAATTAAAATTTAAAAGTATGATACATATTAATCCAAGTATAAATTCCAATGCGAAAGTTGCAAATATAATACCGGTATCATTTATGATATTGCCGTTTCTAATGCAGAAAGTTATTACAAAGCATACCGATGATATAACTGTAAATGTGAATATATACAAAGTATTGCCCGGTACATTTACCGCATTTGATAAAAACAGCTTTGCCTCATGTATACTTACCACTCTTTGTGTAACTATCCATATAAAGCCTGAAATCAAAATAACTGCCGCAAGAGATATGACCAGCATTATTTCCTGTATTGTATTTATTTTAAAATTTCCTATACTTTTCATCTTATTGCCACTTCGATATATCAAATCTTGTTAAATTTCCTGCGTTAATCAAGTCGACATTTATGCTTATGTCGGATTCTATTTCTTTTCCGTTTAGATAATCATACGCCGCTTTAGCCGCTTCCTTACCCATATATATAGGATGCTGTGCTACAGTGGCTGTAAAAAGCCCCTGCCTTATCAGCTCCTTCGCATCCGGGGATCCGTCAACTCCGTAGATTAAAACTTTCTTTTCGCTCTTCTCTCTAAGCGCCGCAACTGCACCGATTGCTGTAGGATCGTTCAGCCCGAATATAACATCAAAATCTTTATCATTATTTTCAATATAATCAATAACAGCATGATTTACAGTTTCAATCTCACTTACTCCGTCTATTTCCTCTACAATCTCATACTTTTGATTATCCTTTATAGTGTCAATAAATCCCTGCCTTCTTTGTATCATGGATAAAGCTATAAGATTCTCAACAATAAGTATCTTTGCACCTTCAGGCTTTTTTCTTATCAAGTCCTGTGCCAAGAGTACTCCGGCTTCATAATTATCCGATTGTATTGCACTTATTACACCGATTCTGTTATCAACATCGGTATCAATTAAAATTACCGGAACACCTCTTTTTTTGCATTCAAGCAATGCACTTTCTATTCCGCTCTTGTCCACGGCATTTACAAACAGAAAATCAATTCCTTCATTTAACATATCCATTATTTGAGCATTTTGTCTTTCCTGACTTTGCGCCGGATCTCTTGTTATAAGTATATCACCGTTTGCTTCAATAGTGTCTCTTATATTCTCATTGAGTACATTAAAGTAAGGATTATTCATTGTCATAAATGTCGATCCGAAAACAATTTTCTTATCGGCAGTTTTCAATTTAAGTAAAACTACCGATAAACACAATAAAAAAACATATGCTAAGAGCATATAAAATGCCCTTAGCCTGTTTTTGTCTATTTTTTTCATTATTTACTCTTTTTTAAATTTCTAATATAGTCGATAAATACTGCAAGTAATATTACAATACCCTTTACAACAGTCTGCCAGAAAGAGTTTACATTCATAAGGTTAAGTCCGTTACTTAAAATTCCTATGATAAGGGCACCTACCAATGTACCTCCAAGCTTTCCATATCCACCTGACATTGATGTACCACCTACTACTACCGCAGCTATGGCATCCATCTCGGCGCCGTCACCTGCTGTAGGCTGTCCGGAATACATACGTGAAGCTAAGATAACTCCTGCAAGACCTGCCATAAGTCCTGAATAAGTATACACCATGAATTTTACTTTTGAAACACTTATGCCTGAAAACTTTGCCGCAAGTGTGTTTCCACCAACTGCATATATATATCTACCGATTTTTGTTCTGTTCATTATAAGAACCGATATTATAAATATGATAATCATTATAATAACAGGTACAGGAAAAATACCGATATATCCGGCACCAAGCCACTGCCATTCTTTGGATACCACTCTTACCGGTGAACCTCCTGTATAAACACCTGCAAGACCTCTTGCAATATTCATTGTTGCCAGAGTCACGATAAATGGCGGGATCGTTGTTCTTGAAATAACAAAACCGTTAAATGCACCTATTACTATTCCGATAATTACTCCGATAAACATAGCAAGGTAAATATTCATGCCGTATCTGGATACACATCCTGCGGCAAATACGCCTGAAAGTGCTATTACGGAACCTACCGACAAGTCAATACCGCCAAGTATGATTACCATAGTCATTCCACATGCAAGAAGCATATTTGTGGATATCTGTCTAAGTACATTGAAAACATTCTTTGTTGTGGGGAATGAACTGCTTGTAGCAGGAAATACCGTAAGGAATGTTGCCAGCACCAGCAATGCGATTATGATTCCCATATTCTCTTTGAAAAAATTTAACGCCTTTAAATTATTCGCTTTTTTCACTTTTTACCTCCATCATATAGCTGCCAATGCCATAATACTCTCTTGTGATATTTCTTCATGATCTATACAGCCTCTTATTGTTCCTGCCGCCATAACATATACTCTGTCGCTCATGTTGATTATTTCCGGCAATTCCGAGGATATCATAATGATTGAAACACCCTGCTTTACCAAATCATTCATTATTCTGTATATCTCTGATTTTGCTCCTACATCTATTCCTCTTGTAGGCTCATCCATAATAAGGATTTTAGGATTTGTGGCAAGCCATCTTCCAATCATTACTTTTTGCTGATTTCCACCTGAAAGATTTCCGATCACCTGTTCCTGTGAAGGTGTCTTGGTCGCCATCATATCTATATATTCTTGAGTTATCTCAGCCTCTTTTTTTGAGTTTACATTCAGATTTTTTATAAACTTATCAAGGACTTCAATAGTGGTATTGTATTTTATATCCTGAAGTAAATAAAGCCCCTGTTCTTTTCTGCTCTCCGGTACAAGAGCAAGGCCGTTTTTTATCGCATCTTTTGGATCTTTTATATTTACCTTTTTTCCCTCAATGTATATATCTCCGGAAACATCCTTTGACAGTCCGAATATCGCCTGCATAGCCTCGCTTCTTCCTGCTCCGACAAGCCCTGCAAAACCTATTATCTCACCTTTCTTTAACTCAAAGCTGACATCTTTTACCCTATCGCCATCTTTTAAATTCTCTACTTTAAGTATAACCTCCTTTGACGGCATAAAATCCCTTACATAGTAGTTTGTCAAAGTCCTTCCAACCATCATGGCGATGAGCTCATCCTTATTGGTCTCCTTTACGACCTTTGTTCCTACATATTCGCCGTCTCTCATTACAGTCACTCTGTCACATATTTCTTCAAGTTCGCTCATCTTATGTGATATGTAGATTATTCCTACACCCTTCTTTGTCAGATCCCTCATGATGTTGAAAAGATTTTCAACCTCTCTGTCACTTATGGAAGATGTCGGCTCATCCATAACCAGTATCTTTGCATTTACCGATACCGCCTTTGTTATTTCCACCATCTGCTGCTTAGCTATAGGAAGATTCATAACAAGTTCTCTTGCATCTATATCCATGCCCAAATCATCCAGAATCTTTTGAGCATCTTTTTCCATTTTTGAAATATTTACAGTAAATCCTTTTCCTGATTCTCTACCCAAATATATATTTTCCGCCACTGTCATATACGGCACCAAAACAAGTTCTTGATGTATTATCGCAATATTGTTTTTTGAGGCATCGTGAACCGACTCAATCGATACTTTCTTGCCTTCGATCTCTATCTCTCCCTCATCAAGGCTGTATATTCCACCAAGCACTTTTATAAGAGTTGATTTTCCGGCACCATTTTCTCCCAACAGTGCATGCACTTCCCCGGACTTTAACTCGAGGTTTACTTTATCTAAGGCCTTAACTCCCGGAAAACTCTTAGATATGTTTTTCATTTTCAATAAAATATTGTCTGCCACTGTTTCACCTGCTCTTATTTTCTAAATAAGGCATCCCTTGGGATGCCTTAAATTGTGTTATTTAATAGTAGTTTCGTTAAATACCGCTAAAGATTACTGCCAGCCGTCTGTTCCGTACTTTGCTACATTGTCTGATGTGATAAGGAATGTTTCTACAGGATATCTCTCTTCAACCTGCTTTCCTTCTACATAATCATACATAATCTTAACTGCCTTCTCTGCGATAGAAACAGGAGATTGAGCACCGGTACCCTCTATTAAAGAATTACCTGATGCAAGCTCCGACTTTATGTCAGGTGAACCGTCAACACCGTAAATCATACAATTCTTGATGCCTGCCGCATTTGCCGCTGCCAAAGCTCCTAGAGCTGTAGGATCGTTTCCACCGAAGATTGCAACAACATCAGGATTTGACTGTAAAAGATCCTCTGCAATACCCATTGCTACCTGAAGATTTCCCTTTGCATCCTGCTGTGCTACAACTTCAAATCCATGATCTTTTATAGCATCCATAAAACCGTTTGTTCTGTCTACAACAGACTGCATAGTAGGTGAGTCAAGAACTATAATCTTTCCTCCGTTAGGTGCCTTCTTAACAAGGTCCTCTCCAACCACTTTTCCTGCATTGTAGTTATCTGATCCTGTGTATGATACAAGATATGACATATCGCCTACTTCAGTATCAAATCCCACCATAGGAACTCCTGCATCCTTTGCAAGATCAAGTGCAGGTATAATACCCTGTGCATCCACCGGATTCATAAACAATCCGTCAAGATTTTGTGAAAGCATATCTTCAACCTGTGAAATCTGCTTTGTAACATCATTTCCCGGATCTGTTACTATAAGTTCGTCACCGTTTGCCTCTACCATTTCCTTGATTTTATCCTGAATGGTAACGAAGAACGGGTTTGTTCCGTCCATACATGTGTATCCGAACTTATAATGCTTCTTTTCTCCGCTTTGACTTTCACCGCTCTGTGCTGTTGTAGCAGCCTCTTTGCTCTCTCCCTCGGATGCGGCCTTTTTCTCTCCGCCACCACAAGCTACCAAACTACCTGCCATTACAAATGCCAATGCACCTGCCATTAATTTTCTTCTCATAAGACCTCCTTTTAATGCCCTCAGGCTGATGATGTAATAATATCAATAAAAGTTATTTCACATAATTGTTTTTTGTAACGGGTATCATATGACAATTGTCATATACTATTTTTCATTCTTAAATACTCTTATAGCATCCCTATAAGTCTGCTTCATACTCTCTCTTGCAGTAACAAATACATCATGTGAATACAGATTTCCGCTTGTCTCCTCGGCCATTTTTCTTATCGCATCTCCTGCAAATTTTGCCGCATAGGTATAGAAGTTTATCTTTCTTACTCCACGGTCAATACATCTTCTGAAGTCTTCATCACTTATGCCGGATCCTCCATGCATTACAACAGGAACTCCTGTCAGTTCTCTGATATTTTCTATTCTTTCAAAATCAAGCTTGGGTTCACTCTTGTATATTCCATGTACCGTTCCGAATGAGGCCGCCAGTGCATCTATACCTGTTTCCTCTACAAAGATTTTTGCAAGCTCCGGATCCGTATAGGCGCCCATAACATTCTCTTCTGCACCTTCAGCTCCCATAGCACCAAGCTCAGCCTCTATACTTGCACCGTATTCATCTGCAAGGGCCGCCGCATATCTTGTATTTGCCACATTTTCTTTAAAAGGCAATGCGGATCCGTCATACATTATTCCTGTAAATCCAAGATCCAGTGCAGTCTTTATCTCAGAAAAATTATCACCATGATCCAGATGTACACATACAGGTACCTTTGCCTCATCGGCAAGCATTACCATTATTTTCCCAATCTTTTCAAGCGGTACGTATTTTCCATGTGCGGCATTGGCAAACTGCAATATTACAGGTGCATTTTCCTCTTCTGCAGCCTCTATTACAGCCATTATCCCCTCAAGTGAAGTTGCATTAAATGCAGCCACAGCCATATTTTTACTTTCCGCTATATCCAAAATATTCCTAAGTGTTATTAACATAATCTTACTCCTTTATAAAATCCTGAGTTTCCCAGTTGTTTTTTATCTTTTCTTCAAGTTCCTTTATCTCAATTAAACCGCTATAAGTATCGTATTCCGTAATACACATCGCACCTGTACCTGCCGCTACCTCTATAGCGGATTTTGGAGAATATTCATTTACTATTCCGTAAATAAATGCCGCTATAGCAGTATCTCCTGCTCCTATTGCAGATTTTATCCTGTCAGGTTTAAAGCTCTTTTGAAAATATTTAAAGCTGTCCCATTCTCTGCCAAGTCCAAGCTTTTTTGAAACATCATCTGCTGTACAAAGATACATACCTGCCGCACCGCATTTTATAAGCAAAATTGAAACTCCAAATTCCATGATTCTTTTTGCAAGCGGCAACACATCCTTTTCAAGGCTTAAGCACATACACACATCTTCTTCTCCCGCTCTTTCCAAAAGATCTTCATATGCTTCTTCATCCGTCATACATAAAAGTTCTTCAAAACTCGGCTCAAATACATCCACATAGGGAAGTACCTGCTTTAGGATTTCTTTCCAATCAAGTTTTCCGGCATCACCCTCAGGGTCTATGGCGGCAACATCAAGACTTGTGATAAGTCCGGCTTCCTTTATACTCTTATACATTTCTATAAGATCTTTTGCATTGTTTTTATAAAATCCGGCCATCAATGTGGGATAACCGAAGTGGAAGAAATAAGCGTTTTTTATTTTTTCCATATTTAAATCTGAAAATTTAAAGGTATCGTTTGTTCCGGGGAAATGTAAGAAACTTCTGTCAAAGCCCGGTGGTGATAATACTATAGTATATGAAGTATCTTCCCCCACAGCCTTTATAAAGTTTGTTTTTGCTCCCTTATCTTCACATTTTTCTATTATCTGACGACCGAACTCATCATCTCCGACCTTGGCAATAAGATCAACATTTGCTCCGAATTTGTGCAATGCCATACCTGTATTGTTTACAGCTCCGCCATTTGCCACTGTCGCCCTGCCCACATTTATAAGTTTTCCGGGTTTTAAAAGCTTGCCGAAGTTTTTCCCTTTTGTATCATATATTTGAGGTGTAATATCATAGGATATATGGCCTGCAACTATTATTTTTCTGTCCATATTGCCCCCTTTCAAAAATAATTTACTAAAATTTGCAAAAAAATAATAGTTACATTAGTCATTCTTTTTGACTGATATAACTATTATCCTTATTAAAGTTTATTCCAAATAAATTTCCACATCGCCCATAACAAAACTGCGGTTATTACAGTTATAATTATCCATCCACCCTCTACTTTTGCCAGAGGCAGATCAACATTCATACCGAAAAATCCGGATATAACTGTAGGTATTGTCATAAGAAGTGACCATATGGTCATAATACGCATTGTTTCATTCAACTTTATATTTATCAGGTTATTGTACATACCGCTCATCTGCTCCACTATGCTTGTCGCCATCTCGGCCATATCACTTGCCTGCTTTGCCTCTATGTACGCATCTTCCAGCTCTTCTTTTTCCGCTTCATTACATTTTTTAATTGCCGAAGTTATCCTCATCTGTCTTATTGCAACAACATTCTGTCTTGTTGCGGCACCAAGATAGATAAGACCTACCTCAAGGTCTGACAGATCCCAGATTCCCTTATCATTTGTGTTCATTCTGAGTCTTCTGTTAAGATGTAATCTCTCTTCATTCAGCTTATCCAGTATCGGTAAAAATGAATCCGATATAACAAAAAGGCTTAAAAACAAAAGCATCATAGGACTGCTTGCTTCTTCAGCCTGTATATACTTTTCAATAAGCGGAACTATATAGTTCGTATCATAGGTAACGAACATAAATATACTCTCTGAATCTACAAAAAACTTTATTGACCTTGTCTCATAATGTCCGTTATTTTGTGTAAATGCCGGCACATGTATTACCACAAGCAGATTTTTTCCGTCATATTCCACTCTCGCCCTTTCATTTGAGTCAAGAACATATTCAGCCATTTCCTCTGTCAAATCAAATTTTGTTTCCAAAGTCTCCACATCGGCAATATTACTGACATCTACGACTCTCCAATAATACTTCTTTCCCTCTTCTCCCAAATATAACTGCATCTATTAAACCTCTGAATGTATTAACCTTTTCTATTTGTATTCCTTATACCATTTATCATCAACTGTAATATATTTTATCTTTTCAATAAGTAATTGTTCTATATTGGCATTGGTCTCTTCCACAAGCTTCTTTTGAAGTCTTTCGCAAGTCTCCTTTTCAAATATCAGACTTATGGTCACCATCTCATCAAATATTGTATCTTCTATAACTATATTTTCACTGTCTGCTATATACTTTATCTTTCCGTAAAAATCATATCCGAATTTATACTGTACTCTAAAACCGTCTCCGATCTCTCCTGTTTTAGTATTGGCAAGCGCCTCTATAACCGCTCCCTGATATGCACGTATAAGTCCGCCCACACCAAGTAAAGTGCCTCCGAAATATCTAGTAACCACTGCCACTATATCAAAATAACCTTGATTTTCCAGTACTTCCATCATAGGCATTCCGGCACTTCTTTGCGGTTCACCGTCGTCCGAACATTTTTTCTTATTTCCTTCTTCTCCTATGATATATGCATAGCAATTATGCCTCGCATCATAGTACTTTTTCTTTATTTTATCTATAAATTCAAGAGCCTCTTCTTCAGAGCTTACCATAGCAATATTTGCTATAAATCTTGATTTCTTTTCTACAATCTCGGCTTCATTATTTTCCAGAATGATTTTCATAGACCTACTCTCCTGTTTCACCAAGGTATTATAACAAATGTTTGATGAAATAAAAAGGTTGACTCTAGAACACCTTCATCTTTAATACTATTTCTACACCTTCTTTTATTGCTTCATCATATGTCATCTTCTCATACAACAGCTTATTTGTTATATTATTGTAATCAGATTCAAATATTCTTTTCTCTATTATTCTTTCAAGTATCTGTGGTATATCATTTTCTATTTGTGCTGATGGATTATTCTTTGAAAGCATTCTATCTCTTCTGACATTTCCAATTAACTCATAAAACCTATTATCAAACTTTATATTTGGAATTATTTTTGCGATATCATATAGATGTCTTGAATGTCTATTTACATTACCTAGAAGCGTATAGTCACAGACTGCAAAGATTTTATCAATGAATGTTCTATTTAAGTCCTGTACATGTATTGTACAATTTAGTTTTTTTGTCTCATTTATTTCTATTTTTCTTCTTTCACAAAACTTTCCTATTATTGAACTGACTTTAAGAAATTCTGTAGGATAAGATGTTTGGTAAAAGCTTGTTTCTACTATAATTTCCGGCGGAATATTACTAAACAGAGACTCATACTCAAAAACATATTTATTATAACTGTATCCCGACATAATATCTTTTTCATTAGTAAGAACAAGCCCAATACTTTTTGCTATATGGTTTACAATATAACTTGCTGACTTTTTTTCCGACTCTGTTATCTTTCTGCTCATAGATAAATCTATATCTTCTGAAAACCTGTTTATCAAATCATATACTTTTGATAGCGAGGTTCCTCCCTTAAAGACGAATGGCAGTTCACTGTAGGACAGTTTTAAAAGAAATATGGACTGTATAGTATCCTTCTCAACCATTTGTACACTCCTATTTTCTTCGGTTGCAACAATCTTTATAATTTCAGCCCACCTTTCCTTTTGATTCTCATACCAATTCACTCATCACACCCCCTTCATATATATTTCTATAAACTTTATCCGGATAAAACGGCAAATATTCTTTTACCATTTTAAAGTCTACATTATTTATATCTACAAACTTTTTTATTTTTCTAATCTTTTCATCGTCTGAAATCTCACAATACTTATCTATTTCAGACATCAAATCTAAAAATTGTAATGACGCCCTATTCTCTTCATTAACCTCTCTAACCGGTCTATATATAATTAAAGTATTCCCATCAACTTCCTGTCTCCTATATCCGGTAGTTGCCTCATTACTACATATCTCATAGCATGAGGGATTTTGTGTAGTAAATCCATATTGGTTAGCAAGCTGAAGACCTTTTATATAGCCTTTTGTTTCCTGATTTGTCTGAATGTACTTTTTTTCTATATATTTATCTATAGAAATTCTTCCTTTAGTCCCTAATATAGTTGTATATGGTAAATAGTATACACCATTATATAATCTTTCCAAATTACCGTTATCCACAAGCTTCTTAATTTGCTGTCTAAGATAATCTTTAGACTTTCCCGGTAATTCACTAAAGAAAATAGGTTCTCCATATTCAAATTTTTCTAAAATATAGTTATATATCATATTCAACCACCTAATATATTTGAACAAATTATTTTCATTTTTATTATACATTGAACTTGAATTAAAATCAAATTAAAAAGCCTCCGGGTTAAAAAACCCGAAAGCTCTTAAACTTACTATATTGAAAGTACCATATCCACCTGACGTGAAAAAGATACTCCTGTTTTACACCAAAGTGCAAAGTGCTCACAATTGTTTCTGGTAAAATTGTAGGCTCTTTCTCCAAGCCTTGATTTTGCCCTCTCTATAGTCTCCTCCGGTGAAAACAGCTTATACTTTGCTTTAAATAAAAAATCAAATATGCCGGTCTGTTCTCTCGGATTTTTATCAAAGTTTGTACTGCTCCTGAGTTTCCTTGGCGGACCGCCCGTCTTTGGAAAATGAAGTACAAAATAATCCTGTGACCCTTCGGTAAATTCCTTTAAATCAGTCTCGTATATGCTGACATTCCTTCCAAAATCCTTGGTTTTGTCCGCATAGTGAATAACTTTACCGTCTCCTATATAAATACCGTAGTGATCATATAATGCTCTGGATACTCCAATCACATCTCCGGGCTTTAGGAAACTGCCTGAAACCAACCTTTCAAATTTCTCTTCCATAGCACTCATTGTACCGGTAGCTTTTCTTATATTATTTTTATCAAGAATCCTTGCATGACCGTCAAGAAGACTATACTGCAATCTATAGCCCATTTCTTCTTTTTTATCTCTCCAAAAATGTTGCTTACCGTAAATTTTCTCTTCTCTGTTCGGTCTGTCACCACCGGTTCCCATCAACATCTTACCGGCAATCAAAAGTGCTAATAACATATCCACTCCAAGTAATATATAACATTTACCAAGTTAGGCTTTGCTAAGTTAGGTAATACTAATATATATTACATATGTGGATTTTTCAAGTGGAAATTACTTTTCCGAAGATTTCAGCCGGAATATATGCTCTTATACTGATTCCTTCGTCAATATATTCTTCACTGAGAATTTCACCGAATTTTCTGACAATTGCTATTTTACCGGCATCCTTATACTGGAATACATGCTCAAGATAAACTCTTTGCTTTTGTAAAATATCTTCAACAGTCTTTTTTAAATCCTCTATACCCTCTCCGGTCTTTGCCGACATCTTTAAAACTTTATCTGCGTGGAAATCTCTTGGAAGCTCCATATTCTCTTCCATCAAATCTGTCTTATTAAATACTGTAATTATGTCCTTATCAACCACATCAAGGCTCTTTAGTGTATCGTATACCACCAACATCTGTGATGATGCCTCTTCATTTGAAGCATCCACCATATGTATCAGAAGATTTGCATACTTTGCCTCTTCCAGAGTGGATTTGAATGCTTCTATAAGGTGATGCGGAAGTTTTCTTATAAAACCTACAGTATCTGTTACCAGTATTTCCTGACCGCTTCCAAGTTTTAACTTTCTGGTAGTGGGGTCAAGAGTTGCAAAGAGCTTGTCCTCTGCCAAAATATTTGCATCTGTGAGCTTATTGAGCAAAGTGGATTTTCCGGCATTGGTATATCCCACTATTGCCACATTAAAGGCAAGATTTTCATCTCTGGATTTTCTTATCAGATCTCTATGGCTTTCAACCTTTTTGAGCTCCGCTTTCAACTGAGAAATTCTCTCATGAATAAGTCTTCTATCCATCTCAAGCTTCTTCTCTCCCGGACCTCTGGTACCGATACCGCCACCAAGTCTTGAAAGACTGCTTCTAAGTCCTACCAGTCTTGCAGAAGAAAATTTTAACTGTGCCAATTCTACCTGAATCTTTCCTTCACTTGTTGTTGCTCTCTTTGCGAATATATCCAGGATGACCATTGTTCTGTCCATTACCTTGGTGTCTAAAAGATCCTCAAGATTTCTCAGCTGTGCAGGTGTAAGCTCATCATCGCATACCACTCCGGTAGCTCCAAGTTCTATAACTCTGTCTTTGACTTCCTCTATCTTACCCTTACCTATGTAGGTGCCGGGATGCATCCTTTCTCTGGATTGTATAATACTGTCAAGAACTGTTGCACCTGCAGTATCCACAAGCTCTGCCAGTTCTTTCATGGATTCCTTTGTATCATCACCCACATCAACTCCCAGCAAAACTACCTTTTCAACTATTTCTTTTGTTTCATATGTACTCATATACTACCTATCTGATTCTGGACTTTAAAAAAGCCACCTCATGAGAAACCTCTTCATCCTCGCCGTATTTTTCAATATATGCATTGAAACATTCCAAAGCCTTATTATAATCGCTCATATATTCATAGCATGATCCTTTTGAAAACATCAAAGACTTTAAGGTCTCATCATCATGTGCATTTAAAGTCTTATTTTCCAAAAGTGCCATACCTTCTTCCACAGCTTCAAGTGCCTTGTCATAATCTTCTCTCTTTGACAAATGCTTTGCATAAACAGCCAGCACTTTGGCGCTCTTTCTATTGGTTTCTTTTAACTGTTTTTCTAAAAACTCTTCCGCCTTATCAAGATATGATGAATCTGAACTCTTATCATACATATCCTCATAATACCGTACTATACTGATACCGGCATTGATATGTAATTCACCTCTGTCATCCAGACTCTGTGCCTTATCATACATTGCTACGGCATCTGCTATATCTATATCCATATCTACATTGCTGAGTTTAGTATATATGATAGCCAGCATATCCAAGTATTCCGTTCTTTCTTCATCTGCAGATATAAGAAGTCTGTATGTATGCTCTGCAGCCTTGTAATCTCCGGCTTTATACTCGGCTTCCGCTCTGTATCTGAGTATATCTATTTCAAGACCTCTGATATTTTTGCTTCCATGTACGCCTATAGCCTTATCAAAGACTTCTACAGCTTGTGCATATTTACCTTCTTCAAGTAGGGCCTTGCCGCTTTCAAAGTATTTCTTTTCATTTACGCCACAGCCGCTTAGTAAAACAAGAGATAATATGCCTAATGCAAATATATTTTTAATTTTTCCCTGTACTGCCAAAGCCACCTCTGTCTACTCCATCCAATTTATTCACTTCTTCAAATTCAAATGCATCCTGATGCTTTATTATTCTAAACTGGCATATTCTGTCATTTACTTCTATAACAGTATCTCTCACTGCCAATGCCGGAAATCTCCATTCATCATTGTCACCGCAGTATGACTCATCGATAACTCCCATTGAGTTGGTCTGTAAGATTCCGAAGTTTTTGAAAGTGGAACTTCTGGGTACCACCAATGCTTCATATCCAAGCGGCAATTCCATTCCCACTCCAAGTCTGATAAGCTTGTAATCTCCCGACTTCATCTCAACTCTTTCAGCGGCTCTTAAATCTATCCAGTCACTTTTTCCATCTATGAATTTCAGTTTTTCAATCTCTTCACTGAAATATTTTATCTTTATCTTCATATTAATTATCTTCCTCTACTCCGTTTACTTCACTTTCAAAGCCGAACTTCCATCCGGTCTCTTCCTCAACCTCATGCACTATCTCGGCTTCAAGATCAGAATTGAGTCTTGGCAATGATTCTTTTGACTCAACTCCAAATCTTCTTAGGAATTCTTCGGTAGTTGCAAACTGTGAAGGTCTTCCGGGTGCATCAAGTTTTCCGGCTTCATAAACAAGTCCGAACTCTACCAGCCTGCTAACCACATGGTCCGATGAGACACCTCTTATACGTTCTATTTCAGCCTTTGTAATAGGCTGTTTGTAGGCAATAATTGATAATGTCTCAAGCAGGGCATCGGTAAGCACCTGCTTTTTAGGTGTCTTACATACCTTTATAAGTTGTTCATAGTACTCTGTCTTTGTACACATCTGAACACAATCTCCCAGATCAATTATCTGTATTCCTCTATTATCATTCTCATATTTTGTCTTTAATGATTCGAGATTTTGAATCACTTCATTTTCTTTCATATCAAGAGCGGCACATAATTGCCTTATTTCTACAGATGTTCCCAAGGCAAAAAGTATTGCCTCAATCGCCGCTTCTGTTTTACTTAATTTAGCCATCTAATATATCGCTAAGATCCAGCGTCTCCTCCTTTCCCTCTTCTTCCAAAGTTTCTATTTGCATTTCTCCGAAAGTCTCCTCCTGTAAAAGAGCTATTTTACCTATTTTCATAAGTTCCAATACGCTTAAAAATGTAACAACAACTTCAAGCTTGCTTACCTGACTTTCAAGGAGTGATTTAAAGGTAAATTTTCTGTGCTTTCTGGCATATGCCATAACCTCCGTTATCTTGGTTTCCAAAGATACAGGTTCCTTTTTTATAGTGCCGAAATTACTTCTTACCTTATCTATCCTGTTTTCCTTTTGCTTCATTACACGGTCAAATACTTCTTTTAACTTGTGTAGATTTAAACCGCCGAAAAGCTCATCCAGGTTTACAGGTTCCTTATATCCTTCCACTTCAGCCGGAATACTTGGCTCCTTAAAAAGTATTTTACCTGCGTCAAAATATCTTCCGGCAAGCTCATTTGCCATCATCTTGTATTTTTTATATTCCAAAAGCCTTGCCACAAGCTCAGCTCTCGGGTCAATGATCTCCTTTGTTTCCTCATCTTCTTCAAGCGGTAAAAGCATCTTTGCCTTTATATCAAGAAGCGTGGTAGCCATTACAATAAATTCACTCATCAAGTCAAGATCATCGGTTTCCAGCTCGTTCATATAGTTTAAATACTGCTCCGTAATACTCACAATCGGAATATCGTATATATCCACTCTATCCCTTTCTATAAGATATAAAAGCAAATCAAGCGGTCCTTCAAACCTCTCCAATTTGTATGAAATCTCCATACTCACCTCTCATATATAGATATCACTCAACCTTACTATTGTAACAAATTTCAAGCTTTATTGCGACACTTAAGATTAATCACAATCAGCTCAGACATATCATTCAACCTGATATTGATACTGTGAGTTCCAAGTCCTGCTCCGATTATCTGAACCATATTTCCCACTTTTTTCATTCCTACAACCAATCTGTTAAAGAAATGAAACTGTGGTGTCATTACGCCTATACCGCCGGGAAGCCTTATCGTTCCACCGTGAAAATGCCCTGCAAGTGCCAAATCCACATGACTGTCTGCATAGTCTTTTACAAACAGTGGTGAATGTGCCAATAATATATTAAACTTTGATTCATCTATACTTATGCGCTTGTTTATATAACCCTGATCCAGAGGCTTTTTAAATCTTCTCAAATAATATTTTTTCTCGAGGTCCAATCCGTGAACGCATATATTATCATCCGAATCATAGCTTTTATTTGAAAGATATACTATTCCCATATCCTCAATTATCTGCTTATATTGCCTGTAATTTAATCCGAATTTATTCTCACTCAGCCTTTGTTCATGATTTCCGTTGGCATATATACATTTATACTTACTCGAAAGTCTTTTTAAAAGCACAAGCACATTTTCTATACCAAGTCGCCCCTTTACAGTTATCATATCACCGCCTATAAGTACCAAATCAGGTGATATATCATCTATAGCCGCAAAAAGCTTTTCATTGTTTTTTCCGAAACTGTTATTATGTAAATCTGTTAAAAAGGCTATTTTCTTATCACTCTTAATCTTTTCACTGCTTATACTGTATTGTACAGTTTTAAAGTTCTTTCTTTCATAAAAAGAACGGAGCAGCAAGGAAATACTCCCCACTGCTCCTAATCCTATAATTTTAGAAAATATATTTTTCATCAAACTCCTAGCTTACCCAAACGCCGTCACTGTTTAAAGTGTATCCGTCAGGTGTGGTGGTATTTGTCAACATTTTACCATCACTTCCCAAATAATACCATAGTCCGTTGTACTTAAGCCAGCCTGAAGAATTCATCGCTCCGGAATCCTCCATAAAATACCAGGATCCGCTTGTGTCCTGTCTCCAACCTTTTGCCATTTTGCCGTCGGCATCAAACCAGTATTTCTTTCCGTTAATATTTAAAACTTCCGCTCTGGCACTTGTTCTATCTGATTTTACA
Organism: Lachnoanaerobaculum sanguinis; assembly: GCF_033242365.1. Classification (NCBI taxonomy): domain Bacteria; kingdom Bacillati; phylum Bacillota; class Clostridia; order Lachnospirales; family Lachnospiraceae; genus Lachnoanaerobaculum; species Lachnoanaerobaculum sanguinis. The sequence goes on from NZ_BTHK01000012.1 coordinate 73,997, forward strand.
TAAAACCAGCTTCCGTTGCTCTCTTTCCAACCTATATCCGGTGCCATACCCGGACCGTAGTTTTCAGCCCTTACATCAGATGTGGCAATTGACTTCGGTGCGGCATCCACTTTTGCACTGTCCGCATTTGTTACCTGAACTTGCTGTGCAGATTCTGTTCTTGCCACCACTTCCTTTTTTGCAGCCTGCACTGCAGCCCCGGTAATACTCTTTTTTACACTTACATCTTTTGATGCGATATCCACACCGCCTGTTGAAGCTATCTCAAAGCCGTAGTCAAGCAAGGCTCTTGTGTCTGTATAGTGAGTTCCCTGACTCTTTAGTATTACAACTACCAGTCTTACACCGTTTCTCTCCGCACATGTTACCAAAGTATTTCCCGCACTCTTTGTATATCCGGTCTTTCCGCCTATTACACCCGGATAATATCTGTTGTCATTAGTCTGAATCATCTTATGATGCATTGCAATTGAAGTGGCAGGTTTTCCCTTTGTTGCGGGAAATGTATAATATCTTGTACTTGCAATAGCTCTGAAATTAGGGTTTCTAAACGCTTCAGCGGCAATCAATGCCATATCCTTAGCTGTAGTCTTGTGGTTTTGATTGTTCAAACCGCTCGGATTTACAAAATTTGTGTTTTTTGCACCTATTTCTCTCGCTCTTGCATTCATCATATTTGCAAAGCCTGGTATTGAACCTCCGACATGCTCGGCAAGTCCGTTTGCAACTTCATTTGCCGAGGCAAGCATTGTTCCGTAAAGGGCATCTCTTACACTTATTCTGTCACCTTCCACTACACCAAGATTTGTAGCTCCCGATTCCAGATTTGTGGTTGCACTCTTTGAAAACACCACAGTGTCATCAAGATCCGCCTGCTCCAAAGCAAGCAATGTTGTCATAATCTTAGTGATCGAGGCAGGGAAAAACTGCTTATTCCCATCTTTTTCATACAGGAATTCACCTGTATTTGCATTGTAAAGTGCAGCTCCCTGCGATGCTATACTTGGAGGTGTGGCTGCATATGTTACCATTCCGTTCCACGGTGCAAAGCTTATCGCTCCTACCGCCAATAATATTGACAGTCCACCGGCTATAATTTTTTTGATTTTCATTTTTTATACTCACTTTAATTTTAAAATTTACCCTCTAACTTATTAATACTATATCACAAATATGGCACATAAGTATTAAGTAAATCTTACATACCTATGACATTCTGCTAAACTGCATTTCCCGGGTAAAGTATCTCTAACAGTCTAATAAAAACTTATCTGAAAATCAATGAACATTTGTCTTTAAATCTGTCTTATATTTATAATCTAAAACTTCGCGCTTTCTTTGAAAAAATCAAATACAAAAATTCGGACCTTTTAAAGTCCGAATCTTATCAAATTTTAATTATTTATTTTTCCGTAAGCTCTTTCATTATATCTTCAACATGCTCCAGCGCTGTAGCTCTGTAGGCATTTGAACCACAAAAAAGCAATGCGTGACTTTCATCCGAGTTTGCTGCAGAACACAGTGCATCGGTTATACAATATGGTATTGTCTTTCTGTCACATACAGACAATGCCAAACAGTTGTGACAATGTCTTATCGGTATAGGACCCGTCTTCAGTCTGTCCATAAAGTCGTTTCTTATGGCTCTTCCCGGCATACCTACAGGTGATTTTGTGATAACTATATCTTCTTCTTTTGCATCAATATATGTCTGCTTGTAATCATCAGGTGCATCACATTCATATGTAGTAACAAATCTTGTACCCATCTGTACTCCGTCCGCACCCAAACTTATGGCATGATCCATATCTTCTTTTGTATATATACCGCCTGCTACAAATACCGGAATCTTTTTGCCGAATTTTTCTTCATAGATTCTTACTTCCTCTATGATTTCTTTTATTTCGGCATCATATTTTTCTCTTTTATAATTTTTACTTGCCATAGTATCAGCGCCCAGCTCATGAAGCTCATCATAGGAAAATCCAAGATGCCCTCCCGCAAGCGGTCCTTCTATTACTACAGCATCCGCTGTAGTGTTATATTTTCTGTCCCACATCTTTAAAATAACTTTTGCACTTTTTCTGCTTGATACTATCGGTGCAATACAGGTCTTTTTTGCGTTTTCGCTTAGCGCCTGTCCCTTTGCTACAAGCTCCGGCAATTCTATAGGCAGTCCGGCTCCGGATATTATAATATCCGCACCGGCTTTTACGGCTTCTATTACATAGTCCGCATATTTATTTGTTGCCACCATTATATTGAAGCCTATAAAAGGATTATAATTTTTTAATTTTTCCAAGAATTTAGAAGCCTGCTTTGACACCTTAAATCTCTTTTCAAATACTTCCGCCGCAATATCTCTGGCTTTTTGAAGTTCGGTCTTTACGGCACGAAGATTTGCTTCTATAGGATTTTTATAAAAATCATCTTCTCTGAATCCAATCTGTGCTGTTGATATAATTCCTATTCCTCCATTGCCTGCCACATGTGCCGCAAGGGATGAAAGGCTTATTCCTACACCCATACCGCCTTGGATAATGGGATAGAGCAAACTTTTATCACCTATTTTTAAGAATTCCATATTCCCCTTTCAGCTATTTAAAACTTTCTGAATCTGTTGTATCTGTCCTCTGCAATTTCTTCCTTGGATTTTGAAGAATTCTTCTCAAAGAAATCGTCCATATTTGAAACCATCTCTTCTATTACAGTATCCATAGTGTCTACAGTCAAAGGTATATTTTCCTTTATAACTCTGTCTATTACACCCAAAGCTAAGAGTTCCTTTGAGGTGATTTTCATAACCTCAGCAGCTTCTTTGCTCTTTTTTGCATCTTTATATAATATGGAAGCGAAACCTTCCGGTGAAAGTATTGAATATATTGAATGTTCAAGCATCCAAACTTCATTGGCTACGGCAAGTGCAAGTGCACCTCCGGATCCTCCTTCGCCTATTACAACAGAAAGTATAGGTACTGTCATATCGCTCATTTCAAAGAGTGCTCTTGCTATTGCCTCGGCCTGTCCCTTCTCCTCTGCTTCTATTCCGCAAAATGCTCCCGGAGTATCCACTATGCAAATGATTGGCATATTAAACTTCTGCGCATGCTTCATAAGTCTTAGCGCCTTACGATAACCGCTTGGATTTGGCATACCGAAATTTCTGATTTTATTTTCTTTTATGCTCTTACCCTTTTGCTCTGCCACAACCATTACAGGTTTTCCATAATAGTTTGCTATACCGCCGACAATGGCACCGTCATCTCCTGAGAGTCTGTCACCATGTAATTCCAAAAAGAAACTGAACATTCTGTCAATATAATCCTTTGCAGTAGGTCTGTCAGGTCTTCTTGATAAGAGTACACTGTCCCAGGCAGTCTTAGGTGCCTTTACCTTCGGGCGCTTCTCTGCGACCTTTTCGGTGTTTTCATCCTGACTTTCCTGACGTGCAACTTTCTTAAATCCTGAGGTGTGAGCTCTCAGTATCTTCTTTAATACGCTTCTTTGTTCAGATCTTTCCACTATAGCATCTATAAATCCATGCTCAAGTAAAAACTCTGCACTCTGGAAACCTTCCGGCAGCTTTGTTCCTATAGTCTGTGCAATAACTCTCGGGCCTGCAAATCCTATAAGGGCCTTAGGCTCTGCCAGTATAATATCACCAAGCATTGCAAATGAAGCACTTACTCCACCCATTGTGGGATCTGTGAGGAAGCTTATAAAAAGCTGTCCTGCCTCATGATGTCTTTTTAATGCTGCTGAGGTCTTTGCCATCTGCATAAGTGAAATCATACCCTCCTGCATTCTGGCACCGCCTGAACATGAGAAAATAATAATCGGCATTTTCTCTTCTGTAGCCTTTTCCACTGCTGCCGTTATCTTTTCTCCAACCACTCTTCCCATGGAAGACATCATAAATCTTGCATCACATACGGCTATAGCTGTTCTTACATTACCTATAGTAGCCTCTCCGGTAACTACAGCTTCATTGAGCTTACTCTTTTGTCTTTCCTCTTCCAGCTTAGTCTCATAATCCGGGAAATCCAAAGGATTTGATATAGGCATTGTCTTATTCCACTCGATGAAACTTCCGTCATCCACAAGCATTTCTATTCTTCTGTATGCATGAACTCTAAAATATCCGCCGCATTTCGGACATGTATAAAGATTTGACTTTACATCTTCAGCAAAAATCGGCTCTTTACAGATTCTGCACTTTTTCCAAAGTCCCTCCGGGATATCTATCTTTTCACTTTCCGGTTCTATCTTTGCATATGTCTTTTTAAACATATTTCTAAACATGACAACACCTCAAAACTTTCATTGCTACATTTTAAACTGTTTTTCTATAAATGAAGTATCTATATCAGCATCTATAAAGTAAGGATTATTAATAATCTCATAGTTAAAGTCTATATTTGTATCCACACCTTCAATTACTATCTCACCAAGAGCGGATCTCATCTTTGCAATAGCTTCCTGTCTTGTTTTTCCATGAACTATCAATTTTAAAAGCATGGAATCGTAAAAAGGTGATACTGTGTAATCTTCATAAATATGTGTATCTATTCTTACACCGTTACCGCCCGGCAAATGCATACTCTCAATTCTTCCCGGAGAAGGTGCAAAATTCTTATCGGGGTTTTCGGCATTAATTCTGCACTCTATGGAATGTCCTTCAATCTTAACATCTTTTTGAGTAACGGAAAGTTTCTCTCCCGCAGCTACTCTGATCTGCTCCTTTATAAGATCTATACCTGTGATCATCTCTGTTACAGGATGCTCTACCTGAATTCTTGTATTCATCTCCATAAAGTAGAAGTTTCTGTTCTTATCCACCAAAAACTCAATGGTTCCGGCATTCTCATATCCGGCAGCCTTTGCCGCACTTACAGCGGCTTTTCCCATCTTTTCTCTGAGCTTACTGTCAAGGAATACTGACGGGGCCTCTTCCAACACCTTTTGATGTCTTCTTTGTATGGAACAATCCCTTTCACCAAGATGTATTACATTTCCATAGCTGTCGGCCAAAATCTGGAACTCTATATGTCTCGGTCTTTCTATATATTTTTCAATATACATTGAGTCATCCGAAAAGCCTTTAAGAGCCTCAGCCTTTGCAGTCATAAAGTTCTCGGCAAAATCATCTTCGCTTCTTGATATTCTCATACCCTTTCCGCCACCGCCAAGAGCCGCCTTTATCATTACAGGGAATCCTACTTTTTTGGCAAGCTTTAATGCCTCATTCACATCCTTGACACTTCCGTCAGTTCCCGGTATTACAGGAATATGTGCTTTTTGCATGGTTGCTCTGGCTACAGCCTTATCACCAAGCTTAGCAATTGTTTCAGATTTAGGTCCGATAAACTTTATTCCGACTTCAGTACAAAGTCTTGCAAATTTCTCATTCTCCGATAAAAATCCGAATCCCGGATGAATAGCCTCGGCACCCGTTGTAATAGCCGCACTTAGTATTCTCTCCATATCCAGATAGCTCTTCATCGCAGGTGCAGGTCCTATACAAATAGCCTCATCTGCGAGCATAGTATGTAAGCTGTCTCTATCCGCCTCAGAATATACGGCAACGCTTATGATACCCATTTCTCTAAGTGCTCTGATTATTCTGACTGCAATCTCTCCTCTGTTTGCTATCAATACTTTTCTAAACATTTATTCTCCAATGATAAAGGTAAGTTCGGCATCTACCGCTATCTCACCGTCTACACTTGCTATAGCTTTACCTATTCCTATTCTTCCCTTTGATCTGATTATCTCACAGGAAAGTTTCAACTTATCTCCCGGAACAACTTTTCTTTTGAATTTAGCGGAATTTATAGCTCCGAAATATGCTGTCTTACCCTTATTCTCAGGTACTGACAATATAGCAACGGCGCCTGTCTGCGCCAATGCCTCTATCATAAGTACTCCCGGCATTACAGGCTCTTCGGGAAAATGTCCCAAAAACTGAGACTCATTATATGTTATACATTTATATCCGACACTTTTTTTGCCGGGCTCCAGCTCCTCAATACAATCAATAAGTAAAAACGGATGTCTATGAGGTATTATCTCTTGAATTTCCTTGATTCCCAACATATTCCTTACTCCAAAATAAACAGCGGCTGTCCGAACTCTACCACATCCTCATCCTTAACAAGGATCTCTTTTACAACACCGTCAAAATCACTCTCAAGCTCATTCATAAGTTTCATTGCCTCAATGATACCTATTACCTGGCCTTTCTTTACTCTGTCACCTACATTTACAAAGCTTGGTGAATCAGGTGAAGGTGCACTGTAGAAAGTTCCTACAAGCGGTGATGTTACGGTATGACCTGCAACCTTTGTGTTCTCTACCGTGCTTGCAGCTTCAAAACTTACACTCTGTGCTACCGGTACGGCCTGAACCTCTCCTGCTACAAGTTTTGTTTTATTTTTCTTTATAACAATTTTTTCAGAATCTGTAGCATAATTTAATGTATCAACATCATTCTTACTTACTGTCTCTATAAGTTTTATAATCTCATCTATCTTCATAGGTTTACTCCACGAATTTTTTTATAACTATACTTGCATTGTGACCGCCAAAGCCAAGGGAGTTGCTTATTGTTCCGTTAACTTCCACCTCTTTTGACTCTGTCAAAAAGTCCAGATTGCACTCCGGATCCTTGTTTATAAGCCCTACATTCTTGTGCATAAATCCGTCTTCTATAGATTTTACACATACAATTGCCTCAACACCTCCGGCTGCACCAAGAAGATGTCCGACCATTGACTTTGTAGAACTTATTCCGACTTTATCTGCATGCTCACCAAGAGCTGTCTTTATTGCCTTGGTCTCAAATAAATCATTGTGATGAGTTCCTGTACCATGTGCATTAACATAGTCAATATCCTCAGGCTTCATACCTGCATCCTTTATTGCAAGCTCCATAGCCTTTGCAGCGCCCGAGCCGTCCTCTGCAGGTGAAGTAATATGGAATGCATCACAGGTTGCACCATATCCTGCCATCTCGGCGTATATATGTGCACCTCTTTTTTTAGCATGCTCAAGTTCTTCTAAAACTAAAACTCCTGCTCCCTCTCCCATGATAAATCCGTTTCTGTCCTTATCAAAAGGTATTGATGCTCTGTCAGGGTCATCTACAGTATTAAGTGCTGTGAGTGAAGTAAATCCTGCCACACCGATAGGAGTAATGGAACTTTCCGTACCTCCGGCAAGCATTACATCAGCCTCTCCGTAAACAATAGATCTGAATGCCTCGCCTATACAGTTTGTTCCTGTGGCACAAGCCGTTACTACATTTATATTCTTTCCCTTACATCCATAGGCAATTGCTACATTACCTGCCGCCATATTTGAAATCATCATAGGTACCAAAAGTGGTGCCACTCTGCTTGGCCCTTTTTCCAAAAGTTTTCCGTATTCCTTTTCCATGGACTGCAGTGATCCGATTCCCGATCCTACCGCAACTCCTACCATATAAGGATCTTCCTTTGACATATCAAGCTTTGCATCTTCAATGGCCTCTTTTGTTGCCGCTACGGCAAACTGTGAAAACTGCTCCATTCTTCTGGCAGATTTTGGATCCATATAGTTCTTGGCATCAAAGCCCTTTACTTCAGCTGCCAGCTTTGCCTTATAGTCGGTTGTATCAAAGTATGTTATAGGTCCTATACCGTGTACACCCGCTTTTATGTTCTTCCAAAAATCATTGACATTAAGACCTATCGGTGTGATAGCGCCCAAACCTGTAATAACAACTCTTCTTCTCATAGTCACCTCTTTTTTAGTTGTTCTTTCAATCCTTCTTGATTACATGCTCATTCCGCCATCTATTTTGATGACCTGACCTGTAATATATCTGCCCTCTTCACCGGCAAGGTATGCTACCATATTTGCAATATCCTCTACCTCACCTTGATATCCCAACGGAATAAATGAATTTATCTTTGCCTTGGCATCATCCGTCATGGCATCTGTCATATCTGTTCTTATATATCCCGGTGCTATGGCATTTACGGTAATATTTCTGCTTGCCATCTCTCTTGCCGCAGTCTTTGTCATTCCTATAACTCCTGCCTTTGATGCCGCATAGTTTATCTGACCTGCGTTGCCCATCACACCGCTAACGGAAGAAATATTTATTATTCTTCCGGCTCTTTTCTTAATCATGTATTTTGAAACCACCTGCATGGTATTAAAGCTTCCCTTTAAATTGGTAGCTATTACCGCATCAAACTCTTCAGGTTTCATTCTCATCATCAGATTATCTTTTGTAATACCGGCATTGTTTACCAGTATATCTACAGCGCCGTCCTCTGAAATGATATTTTCGATCATCTGCTTGGTACTCTCATAATCTGATATATCACATTGGCAGATTTTTGCCCTTCCGCCATTATCCTCTATCTCTTTTGCAACTTTTTTTGCAGCCTCACTTGATGCCGCATAATTTACATATACCAGTGCTCCGTCAGCTGCCAGTTTCTTCGCTATAGCGGCTCCGATGCCTCTACCCGCACCTGTTACCAAAGCTGTTTTGCCTTCTAATCTTTTCATTTTGCCTCCAAAATCTGACTACAAACACTTGCCACATCCGCATACTCTTCAATGTTGAACATTTTTACCTGTGCATCAATTTTCTTTACAAAACCTGCCATGGTCTTACCGGGACCGATTTCTACAAATGTATCAACTCCCCATTCAATCATTTTTCTTATGCTCTGTTCCAAATGTACACTTCCGGATACCTGATCTATCAAATTTTTCTTGATTTCATTCTTATCTGTAACAATTTGTGCATTGATATTTGCCACATAAGGTATCTGAATATCTCTTATTTCGATACCGTCGAGTGCTTTTGAAAGTTTTTCTCCGGCTTCCTTCATAAGTCCCGAGTGAAAAGCACCACTTACCTTTAAAGGCAGCACTCTTTTTGCTCCGGCTTCTTTTAATTTTTCACCTGCAAGAGTAACCGCTTCCTCAGTGCCTGATATTACAGTCTGTCCCGGGCAGTTATAATTTGCCACCCAACATCCGTCTATCTCATCAACTACAGACTTGATAGTCTCGTTGGAAAGTGAAAGTACGGCACTCATTGCACCACCCTTTATTTCCGACATGTACTGACCTCTTTTATCCACTACCGAAATGGCATCCTCAGCTCTTATGGCACCGCTTAAATACAGTGCTTCATATTCTCCAAGGCTTAAACCTGCACATATATCAGCCTTAAGTCCTGTTTTTTCTACAGCCTTTAACATGGCAATACCTGTTGCCACCATGGCTATCTGTGTATATCTTGTATTGTTTAATTCATCATTTTCTTTGAAAATCAGATCACATGCATCTATCCCCGTGACTGTTTTGACACTGTCAAAAACCGCCCTTGAATCCGCATCATTTTCATAAAAACTCTTGCCCATATTTTGTTTTTGAGCTCCCTGTCCCGGGAATAAAAATGCTATCTTCATAATTTATACTAAGCTCCCTGCATTCTTTAAAAGATTAGTTGCCTCACTTATTATCTCGTCAATGATTTCTTTTGCACTTTGCTTTTTGTTTATAAGTCCTGCTATCTGACCTGCCATAACGGTTCCGTTTACAACATCACCTTCCATAACAGCCTTTCTGAGTGTACCGAGAGTCAAATACTCAAGTTCCTCAAAACTCTTACCCTCAGCCTCAAGCTTCGTGTATTCTCTGGTCATAGCGTTTCTAAGACTTCTTACCGGATGTCCGTGACTTCTGCCTGTTACGGCAGAATCGATGTCCTTGGCAGCGATTACTCTGTCTTTATAGTTTTCATGTACAATAGACTCATTTGCAACCACAAATCTTGTGCCTATCTGTACAGCCTTTGCTCCAAGCATAAGTGCCGCAGCCAAACCTCTTCCGTCTGCAATACCGCCTGCCGCAATAACAGGAATATCTACCGCATTTACTACCTGTGGAACCAAAGTCATTGTAGTAGCTTCACCTATATGTCCGCCACTCTCTGTGCCTTCCGCCACAACGGCATCCGCTCCGCATCTTTCCATTCTTCTTGCAAGTGCGACACTCGCAACTACAGGAATTACCACTATTCCGGCTTCCTTCCACATCTGCATATACTTTTCAGGTGAACCTGCGCCTGTAGTAACTACCTTTATACCTTCTTCCACAACTACCTTGGCAATTTCTTCCGCATGAGGTGACATAAGCATTACATTTACTCCAAAAGGCTTATCTGTAAGCTTTCTTGCCTCTCTTATTTCATTTCTTACAACCTCTGCCGGTGCATTTGCTCCGCCAATAAGTCCAAGTCCGCCTGCCGCACTTACCGCTGCAGCCAAATGATGCTCGGCAACCCACGCCATACCGCCTTGAATTATCGGATATTCTATACCTAATAGTTTTGTTATTTCTGTTTGCATTAATTTCCTCTGCCTTTTTAAGAAAACGCCCGTAGGCGTTTTTTATTTTTTATAAATTATCTACGCCCTTGTCCTTAAGGTAATTTACCACATCACCTACAGTTAAAAGCTTCTCTAAATCCTCAGAAGGTATTTCAACACCGTAGTTATCCTCAAGTGCCATTACCATCTCAAAAAGGTCAAGTGAGTCTGCATTTAAATCATCCTTGAAGCTTGACTCCAATGTGATTTCTGATGCATCGATATTTAACTGCTCTGCAATAATTGATTTCATTTTCTCTGACATAATTTTCTCCATCCTTTTAAATGTTTATTTTATTTATATTTAAGTTGTAAAATATTACAATCTTAATACACAAGTTCCCCAGGTTAATCCTGCTCCGAATCCACAAAGCAAAATCAAATCACCTTTTTTTGCAATACCTTTTTTTATTACCTCATCAAGCAGTAAAGGTATACTTCCTGCCGAAGTATTTCCGGTATTTTCCAGATTGTGCGGTAACTTTTCAATAGGTATATCCAGCTTTTTGGATACAGCCTCAAGTATTCTCAAATTTGCCTGATGTAAAAGATATAAATCTATATCATCCTTATGTACCCCGGCCTTTTGTATAGCGTTTTCAATGCTGTGAGGCACCGTTCTGACAGTGAATTTAAAGACCTCTTGTCCGTCCATTCTTATATATCTGTCATCACCGTAAGAATTATCATACAGTGCAAATCCCTTACTTCCGTCAGCTCCTATATCAAAGCTTAAAAATCCCTCTTCTATATCCGCTTTTTTCAGTACTGCCGCTCCCACACCGTCACCGAAAAGTACACAGGTGGTTCTGTCAGTCCAATCCATCTCTCTTGAAAGTACATCACCGCCTACTACAAGAGCATACTCAATATCCAGAGTATTCATCATAGAATATGCAATGCTCAGTGCATATATAAATCCTGAACATGCAGAGCTTACATCCATACATGCACAGTCTTTTGCTCCTAAAAGCGGTTGCAACTCACATGCGGTATTTGGGAGTCTCTTATCCTGAGTGGAAGTACCCACTATGATAAGTCCCAAATCCTTACCTTCAATATTTGCAGATTCTAATGCTTCTTTTCCGGCTGCAAATGCCAGACTTACCAGATTTTCATTTTCACCTATGATATGTCTTTTTTTGATTCCGGTTCTTTGGCTGATCCACTCATCACTTGTATCTACGATTTTACTCAAATCATCATTTGTCAAAACCTTAGAAGGCAGCTTTGAGCCTGTTCCTGCAAGTGCTATCTTCATCCTTCATAAGTCCTTTCATAAGACTTTCATCAAAATAAAAAATACTTTGAATACCAAAGCAAATAGTTTGATACTCAAAGTATTTTAATTTTACTACATAAATTTGTCAAGTGATTTGTTCATTCAGTTCCGTATGCTATTAATGCATCTTTCTTTCTGACCCCCAAGGACAATGTATAGTATAAAATATTCGCATCAAATTTTGCTTCGACTCTTTGCAGTTCATCACCTTCTATATTTTTTAAAACTCCAAGCAGTTCTCCCTTTTTTACTCTCTGTTCATGTTTAACATAAGGATACCAAAGCCCGTCACACTCCGCCTCTACATACTCCGCACTCACTATCTCTTTTTGTTTTTTATTTACACTGATATCATAATCCTCTTTTATTATCTCAAGTATCTCCATCAGCTTATACATATCTTTCTTTTCAGCCAGTACATCCTCTTCACTCCATATACCATGTGCCCCCCTTTCATAGAGCATTGCGGGAATATTCTTCTTTGCAGCATAGCTGTACAGACCATTATCCGCATATGATCCTACTCTAAAATTCACGCTCATTCTCGAAGCTATATCTCTCACATAGTTTTTCATATATTCACCGGAGCCGTAAGGAAAGAAGATAAGAGGAATGAGATTCTCATTAATATCTCCCCCATGCAAATCCACTATAAAATCAGCTATCGGGTAGAGATATTTTTCTATATCAAAAGCCATCCTTTGTGTACTTGTACCTTTTTCATCACCCGGAAATTCCCTGTTTAAATTTTTATAATCCGATGTGGATATCTGTTTTACTCCGTCATAAAATCCTTCGGTATTTAAAACAGGGCAGATAATAATATTTCCGGATAATTTTTCAGCTTCAAGTTCTTTTATAAGTCTTAGAGCAGTCTCTATTCCCACATATTCTCCGCCATGTACTCCTGCAGTTATAACTAAAGTTTTCCCTGTATTTCTCCCACAAAAAGCTGTTCCGCTTATATTCCCAAGTGTGAATTTTTTCTTTTCCCCTTTATTTATCAGAATATCTCCTATTTTCACAGATTCCTCCTTTCCGAATACACTAAGTTTTTATGTTATATTAGCATAGTTAGCAGCCTCTAACCATACATTTTTTCATTAATTATTATTTACTTAAATAAAAGACAGCCGTCTGCTTTTCTATAATTTTTATTTTTTTATGAAAGATATTTCCATGTTTTATTAAAAAAACTTGAAAAACTTATTTTCAAGTAGTATGTTTATTATGTATTAATAAACATAGATAGAAAGAGAGGAATTTTCTATGGCAACATTTATGATCGGCCTTGTGATTCTAATCGTAGGCGGACTTATCATGGGTAAGTTATGTGACCATGTTTTTCAGCCTGACGACAGAGAAACACCGGCCTATTCTAAGCAGGACGGTGTAGACTATGTGCCTATGCCTACATGGAAAAATGCACTTATCAACCTACTTAATATCGCAGGAACAGGACCAATTCTCGGACCTATCCAGGGTATTCTTTTCGGACCTATAGCACTTCTTACAATACCGATAGGTAATGTAATCGGCGGTGCGGTTCATGACTATTTTGCAGGTATGATTTGTACAAGAGACGGCGGCGCTCAGATGCCTGAGATGGTTCGCAAATATACAAGTAAAACCGTATTCTGGATTTATGATGTATTTGTATGCCTCTTACTTTTACTTGTAGGTACAGTATTTATTTATACACCAGGTGATATAGCCGCAACTCAGGTTTTCGGTTTCAGCGGTGCTCCTACAGAAGTTTCTACATGGATCATTTACGCTGTGATTTTTGCTTATTACCTTATTGCAACAGTATTCCCGATTGATAAGATTATCGGACGTGTATATCCTATCTTCGGTGCGATTTTGGTATTCTCTGCACTTGGTGTATTCGGTGCAATGGTTATCTTCCATTATCCGCTTGTAGATGTTTGGGGAAGCTGGGCAACACAGTCATTTGACTATGCCGCATATTTTAAAGCAGGACATTTTATTCCGATTTTCTTCGTTACTGTAGCCTGCGGTATCCTTTCAGGATTCCATTCATCACAGACAGCTCTTGTAGCTCGTACAATTAAGAGCGAAAAAGAAGGTCGTATGACTTTCTACAATATGATGGTTGTTGAAGGATTTATCGCTATGGTATGGGCTGCCGGCACAATGGCACTTATCCAGTTCACAGCCGAGCACGGCGGTATCACAATGCAGCTTAGTGACAAGGGTGTATGGCAGTATATGATCCAAAAAGGAGGCGAGCTTGTTGCTATTTCTCCTACCAGTGTTGTAGGTGTAGTATGCAGATATGCACTCGGACCTATCGGAGGTGCCGTAGCACTTATCGGTATTATTATACTTCCTATAACATCAGGAGATACCGCACTTCGTGCACTTAGACTTACTATTGCAGATACTTTCCATATCAAGCAGGATAACAATGCGAGAAGACTAAGTCTTGCCGTTCCTATTTTCGTTATAGTAGGTGCAATCCTTGTTTGGGCAAAGATTGATCCTAAGGGATTCAATATTCTTTGGAGATATTTCGCATGGTCTAACCAGACAATGGCACTCTTCCCACTTGCCGCCGCTACTATTTATTTGATAATAAATAAGAGAGGAAAGTGGGCATGGATGACCCTTATACCGGGTGTCTTCTACACATTTATTTGTGCATGCTATATCTTGAATGCAAAGCTTGGCTTCGGTTTAAGCTGGAATATTGCTTATATCGGCGGTGCCGTAATTGCCGCTTTATACGCAGTTCTTACTATCCTGAGAGGTAAAAAGGGTGGTTTCACTCCTGCCGATCCTGTAAAGTAAATAAAATTATTGCTCCTCCCAAGACAGTTGTAATATAATACTGTCTTGGGAGTTTTTTATTATTTTTTATTAGACAGAGGAAATATGGAAATTTTAGAATTTTTAAAACAGGAAAATATATCGGATAAAATCATTTCAGAAATAAAGTCGTTCAGAAGCTTTTATAAGCTTGAAACCGAGGACGAAAGAAGAATCCCGAAAGATTCATATCTTTACTACGGAAAAGAGATTTGGGAAGAAGCAGCTACAGCTATAATAGCAGGTGAAAATATCTTGCTTGACGGTCCTAAAGCTACAGGAAAGAACGTATTGGCACAAAATCTTGCCATGGCATTTGCAAGACCCCAGTGGGACATATCACTTTATATAAATACCGACGCTTCATCTCTTATAGGCTCGGACACCTTTGAAAACGGTGAGGTCAAGCTTAGAAAAGGACCTATATTAAACTGTGCCGTAAAGGGAGGTTTCGGAGTGCTTGATGAAATAAATATGGCAAAGAATGAATCTCTTGCCGTACTTCATGCGGTACTTGACTTTAGAAGAACCATTGATTTGCCGGGATATGACAGAATAAATCTTCATGAAGCCACAAGATTTATAGGTACAATGAACTACGGCTATGCCGGCACCAGAGAGATGAATGAAGCTCTTGCTTCAAGATTTATGGTACTTCATATGCCTGTTATATCGGCAGAAAACTTACAAAAGCTTATAAAGGATAAATATCCTACTCTAAAACCTGAGTACATATCACAATTTGCCACTCTCTTTGATGAAATAAGAAAAAAATGTGAGGGCGGTGAAATCTCTACAAGAAGTCTCGATCTTAGAGGTCTTATCTCCTGTATAGGAATGATGAAAAAGGGACTTGGAGTTACAAAGGCTCTCGAAATGGGACTTATCAATAAATGCTTTGATGAGTATGAAAGACAGCTTGTACTTGATATTGTAAGTGCCAGATTGCCTGAAAGTCTTTCGGGGGAGAGTATCTTTTCATGATCTTGACGGAGTTTGAAAAAAAGAGAGCCGCAAACATGATTTGGAATGCTGCAGGAAATTATGATGTTTCCGTCGGATTTCGTATGTATGACAATGATGCGAAAGCGGATCTTTACTGGAATACCATACTTGGCGGCAGCTATGCACATTTTGACTGGAAAAGGTTAAAGGAATTTTATAACACCTTCCATGAAACCATAGGGCAGGGAACCTATGAAGCATTGTTTTGGATTGCACTTGAAAATTCCACCTTTGAAAAGGAAAAGGATTCAAGACCAAGTCTTCCACTCCTTAGGAAAGAGTACTGCAAACAAAAGCTTATAGAGTTTATGCCGAGTATTGCTGAAAGCAGAGAGGGATGGATACTTGAAGGACATTACAGAACCTCTATGGGTGAGGACAGCGGGCTGCCCGATTTGGTAGACAGGAAGCTCTTAAGTGAGGTTGAAATCGGTGCGGATGTGGATACTGAAGGTTTTATTCGGAGTCTCTCCAATACTCTTGCAAAGTATTTTACCTATCTTCCCGGTGTCAGTGCAAAGGGTCAAAAGCGCAGATTTAAAATCCCTGTTCCAAGACTCTTCTTCGGCAAAAAGGCAGGCGTATCAAATGAAATTGAAGGCGTCACCAAGCTTGTACTTGGCTATGTCGAAAATCAGGGAGGTGCAGACGCCTCCGCATTTGAAACAGACTCTGAAAAATTTAACAGAATCACGGAAGAAGGACTAAGAAAATATATCAGCAGCTATTTCGGAAAGTCCATCTATGATGATAAGACTTCAGAGAAAATACAAAGAGAGTGCTGTACCGGTAATCATGAAGGTACCAGAATATTTTTTACAAGAGGTGAGAGTGAAGACAAGGTAAGCGGATTTGCCGCAAAAATGCGAAAAGAAATGCAAAAGCAGTATACTAAAAACAAGGAATTTTTCTTTGACAATATAGGAAGTAATAATGCTGTCATTTTGGAACTTACAAATCGTATCAAAAATGCTCTGCTGACTCAGCTTGAGCCTACTACAGTTTATTCAAAGACAGGTAAATTAAATCCCGCTCTTGTCTGGAAGGCTCTGTATCTTAACAATAATAAGATTTTTGAAAAACAGGTGGTGGAAGGTAGCGGCAGTATAAGTGTCGATATTTTACTTGATGCCTCAGCTTCACAGATTCATCGTATGGACACAGTATCTACACAAGGCTATATTATTTCAAAAGCACTTGATAACTGCCATGTTCCTGTAAGGGTATGGGGATATTCATCTATGAACGGCTACACTGTAATGAATCTTTACAGAGATTACAATGAGACCTCAAAAAACAATGAGATATTCAGATTCTTTACAACAGGTGCCAACAGAGACGGTCTTGCGCTTAACGCTTTAATGGAACAGATGAAGAAAAACAATGCTTCTCACAGAGTTGTGATATGGCTTACGGATATCAAGCCGAATGATATGCTCGAGGTCAAGGGTAAATCAAGAAATTACAGCGGTGATATCGCTATAGAGGATATGACCGAGCTTGTGCATAAAGCAAAGCTTGAAAACATTTATGTCCTCTGCGCCTTTACAGGTGATGACGCCGACCTGCCGAATGTTCAGAAAATCTTCGGCCGAAGTTTTGTAAAAGTAAAATCGCTTGATAATTTTGCCTCATTAGTAGGAAATATGATACAGGCGGAAATTAGGAGAATGTAAAAATAGCAGTTTACCGCAAAAGGTAAACTGCTCTTTTTATAAATACTATACTTTTAACTGCTTCATTACTTCTTTAACTTTACTATCAGATATCTTACAATAAGTCCGACGGCAACAAAATATCCCACATATCTGACCACATTTATAACTGTCCATATGAAGTCCCAAAACAACTGCATATCCATAAGATTCCTCCTCATTCCCCATACAAAACTTTCACGAAGCTTTTATTTAATTTCATTGTACATCTTATAAATCAGTTGTCAATAGCTGTGTCTTATTTGTAGGCTTTATGTATTTTTAATTCAATATATTTCTGACCGACTTATACCCGTCTTCCGTCGAAGTACTATGAAAGTTCCGACGTTTTAAATTTCTAATAAGCTATTTAGTTTTATGCAATTCTTTTAAATCCCTTATTTTAAAGGCTTTTCTTACATAAAAAATATTTCAAAAAATTTGA
>NZ_BTHK01000013.1:0-87556 GCF_033242365.1 Lachnoanaerobaculum sanguinis
AAAAAACTGGTTGGTTTTAGTAACCTTGATGCCCTCTATTTAACCAAAGCTGAAGTCGACAATTTCTTTCAAAACTGCATGCTCTTGGATACCTAGAGTACTAGGTTTTGAGAGAAACGACGGAAGTCAGGTATCATTATTTTCCATACTGTGAGAGTATAACAGCATAAAAAGAAGCTGTCAAGTGTTTTTACTTGACAGCTTGAAAATAAATACACATGCCTTAAAACAAATAGATATCTTTTCTATGTCCGACATCAATAAAGATTAAAACAAGTTTATCATCTTGTATTTCGGCTAAAATACGATAGTCTCCAACTCTATATCTCCATTGTCCGCTCCTGTTTGCAGTGAGAGCTTTACCGTGTATTCTTGGATTTTCACAGTTTATCAGATTTTTTTCAATCCATGCTTTGATTATCCTTTGAGTTTGCCTATCTAATTTTTTAAATGATTTATCAAATTTTTCTGTTGTACTTATTTCATAAATCATAAGTCAAGGTCTTTCCAAAGTTCACTGATTGGTCTTGTTTTTAGTGTACCTGACTTTTTATCAGCCTCATATTCTTCAAAAATTTTAAGATCATATTCGTCTTCAATACGTTCAAGCATAGCAATTCGGATTATCTCAGACAGAGACTTATTATTATGTTTTGCATATGATTTAAAAATATTCAATTCATTTTCCGGAACTCTTAAACTAATTACAGACATAACAATCTCCTTTCTCGTGTAATACAATTGTATTACTACATTTGTATTTTGTCAAATATGAATTATTAAAATAAAAGTATAAGTTATAAGTTATCTATTTATTTATAAACTTCACTTAAGAAAACTTTTTCATCCGAAATACATTTTTCCAATATACCGGCTTTTTTTAATCCGACTGCAATTGCAACAGATCTGGCCTGGCAGTTGATGGATTTATTCGGATTAAACTCAATATCTGTAAATGCCTCATACATATCAAGTTCTTCCAAATATTTCTTATTTTTAGCTAAGGCATTTATGTAGATCCAATTATAGAAAAAATCTTTAGGTTCGCTTTTAAAATCTTTTCCGAACAACTTAAATCCTATTACCTTTCCACTTTCTCTTAAGCGGCTATCTTTCTTTGCCTCCCACGGTTTTACATCATATAAATCTGTATACGGTCCACCATGTTCAAACACTTTACTTCCTTGAAATACACATTCAAGTTTATATTGACTCCCGTTTATACAGGTCAACAAGTTAAAGGCACTTAGGTTTATTCCAAGTTTATTATCTCCCTTAGTTGAAATCTCTAAAACATTACCTCCACCTTGTTCTTTGTAAGAATTGTGAAGAGAGTTAATTGATTTTTTCTTTTGAGTTTCAGAAAATCCTGCAAAATACTCAAATTCAATTGTTTTCTCCGTATAAAAAGGATACTTATCCTTTGCAATAAATATAGGTCTTTTTGCCATAAATTCCCCCTTATAAATTGTTTTCTATAAATTATCATTAGATTTTTTTATCTTTAAAAATTCGGTAAATGAATTAGCTCCTATTCTTCTTCTCTTAGACAACATATCTGACCATATAATATTACCTTGATCTTCTGTTATTAAATTGTCTTCGTATGCCTTAACAAGTATATCTCCCGTTGTAATATGTTTTAATGAAAATTTATCAACATAATATTTAATATCTCTTAGGTTATTACTACCCAATATTCCATTATACTTTTTGGCCAATGAAATAGATGCAGCCTCACCTTTACCTATTACTTTGTGATTATATTCAGATATTGTCGTGAGATTCCTATATAAATCGTATTCCTCTGTCATAATGTCCATTGTCATTATTTTAGCAGAACCTCTTGAAATAAGTTGATCGATTCTATGTTTTAAATGTAGAATTGAAGGCTTATTAAGTTCATCATAAACTTCCTTAGGAATAACAATTTTTCCTGAATACATTGTTTCGAGTAAACTTTCATTTTTAACCCATAAAAAAGCACTTATACAATCCGTATCAAAAAATATAGAATCAATCAAGAATAACACCGTCCTCCCCTTCAATTCCATAAACTATATCATCTCTAAAACCGTCCAACAGTATTTCTTCATATTTACCATATGAAATATATTCTTCATCTAAAAGCTTTTCGGCCAAAGCTATATAATGTCCCAATACCATTTTCTTTTTATCTTTCACTGAAGGATAATAAATTGTTGTGTCATACCCTAATCTGGCAGCGAGTATGATAACGCCTATTTCCATTGATTTTATATCTTCAGAATCAATTTCTCCTTCTTCCATCAGTCTATATAATATTGCTTTATGACTGACCCCGTAGTACTGTTCAATTTTAATAACATCTTCTATATTAAGCTTATCATTTTTATTTTTTTCCTTAATAGATTCAATCATTCCGTACAAAGATGATTGAGGTATTAAAAAATATGATGCGAATTGATCGGCTTTTCTCTCGTTTTCATCTCCCTTACCTATAGTTGTTAAACTTGCCGAACTAATACCGCTTTCATCAAAATATAAATGATAAAGCTCATGTGCAAGAGAAAATCTTTGCCTTCCTATAGACATATCCGAATTAACTACAATTACGTTTGAACTTTTTCCTTTGTAGCAAATTCCACTTATATTATTATTCAGAGGGTAAAAAACAAGTGTAAGTTTATCTATTGTCTGCACCAGTTGAAATATATCAATAGGTGATGATTCATCTTCTCCCAATTTCTTTCTAAGAAGTGCAGCTTTACTACTTATTTCCATTTTATTAATCATCTATTGCCTCGCAATTTTATCCATCTCAAATTGATTTAAAACTATCTTATTAATTATTGTCAATGATTCCAAGTCGCTCTCTGTGATATCACCGGACCTGAAGGAAATCATACATTTTTGTTCCGGATCCTCACCTGTCAAAATATAATTTGTTGTACAACAAAAAAGATAAGAAAGTTTTTCAATAACATCCGAGCTTACACTTCTATCTCCTCTTTCTATTTTTGCTATCATACTTTGATCTAATGATAAAAACTCTGCAACTTTATTTTGTGTAAGATTGGCATCTTTCCTAAGACTTTTTATTCTTTTTCCAATATCAATCAAATCCATCATAAATTACTCCTCCAATTAGATATAAATATTATAGCAATTCTTTGTCATAAAGTAAAGGTAATTAACTTTTAAAAATATGACAAGTTTTATATTTCATAAATATTTATAATAAGAAGCTATAAACAAACTTATAAAAAGCGACCGAAATCACCTTCAGTCGCTTTCATGTAATCATTACATTTTACCCCATCAAATCAAAAAACGATATCTGATTGCTCTCCGGCAAATCACCCAGTAAGTTCAAGCTGTCAAGAAGTTCGCATGTACTCTTTCCGACCTTGGCTCTTGACATAAAATCATCTTTTGAAATGAAAGGTCCGGCCTTTGTTGCATTGACTATGGACGTTGCGGCAGTCTCGCCAAGGCCTTCAATACTTGAAAGAGAAGGCATTATCTTGCCGTCATCCATTATTTGAAACTTTGTAGGATGCACTTTGAAAAGATCAATCTTTGCAAACTCAAAACCTCTTGCGTACATCTCCTGCGCTATTCTCATATCACGAAGAGTATCCGCATATTTGGCTGTGGTATCGGGATTTTTCTTATACTGAGCAATATTAAACTCAAGCTTATCCTTTCCCATACACATAAGAGAATAGTTAAATCCTGTAGCTCTTATAGTAAAGTATGCCGTATAATATGCCAAAGGATAAAATATCTTACAGTAAGCAATTCTCCATGCCATCATAACATAGGCCGCCGCATGGGCTTTAGGGAACATATACTTTATTTTCTTACAGGACCAGATATACCAATCGGGTACACCCTTTTCCTCCATATGTTCCACCCATTCGTCTGTAAGTCCCTTACCCTTTCTTACACTCTCCATTATCTTAAAGGATTCACCCTCATCAAGTCCCTGTTCTATAAGATAAATCATGATATCATCTCTGGTACAGATGGCCGTTCTGATGGTTGCCTTGCCTTCAAGTATCAAGGTCTGTGCATTTCCAAGCCAAACATCGGTACCATGTGCAAGTCCTGCAATTCTTACAAGGTCTGAAAGTCCCTGTGGCTTGGTGTCAATTAACATTTGCATAGCAAAGTCGGTACCAAACTCCGGTACTCCTAAAGCACCAAGCGGACAGTCAAGTATATCCTTCGGCTCAATACCAAGTGCCGAAGTGTTTTGGAAAAGACTCATAGTCTCCTTTGAATCCAGTGGAATATCTTTAACAGGGTCAATACCTGTAAGGTCTTGAAGCATTCTGATCATTGTAGGATCCTGATGCCCCAGTATATCAAGTTTCAAAAGATTGTGGTCAATAGCATGATAATCAAAATGTGTGGTAATGGTCTTTGTTGTCATATCATTTGCCGGTCTTTGTACCGGTGTAAATGTGTAGATTTCTTCACCATGAGGCAATACTATGATACCTCCCGGGTGCTGACCTGTAGTTCTTCTTACACCTTCACAGCCTACAGCAAGTCTGTTTATTTCACATTTTCTCTTGCTCTCATTTTTATCATCAAAATAATGCTTTACATAACCGTATGCCGTCTTGTTTGCCAGAGTACCGACTGTTCCTGCTCTGTAGGTATAACCCTTACCGAATATAACCTCGGTATATTCATGGGCATTTGGCTGATATTCTCCTGAGAAGTTTAGGTCTATATCGGGCTCTTTATCTCCCTTAAATCCAAGGAATGTCTCAAAAGGAATGTCAAATCCGTCTTTTTTTAGCTTCTTACCGCATTTCGGACAAATCTTATCAGGCATATCACAGCCTGCCATTCCTGCAAACGCCTTTACCTCAGGTGAATCAAAGTCCACATATTTACAATCACAGTAATAATGTGCCGGTAGCGGATTAACCTCTGTTATTCCTGAGGTATATGCTGCAAAGGAAGAACCTACAGATCCTCTTGAACCTACTAGGTAGCCGTCTTCATTGCTCTTTTCCACCAGCTTTTTTGCTATAATGTACATAACCGCAAATCCGTTTGAAATAATGGAATTCAGCTCTTTTTTCAGTCTGTCTTCCACTATCTTAGGCAATACTTCACCGTACTGCTCATGTGCTTTTTTATAGCAGGCATTGGTCAGATCTTCATCCGAATTTTCTATAACAGGCGGACATTTATCAGGTCTTACCGGTGATATCACCTCCACCATATCCGCAATCATTCTTGTATTTGTAACAACCACTTCATAGGCTTTTTCACTGCCGAGGTACTCAAACTCATCAAGCATCTCTCTAGTTGTACGAAGATATAGAGGCGGCTGTGTATCCGCATCCTTATATCCCTTTCCATAGAATATAATTCTTCGATATATTTCATCCTCAGGATTTAAAAAATGCACATCACAGGTGGCAGCTACAGGCTTTTCATATACATTTCCAAGCTCTACAATCCTTCTGTTGATATCCTGAAGATCCTCTATTGAATGAATATCATTTTGTTCATCTTCCAAAAGGAACATATTGTTGCCTATAGGTTGAATCTCAAGATAATCATAGAATGATACTATTCTGTTTAATTCATCATCTGTAGCATCATCTAAAATAGCCTTATAAACCTCTCCCTGTTCACAGGCGCTTCCTATAATAAGTCCCTCTCTCATCTTTGAAAGAATTGACTTAGGTATTCTTGGTCTTTTATTAAAGAAATCAATATGTGATAATGAAATTAATTTATAAAGATTTATTCTTCCGATATCATTCTTTGCAAGTATTATTACATGATTGTATTTGGTTTTCTTTACAATATCCGCATTTGTCTCACCTAAACTTGCTACCTCTGCTAATTTTGACAGCCCCCTTGCTTTAAGTCTTTTTATAAACTCCACCCATATCTGTGCCGTAGCTTCGGCATCATTTACTGCTCTATGGTGACCTTCAAGTGATATATTCAAAGCCTTACATACCGTATCCAGCTTAAATCTATTAAGATCCGGTAAAAGAAGTCTTGCCATTGCTACGGTATCTATTATAGAAGGATTGTACTCTCTGTTTATCCTCTTTGCATTCTCACGTATAAAGCCGGTATCAAAGCCTGCATTATGTGCGACTATAATATAGTCCTCGCAAAAATCCAAAAACTCCGGAAGTATATCTTCGATAACAGGGGCATTCATTACCATTGCATCGTTTATATGTGTAAGTTCCTCTATCTTAAAAGGAATAGGTCTTCTTGGATTTACAAATGTAGAGAACCTGTCAACTATCTCTCCCTTTACAACCTTTACAGCACCAATCTCTGTGATGGCATCGTTTTTGGCGGAAAAACCTGTGGTCTCTATATCAAATACTATAAAACCGTCATCCAAGGTTTTATCCATAGGATTGGTCACAAGTTCTTTTAAATCATCTACCAGATAACCCTCTACGCCATATATTATCTTAGGTGGATTCTTCACATGGCTGGCTTCTGTAAAGCCTTGAATATTTCCATGATCTGTAATTGCAATTGCATCCATACCCCAGTTTTTAACCTGATTTATGATATCGGAAGCTGAAGAAACACCGTCAAAATCGCTCATCTTTGTGTGACAATGAAGCTCCACTCTTTTTACAGGCTCATTATCTGTTCTGATATTTTCTTCAAACTTCTCACATTTTTTAATTCCCTTTATAGAAGATATAGTAAGCTCGCTGTCAAATTTATCAATCAGAGCCATACCGTTTACTTTTATGTAATTTCCCTTGACTATATTTGCCTTAACAGCATCCAACTGCTCGCCACGAACAAACATCTTTACATAAATAGAATCGCTGAAATCTGTAATTGCAAAAATATAAAGTGTGGAATCACTTCTTTCAAGATATCTGCTTTCAACTTCTATTATCTTTCCTCTGACAGTGACTTCTCCAATCTCCCCGATAAGGTCTGAGAGTTTTATAAAATTGTCCTCAAAATCTCTTCCATAAATAACATCCGGATTATCCGGCTTTTGCTTTGTATATTTAGGAGTATATCCTTTTTTGTCAAAGCCTTTGTTTCCGAACTTTTTCTTACCGTTATCATTTTGTGAAGTTGACTTGGCTGTAGCTTCATTTGGTTTTGCAGCTTCATTATTTTCACCGCTTTCCCAGGCCGCATTTGCATTTCCGGTAACAAAATCACTGTTGTCGCTTTTCTTTGTAACAGTTCGCTCGGCATACTCTATCTCTTCATTCTTTTCTTTTCTTGCAATAAACTTATGCCTTACAGTACAAAGTATTCCACATCTTTCATTAAATATTTTTTCAAGTATTCTTACAAGCTCATCAATTACACTTTCATTTAAAGGATTTTTCTCAACCGTCATGTCCATGTATGAACCGTCAAATGTTATACAGGCATTGTTTAAAATAACATACTGAGATATCTTATAGTTTTTTATTTCCAGAAGTATGCTCTCTCTATATGCCTCAAAAAGGTTCTTGGCGGTATATTGGCTTGAGAGTTTGAATTTTTCAAATATTTTAATTTTAACATTCTTCTTTGGAAACATCTTATCCTTTATAAGCTTTTCCAAATCAAGGATTGTTTTCTTCTCTATTATTCTCTCGGCAATGATATTTATTTTTATCAAAGACATATCATTGCTGGCGCTTACTTTTTCCACAAAAACAAAGTTTAAAAGTTCATCAATATGTCCTGAACACTCTAAACTTTGAAAAACATCTTTGAATTTTTTTAACATTCTATGCCTCTTTTGACAATATATCAAGCTCCTCTTTAAGGGCTGCTAAAAGTTCATTCTCAGGCAATTTCTTTACCACCTTGCCCTTCTTTATCAAAAGCCCCTCGCCTATTCCACCGGCAATTCCTATGTCGGCTTCCTTTGCTTCTCCCGGTCCGTTTACCACACATCCCATTACAGCGACCTTTATATTAAGATCATAGCCTTCTACAAGCTTTTCAACTTTACCTGCAAGACCTATCAGATCAATATTTGTTCTTCCGCATGTAGGACAGGATACAACTTCAATACCGCCTTTTCTCAGCCCGAGATTGTTTAATATAAGCTTTGCCGCAAAGATTTCTTCTACCGGATCACCTGTTAGTGAAACTCTGATAGTATCACCGATTCCCTGATACAATATAATACCTAGGCCGAGAGATGACTTTATCATACCTCTTTTTACCGTTCCGGATTCCGTAATACCTATATGAAGAGGATAGTCGGTCTTTTGTGAAATAAGCTCATGTGCCTTTACACACATCATTACATCGGAAGACTTAATACTTATAACCAGATTGTTATAATCCATATCCTCTATAATTTTAACCTTATCAAGTGCAGACTCTACAATACCTTCAGCAGTGACACCGCCATATTTTTCTATAAGATTTTTCTCCAAAGAGCCTGAGTTTACACCTACTCTTATAGGAAGATTTCTTTCTTTGCAGGCATCCACTACAGCCTTTATTCTTTCACTGCTTCCGATATTTCCGGGATTAATCCTTATCTTATCACAACCTGACTTTATAGCCTCAAGTGCCAGTCTGTAGTCAAAATGAATATCTGCAACAAGAGGTATATGTATCTGCTTTTTGATCTCGGAGATTGCCGAAGCGGCCTCCGAATTTGGCACTGCAACTCTTATTATGTCACAACCTGCATCCTCAAGTCTTAAAATCTGATCTACAGTTGCTTTAACATCCTCAGTCTTTGTATTACACATTGACTGTATAAGAATAGGCATGTCACCGCCTATATATTTATCTCCTATTTGTACTAATCTTTTTTTCTTTCTCATTATTTACTCCAATGATGTTTAGCATCATATAATCTTTCTTATATCATTAAACATTACAAAAACCATCAAAAGCATTAAGAGAGCAAAACCTGCAAAATGGATATATCCTTCCACTTTTCTGTTTAAAGGTCGTCTGAATATCGCCTCAAGGAATAAAAAGATAAGTCTTCCACCGTCAAGTGCAGGTAGTGGAAGTAAATTCATTACTCCAAGGTTTGCACTTAAAAGTAAAACCATCTGTGACAATGAAAGCAGCACAACAAATATTCCGTACGGTTTTGACTCATTCACCGTAGTCCCAATCATATTTACAATACCTACAGGACCGCTTATCTCACTAGCTCTTGCTCTACCTCTAAGAAGGTATATAAGTGAATCAACAGTCATGGAAATGGTATATTTCACTTCCAAAACAGAATACTTAAGTACAGAAAAAGGATTTTTCAGCTTTTCATATCCCGAGCTTTTTATACCTATCATATATTGAGAGTATTCCTCATTATACACAGGTGTAACGGTTATTGTTTGTTTTTCATTATTTCTTTTTACTGTAAGTGTAATATCCTTACCCTGATTCATAAACAGATATGTGGAAACACTTCTGTAAAAGTCAATATCTCTTCCGTTGATTTTTTCTATCTCATCGCCTACCATAAGCCCTGAGCTCTCAGCCGGAAGTCCTGATACAAATCCGCTTATAACAGGTTTATCCACGCCTACATTTGCAACTATAAATATGGCAACTAAAAATGCCAAAATAAAGTTAAAAAAAGGTCCTGCCGCAATAGTGGCAATTCTACCTAAAAGCGGTGCACTGTTAAAGCTTCCCGATGCATCTTCATCCTCATCTTCTCCATACATGGCACAGGAACCGCCAAGCGGTAAGAGTTTCAGTGAGTACCTGGTCTCTTTCCCATTTACAGAAAAAATTCTAGGTCCCATACCTACAGAAAACTCTACAACTTTTACTCCTGAGAGTTTGGCAAAAAGAAAATGTCCAAACTCATGTATTAATACTATTATTCCAAAAATAATCAGTGCAATAACTATATTCAAATTTTTATCCTTTCCAGATATTCTTCGGTACATTGTTTCAATGATAGGATATCCTCAAGAGACGGATTCTCCTTGAACTGATGATTTTCTATAGCAAGACCTATGAGACGCGGTATATCTGTAAATCCAATCTTTTTATTTAAGAATTTATCTACAGCCCATTCATTGGCGGCATTTAAAACTGTAGGTGCACTTCCACCCTGTTTGCCTGCCGATATAGCCATCTTAAGTCCTTCAAATACATCCAAATCAGGCTTTGAAAAGTTTAAAGTTGAAAGTTTTGAAAAGTCCACTCTTTCCTCAGATATATATCGTCTCTCCGGATAAAAAATAGCATAGGAAATAGGCAACTTCATATCAGGTGTACCAAGCTGTGCTAAAATTCCGTTATCTTTAAACTCTACCATAGAATGAATTATGGATTCTTTTTGTATAACCACTTCAATATCATCAATATCCACATCAAATAAATGCGACGCCTCTATTATCTCCAATCCCTTGTTGATCATTGTAGCAGAATCGATGGTGATTTTTTTGCCCATACTCCAGTTCGGATGCTTTAGAGCATCTTCAAGAGTAACATTTTCTAACTCTTCCTTACTGAATCCTCTAAAAGGACCTCCTGAAGCGGTAAGCAAGATCTTCTTGATAGGATTGTTCTTATCAAGGCATTGAAAAATAGCACTGTGCTCAGAGTCAACAGGATATATATTTATACCCATATCCTTCGCAAGAGGCATTATAATATGACCTGCACAAACAAGTGTCTCCTTATTTGCAAGTGCAATATCCTTCTTTGCCTTAATTGCCGCAATGGTAGGTTCTATACCTATCATGCCTACAACAGCCGTCACAACTATATCCGCATCACAAACAGTGGCAACCTCTATCAGTCCTTCCATACCGAAGCACACCTTTACATTCAAATCCTTTACTTTATCTGAAAGAATTTTAGCATCAGCTTCCTCCCATATGGCAACCACCTTAGGTTTGAACTCTCGTATCTGCTTTTCCAGTAAATCTATATTTTTGTGTGCGGAAAGTGCTACCACTTCCACATCATTATTTATTCTCACTATATCAAGTGTTTGTGTTCCTATGGATCCTGTGGACCCCAAAATAGATATTTTTTTCATTTATTTAACCCAAAAAATATATTGCAAAAAAGATTGCAGGAGCGGTGAATATCATACTGTCAAATCTGTCTAGTATGCCACCATGTCCCGGAATCAAATTTCCATAGTCTTTTATATCATGATTTCTCTTTATAGCCGAGGCAAGTGCATCTCCAACCTGTGATATTACAGAACCTATGGCACATGAAGCCGCACAGGTAAATACAGGTGAGAAAGTACTTGTAAAATGTCCCGACAATATAAATCCGAATATACCTCCTATAAGAGCGGCACCTAAAACTCCGCCTATACTGCCTTCTACAGACTTCTTAGGACTTAGTACAGGAGCTATTTTGTGCTTTCCGAAAAGTGATCCTACCGCATATGCACATGTATCCGAGCCCCAGCTGGATATAAGTATCAGCCATGCAAGATACTGTCCGTCCTCATATGTTCTGGTATTGTAAACATATGAAAACAGTATCGGAATATACATCACTCCCATAAATACAAGCGATATCTCCTCGGTCTTATACTTTGGAAATGTAAATACATATATTGCAAAAATAAGCATAAGAAATGCTATCACTGAAAAGAATATATATTGATTTAATTTAAAATAAATCAAACAATAATATATCAATGAATACAAATATCCAAGATATGCAATATTTTTCTTATCAAGGTCCAAAGCTCTGTAAAACTCAAATAAACCTATAACGGAAATCAATGCGGATAATATTATAAGCGGTAAATTACCGATATAAAAAGCCAAGATAGCCACTATCAAAAGTCCTATTCCACTTATCAGTCTGGTAAAAAACATTAACGACCTCCAAATCTCCTCTGTCTTTTGCTGTAGCTCTCAACAGCCTTCAAAAGCTCTTCCTTATCAAAATCCGGCCACAAGGTATCCGTAATATAAAACTCACTGTATGCTATCTGCCAAAGTAAGAAGTTTGAAACTCTGAGCTCACCGCTTGTACGAATAAGCAAATCCGGATCCGGTAAATTCTTTGTATCTAAATATGAGGATATAAGCTCCTCATTTATATTCTCTTTTGAAATAACTCCGGCAGCGGCATCATCTACTATATGCTCTACAGCTCTTTTTATCTCATCTCTTCCACCGTAATTTATTGCAAAGGCAAAAGTCATACCGGTGTTTGAGCTTGTTGCATCCACAAGCTTTTGTATTCCTTTTCTGATATCGGGATCAAATCTGCTCTCATCACCGATCATTACAGCCTTTACATTGTTTTTATTTGCAACATCAATAAGCTTCACCATGTAAAATCTGAGAAGCTTCATCAAAGCACTTACTTCAACTGCCGATCTTTTCCAATTCTCTGTAGAAAAAGCGTATACTGTAAGACACTCTACTCCAAGTCGTACACAATCCTCAACAGTTTTTTCAAGTGCCTCACATCCGGCTTTATGTCCCATTGCTCTTGGCAGGTTTCTTCTTTCAGCCCATCTGCCATTGCCGTCCAGTATTATGGCAATGCTTTTCGGTATAACTAAGTTTTCCAAATTTATACTCCATTCACTTTAAACTATAAAACAAGAAGGTGGAAGCCCACCTTCTTAAACTTTAGAAACTATTTGTCTCTACTGATATGAAGTCGGCTAATTAAACTGTTAATATTTCCTTTGACTTGTCTTCAATAGCCTTATCTACTCTCTCAATAGCCTTATCTGTAATCTTTTGTATTTTGTTTTCGCCGTCCTTTAAATCATCCTCTGTAAACTCTCCGGCCTTTTCAAGTTTTTTGATGGCATCTATAGCATCACGTCTGATATTTCTGACAGCAACCTTACATGCCTCACCTTTTTTCTTTACATCCTTAACAAGCTCTTTTCTTCTCTCCTCTGTAAGCTCAGGGAAGATAAGTCTGATACATGAACCGTCATTTGTAGGATTGATACCAAGGTCCGACAAATTGATAGCCTTCTCGATTTCCTTTAAAAGAGACTTCTCCCAAGGTGCTATCTGTATAATTCTTGGCTCAGGAACTGAAATGTTTCCTACCTGCTGAATAGGTGTAGGTGTTCCGTAATATTCAACTTTTATTCTGTCAAGTACATGAGGGTTAGCTCTTCCTGCTCTGATTGAAGCGTATTCCTCAAGCAAAACATCGATAGATTTAGTCATCTTCTCTTCAAACTTTTTAATACTCTCTTGCATAAAATCTCCTTAAAATTATGTTTATTAAATATAATACAATTTACACTGTCACAATTGTTCCGTTTATCTTACCGTCAAGTGCATTTTTTATAGAATTCTCTTCATTTAAATCAAACACTGCAAGCGGCATCTTATGCTCAAGACACATTACTGAAGCGGTCAAATCCACTACAGCAAGTCTCTTATTAATAACTTCCTGAATTGTAAGTGTGTCATACTTCTTGGCATTAGGATCTACCTTCGGATCTGCATTATATACTCCGTCAATAGACTTTGCCAAAAGTATCATATCTACATCCATCTCTATAGCTCTTAAAACTATACCTGTATCTGTAGAGAAGTATGGGTGACCTGTACCTCCACCGAAGAATACAACCTTGCCCTCTTTAAATCTTTCATTTACTCTGTCTTTTGAAAATATCTCCGCCATATCTCCACATGCAAATGCTGAAAAGATTGCAGTATCTATTCCCTCTGAACGGAATATCTCAGATACATAAATACAATTCATAATGGTTGCGAGCATTCCTATCTGATCCGCTTTTGTTCTGTCTATAGCCTCAGATGTTCTGCCTCTCCAGTAGTTACCTCCACCGATAACAATACCTATATTTGTACCTGCAGCCAAAGAAGGCTTTAATTGCTTTGCAATATCTCTTACTTTATCTTCGTTGTAACCGCCCTCAGGTTTAGCTAAAGCTTCACCGCTCAGTTTCAACATTACTCTTTTATTTTGCATAGATTCTTCTATCCTTTTTACTTGGAATTATGACACAAGTATACCATAGGGAAAATAGTTATACAATGTCAAAATAAACCCTTAAAGTTTGCACAAAGAAAATTTATTTCCACTCAAAACTCTTTGCCATCAGCTCCGCCGCCTTGTTTACAGACTCATCATTGTCAAAGTTTGACATAAATACCATCACATATTTTTTATCTCTTAATATATAGTATTGACGATCTATCTCATCACTGTCATTAAACTTGATATCAAAGATATACATTATATCTCCTGCATCGGTTTTTCCCGATGAACCGTAAACTACAGCATCCATACCGTATTGTTTGATTTGCATATTTAACTGCCATGTGGTAGACTCGGCAAACTTTTCACTTTCATCCAAGTTGTAATTTTGATGTCCGGTATTTATAGAGATATTATTTGGTCTTGCATCATGTTCATGACCCTCCACAACATAAAAATATCTTCCGCCTCCCGACTGTTCCTTTGCTTCACCGAATCCGTCAGCCACGATAAAGCTTCCAAACTCCTTCTCAACTCTCTTTGAGTCTTTAGTGGCGGCATCATCTTTTTGTGTAGCAGCCACCGTACTCTCATCCGCTTTTGCAGTCGCCGCTACATCCGCCTGTTTATTTCCACAAGCAGAAAGCATTACGATTATTAAAGGTAACAGATATAAACTCTTTTTCATAAATTATGTCCTCCCGGAAGTTAAAATGTAAGGTTTTAAGAACTGTAAACCTAAGTATATTGTACTACTAACTTATACTTCCTGTACATATGGTTAAGAAATAAATTTTATTTGCTCCAGAATCTTTTAAGACTTTTGCGCATTTTTCTATGGTTGTACCTGTAGTATATACATCATCAACAATCAAAATATTTTTAATATTTTGGGGTAAATCCTTTACCATGAATGCATTGTCAAGATTGTGAAGCCTCTCCGTTCTGCTTAAGCCCTTTTGATCTATAGTCTTTTTTATTCTGCAAAGGCAGTCATGTAATACAGGAATATCCAAATACTTTGATAAATCCTTTGCCAAAATATCGGACTGATTGAATCCTCTCACCCTCTTTCGTGAGCTGTGAAGGGGAACAGGCATGATACAGTCAATATTTGAGACTTTAATAAACTTTTCATAGCGAATTGCCATTAGCTTTGCAAAGCCTTCAATATACTCTCTTTTGTTATCATACTTAATTTTAAGTATGATATGCCTCATCTCATCTGTATAATTACAAAGTCCTCTTCCGGCTTCAAACTCTCTGTCTAAGTTACACTCGTCACAGTAAGCGGAATCTTCTGAAATTATTTCCTTACCGCATTTAATACAGTAGGGTTCTTTCACAAAAGGAAGCTTTTTTATACATGCCTTACATATAAGATGACCTTTTTCATTTACTATCTCTTCACACACAGGACATCTTCTCGGGTAAATAATATCAACTATGTTTTTAAATATGTCCTAATCCTCCTTAGATAACATTGAAAGCTCAATTATTTTGGATTTTAAACCGGTATATCTTGCCATCTCCTTAGTGTTTTGAATCATACTGTAAAACACTTCGGGGATACCTACAAGTACCACACATTTTTTTGCTCTTGTAACAGCCGTGTATATAAGATTTCTGTTCATAAGCATTGCAGGTCCCTTATAAATGGGAATAATTACAGCCGGATACTCGCTTCCCTGTGATTTATGAACAGTAATAGCATATGCAAGTTCAATTTCGTTAAACTCCGAAAACTCATAATTTGAGACCTTACCGTCATCAAAACAAACAGTGAAGCTTTCTGAAAACATATCTATTTCTTTAATTATTCCGGTATCACCATTATAAACTCCAAGTCCTTTATCCACAGGCATATGTTTTTCATTGTATACGAACCACTCTTTTTGGTAATTGTTTTTTATCTGCATTACCTTATCGCCTTCTCTAAAGACTGTGGCATCATATTCTTTTTCTTTTTTGGAGTTACTTGCAGGATTAAGTTTATTTTGTAAAAATGAATTTAACAGCTCCACTCCGAGAGGACCCTTTCTCATAGGTGTCATAACCTGAAGTTCATTTGTAGATGCTGTTACATATGAAGGAAGTTTATCTCTTATAAGGGAAATAACGGAAGCCATTACATGCTCGGGATTACTCTGTTTGATAAAAATAAAATCATTACTTTTCTTACCCAGATCAATCTCTTCATTTGTCATTATTTTATGAGCGTTTACAACAATATCACTTCCTGTGGACTGACGGAATATTTTATTCAGCCTTACAACATTAAAGCAATTTGAATCGATCATATCTTTTAACACTGTTCCCGGTCCTACACTTGGAAGCTGATTTATATCTCCGACCAAAATCAGTCTGGTTCCTATTGCTACAGCCTTTAAAAGTGCATTCATCAGGAAAATATCCACCATACTGACCTCATCCACTATAAGTACATCTGACTCAAGCGGATTGTCTTCATTTCTCTCAAAATGAGTACCTATATTGCTTGAATTATCACTGTTATTAGGTGTTATTTCCAAAAGTCTGTGAATGGTTTTCGCTTCATATGATGTAGCTTCAGACATCCTCTTTGCAGCTCTTCCCGTAGGCGCCGCGAGCGCAATACTTTCGCCTTCGCTCTCAAAGTATTTGATAATAGTATTTATAGTTGTAGTCTTTCCGGTTCCCGGTCCTCCGGTGATTATTATAAGACCGCTGCTTATGGATTCTATTACCGCCTGCCTTTGTAAATCATCAAGAACAATACCTTCTTTGTCCTCAATCTTTAGAATTTTCTCTTCTATCTTTTCTATATCATACTTTGCTTTTATATTGATATCTGTCAGCATTTTTGCTACCGCCAGTTCAGTATAATAGCACTGCGAAAGATAAACTTGAGTTTCTTCATTTTTCTTCACAACGATTCTTTTTTCCATCTGCATCTCTGAAAGTAAAGAATCAAAGTCAAATATATTTTCACCAAATAAATCAAGGAATTCAGCATTTAAAACCGTATCAGGCAGATATAGATGTCCGGACATCATGGCATTTGACAGAATATACTCCACTCCTGCAATGGCACGAAACTTGGAATCGGCTGTAATACCGACCTTTTTGGCAATATCGTCTGCAATCTTAAAACCTATACCGTCTATATCATCTGCAAGCTTGTATGGATTGGTCTCTATTATGGTATATATTTTACTTCCGTATTCCATGTATATCTTTGCGGAAAGCTTCATGCTGATACCGAACTTTTGCAAAAAAATCATAGCATCACGCATGGACTTTTTTTCCTGTATCTGTTCGCTTATTGATCTTGCAAGTTTTTCACTTACACCTTTGACTTCAGCCAGTCTTTCAGGTTCTTCTTCCATCACTCTTAGAGTGTACATCTTGAATTTTTTAACTATTCTTTTTGCCAGTGCCTCGCCTACACCCTTTATTGCGGAAGATTCCAGATACTTTTGTATACTGTCAAGTTCTCTAGGCTCTATGATTTCGTATTCATCGACAAAAAGCTGCTCTCCATAGTTTGGATGCAGCTTCATATTTCCCTTTGCCTTTATAAATTCGCCTTCAGCGATATAGTTGAAGGTACCGACAAGGACATAGTCGTCATCATCGGCCTCCACGCTGAGCACAGTATAGCCATTTGTTTCATTCCTATAAATGATTTTTTCGATATAGCCTGATACTGTTGACATATTATTTTTTAGAATCTCCCTTATTACCGGTTCTGAATTCGATAAACTTACCTGTACCTATAGCAACAGCTGTCAAAGGATTGTCAGCTATCACTGTATTGATACCTGTCTTTTCCTCAATAAGAGCGTCAAGACCTGAAAGTAATGCACCACCGCCGGTAAGTACAATACCTCTGTCATATACATCGGCCGCAAGCTCAGGTGGTGTTCTCTCCAAAACATTGTGAACCGAATCTACAATCTGCATTGCAGGCTCTCTGAGTGCCTCTAAAGTCTCATCAGAGTTAACCTCTATAGTCTTTGGAAGTCCTGTTACAAGGTTTCTACCCTTAACTTCCATAGTAAGAACCTCAGGTCTTCTGTATGCTGCACCGATATTAATCTTAATTTCTTCCGCTGTTCTCTCACCGATTAAAAGATTGTGCTTCTTTCTCATATATCTCACTATAGACTCATCGAAATCGTCACCTGCAATCTTAATTGAAGTACTTACAACAGTACCTCCAAGAGATATAACTGCGATATCCGCTGTACCTCCACCGATATCAACTATCATGTTTCCTACAGCCTTCTCAATATCAATTCCTGCACCTATAGCGGCAGCTACAGGCTCCTCAATAATCTTAACTTCTCTTGCACCTGCAGAATATGTTGCATCCTCTACAGCCTTCTTCTCGACCTCAGTAGCACCTGACGGTATACATACTGCAATTCTCGGCTTTCTGAAAGTCTTCTTTCCTACCGCCTTGTCGATAAAGTACTTTAACATCTTTTCTGTTATTGTATAATCTGAAATAACACCCTGACGAAGCGGTCTTACCGCCACAATATTTCCCGGTGTTCTTCCGATCATAAGTCTGGCTTCTTCACCTATGGCCTGTATCTTGCCGTTTTCTCTATCTATAGCTACAACACTTGGCTCTTTTAAAACAACACCCTTGCCCTTTATATAAACTAAGATACTTGCTGTTCCAAGATCTATACCAATGTCATTGGATGTAAACCAAAACATATTCTCCTCCAAACTACTTATTATAAATTTTAATGTAACACACTGTATACTATTCTACAACAAATAATGAAATTAGCCAATATCAATATTTAGAAATAAATTATAAAGAAATACGATATTTCTATGTAAAACCGCTTTTGACTAAAATTATGAGGCAAAAACTTGAAAACCGATTGTTGATTTCTTCTCTTCAAAAACAGTTGTATCACAAAAATCTTCCCTTTTTAATATATATTCAATATCAGCCTCAACTTCATCTCCTCCGTAATTTCTTAATGCGAAGTTTAAAACTGCCATTTCTACAAGATTCCTGCAAAATCTTCCGTTTCCGTTTTCAACATTTTTTGTAGAGCTCGCACATATTTCTTTAATAAACTCATTTGCATTAATGTCTATTGAAAATCCTCTTTTACCTGCTTCAAGATCACAGATATCTGACAGTTCATCTGTAGTATAGTCGTCAAATCTCACTCTAAAAGGTACTCTTGATCTAAGTCCGGGATTTCGCAAGAAAAACTCATCCATCTCATAAGGATAACCTGCGAATATTACTATAGTGTCCTTTCTGTTGTTTTCCATCTCCTGAACAATCATATTTATAGCTTCATCACCGAATTCTCCCCTTCCTTCTTCCAAAAGAGAATATGCCTCATCTATAAAAAGCACTCCCCCCTTGGCCCTTTGGAATATACTTTGTACCATGGGAGCTGTTTGTCCCACATACTGTGCTACAAGATCGGCTCTTCCTACCTCTATAAACTCTCCTGTTTTTATAATACCGATTTCTTTCAGTAATCCTGCCACAATCCTTGCTACAGTGGTTTTGGCAGTACCCGGATTTCCGACAAATTCCATATTCAAAGTTATAGGCTCTAACTGTTCTCCCTTTTCTTCCATAGCTTTTCTCATCTTTGCAAACGCCAAAATCTTTTTTACTTGATCCTTTGCAGCCTTTATACCCACCAAAGCCTGCAATTCATCCATATAATTGCGCTTATCCGCTATATCATCAAAAATGTCTTCAGGTATTGGAGGAAATTCGGCAGGATCCATATTTTCAAATAATTCATCTTCATACGAACTTACATAATTCTTTTCAACAAGCTGTGCTCTGATTTCCGCAACATGTTTCCTGCCGAGGTTTTTAACCTTAAGAAGTTCCATATCAGACATCTCAAGAAGCTTCTTTATAGATGTTATATTTGCCTTCTTTAATGAATTATAAGATCTAACCCCCAATTCCAGATTGTCGATGGAGTCTTTATCCAACTTTTGTTGCATACCAAGTACTTTCAAAAGAATGATAATATAATCTCGTAAATTCTTTTTACTTATATTATTATCACTTGCTTCATCTCCTACCTCTTCTAAAACACAACCCTTAAAGACCATACTTATAAGTGATTTAAGCTTTTTGGATATTCTTTGCGGAAAATCAAAAACAATACTTCCAACATTACCATCTTTATTTCCTCCGGCTTTAATAATCACACTGATATGTCCTCCAACCTCACTTATCTCCTTACACATTGCCTCAAAATATTCGGATTTAGGAATCATATATATTATGTCATCATCTATAAAATTCATATTCATACTCTCACAGGCAATCGCTCTATACTTTACTCTGTCATTCTTGGAGAATTTATCTTCCAAAATATACTTGTCAGGAATTACCTTTGCGTAATTACCGAAAATCCAGTCAAACTCATCTGTAGAAACCTTCTTGTCCGCATCCAAGTATATATAGTTTTTATAAGGCTCACCCTGATTCATTACAATTTCAAATCCCAAAGTCTCACCTTCTTTTAAATACATTCCATAGGTCATAAATCTGTCACTGACACCATATATCTCACCGTTAAATTCACCTGTATATACTATTGATGTTGAACATAAGAATTCTTTACGTATTTCATTTGTTTTATTCATTGCCATACCTCTTTTCTTTTTAAAATTATTTTGTTATTGTCGCAGTCTGTAATAACTCTTCCTTGGCATGCTCACTTTATTAGGTCTTCGCATACTTCACCGGCCGGCCGTCATTTGCATCTGCGGATTTAATTTTCAAGGTGCAAAAAAGCACAGCAAAAAGCCATTGCCTTTAAAATTGACGCACTACCCCTAGGTAGTACGATTCATTCTAAAAACAATGGCTGAAATATAAATCAATTAAATTTTACCTAGATATATTAGCACATGTATTTCATTAATACAATACATATTATTAAAGTGTAAAATAAAAATGATATTCTTATACGGTACATTTTATTGTATAATTATTAAAATCAATCGGATTAAATGCCGATTATCAGGAGGATGCATATGGATTATGAGAAACTGAAATCATTTAGAAATATAAACAACAACTTTGCAAAATTACTTGGCATAGAACTTACCGAGCTTTCAAACGGCTATGCCAAAGCTGAAATGAAAGTCACAAAAGAACTTTTAAATCCCATAGGCTCAATACATGGAGGCTGCCTCTATACCATCGCCGATATAGCAGGCGGTGCCGCCGCAAGTTCCTACGGAATACATGTTACCACAATTGACGGAAACTTCCATTATCTGCGTGCCGGCTTAAATACTAAAGAACTTTCCGCTACCGCCACGGAAATAAAGAAAGGAAAGAAAATCTCCGTCTACAATATATCTGTAAAAGATCAGGACGATGTCGAGCTTGCAATCGGTATATTTTCATTTATGTCGCTGGGGAAAGAGATAGATATATAAATATACAGTATAACAAATATGATACAAAATAACGGCCAAAGCTACCCGCTTTGACCGTTATTCTATCTTAAATATTAAATTTCATACATCAATTATTATTACATGTTTGAAATCATCCAATAAACTATAAAGTCTATAGATAATCTTAATACAACGCTTAATACCGTCCAAGTTAAAAATCCTATTAAGGCAACCTTCAGTGTAGCTTTTGCTTTTTTAGGATACATACTCTTCCATGCAAAGTATAGAGTCAAACCTATTACAGGAATAAAGAAACATAAAACATTTATACCGGTACTTGGTTCATCGAGTTCATTGGTATTTGCCGTGTTTTCAACGGTGACATTTTTTATAGCATTTTCATTACCGACTGTATTTACAGATTGTTTTCCACATACACTCATACTCCACATAATGAAGAAAATACATACTTCATATACATAAAAAGATATTGTCGCTATAATCCAACAAAGAGTACTTAAACTTGCAAGACTGAATAAGTCCTCAAATATCGTAGTAAATTCGTAGCAAGTAAGATAAATTGTACTTACCGTATGGCGCAATACTGTTAAAATCAATATAAATCCACAAAATTTAATAAGCGTTTTATTTTTGCTTAATGCCAGTATACATAGCACAACAAATACGACACAATCATCGATTGCGGCCACAAAACTTGTAGGATATATAAATACAGCTTTTAACAAATCAGAAAACATAAATCCACTTCTAAAATATCGGTAGTAAAGAAATATTACCGGTATCGAGGAAATTATGTTGAATATCTTAGGTACAGCCAATATTATTTTGTTCTTTGAATTCAGAACTAAAAGCCCTACTATCATCACTAAAGAAATAATACATAGCAATGAAATATAAAACGGAACACCCATCATTGTTCTTGAGCTGTCAAATATGTCAACAATATAAATCATAAATCTTGATAAGATGTAAATACCGGCCGAAACTAAAGCTGCTTTTTTGAAATAGCTCGGTATTTCTGTATTTCCGTATTTTTCTACGTTATTATGTGTTTTATCCGGCTTATCTTTACTTAATGTAACATTGCTTTCGCTTTGTACAGGCACACCGCAAAAACCGCATACTTTATCACTATCTTCGAGCTGTTTACCGCAATTTGAACAAAACATATATGCACTCTCCTTAAATTACAGGTCTAAAAATATATACTACATTTTTATTATACCACTTTTCCCGTATAAAGTTGATAATATCTTCCCTTTTGTTCCAATAAGCTTTCATGTGAGCCGCGCTCTATTATTCTACCCTGCTCAAGTACCATTATTACATCCGAGTTTTTAATGGTTGAGAGTCTGTGGGCAATTACAAATGTAGTTCTTCCTTCCATCAATGAGTCCATACCGGCCTGTACAAGCTGTTCTGTTCTTGTATCAATTGACGAGGTAGCCTCATCCAAAATAAGTACAGGTGGATCTGCCAAAGCCGCCCTTGCAATGGAAAGTAGCTGTTTTTGACCTTGTGACAGATTTGCACCTCCCTCATGAAGGAATGTATTATATCCGTCAGGAAGTCTTTCTATAAAGCCGTCGGCATTTGCAAGTCTTGCAGCCGCTCTACACTCCTCATCCGTAGCATCAGGACGTCCGTATCTGATATTTTCCATGACGGTATCTGAGAAAAGATTTGTTTCCTGAAGAACCACACCCAAAGATCTTCTAAGGTCATCTTTTTTTATCTTTTCTATGTTTATACCGTCATATCTTATCTTACCGTTTTGAATATCATAAAATCTGTTTATAAGATTTGTTATTGTGGTCTTACCTGCACCTGTAGAACCTACAAAGGCAATCTTTTGTCCCTTGTTTGCAAAGAGATTTATATCATGTAATACTATCTTTTCAGGTACATATCCGAAGTCGACATTTTCAAATACAATATCTCCTTCAAGTTTTGTATATGTGATTTCGCCGTCAGAATGTATATTCTTCCATGCCCAAATACCGGTTCTTGATTTTGACTCCGATATATTTCCTTTGCCGTCTATTTTTGCATTTACCAGTGTAACATAGCCTTCATCTTCTTCTACAGCTTCATCCATAAGTGCAAATACTCTCTGACTTCCGGCAGCCGCCATAACTACCGCATTGAGCTGTTGCGATACGGTCATAAACGGTCTGTTAAATGCTTTTACCAGTGAAAGGAATGCGGCTATAGTTCCTATTGTTACACCGAAATGACCGTTTATAGCCAGATATCCTCCGACTACGGCTATTACTACATAGCTTAAGTTTCCTATTTGTGCAACTATAGGCATAAGTATATTTGCATATCCGTTTGCTTTTGAAGCAGCCACACAGAGATCTTCATTTATACCCTTAAATCCCTCTATGTTCTTATCTTCATAGTTGAATACCTTTACAACCTTTTGTCCGCTTATCATCTCTTCTATATATCCGTTTACTTTTCCAAGAGTAGCCTGCTGTATACCGAAATATTTACCCGAAAGACTTGCGGCCTTACCTGAAGCCTGTACGGAAATAATAATCATAATAACCGATACCACCGTCATCATAGGGCTTAAAATAAGCATTGTTACAAATACGGCAACAAGTGAAATCAATGCTTCCACCAGCTGTGGGAAGGATATTCCTATAAACTGTCGCAATGTATCCGTATCATTGGTGTAGATTGACATGATATCACC
Source organism: Lachnoanaerobaculum sanguinis (assembly GCF_033242365.1). NCBI lineage: Bacteria > Bacillati > Bacillota > Clostridia > Lachnospirales > Lachnospiraceae > Lachnoanaerobaculum > Lachnoanaerobaculum sanguinis. Next base: position 24,041 of record NZ_BTHK01000013.1, read on the forward strand.
ATGTGAATGTGTATCAAAATATCTTATAGGAAGTTTTTCCATATGTGCAAAAAGATTTCTTCTTATCTCACGCATGGTTCCCTGTCCTACATTTACCATTATTCTATTGTATGTATATGCGGCTAACACACCGGCTGTAAATATACATATCAGTTTACCTATCTCAATTGCAAGCGGAGTAAAATCAGGATTACTTTCTTTTGTAAGAGGAATTATATAATTATCTATAATATCCTGCATAACGGAAGCACTCAGAGAACTTACTACCGCCGATATCAGTATTCCTATAATTACAATAAAGATACTTTTTTTATAGTTCTTTAATACAAGTGATATTACTCTTTTCATGCTGTCACTTGCAACAACCTGTATAGTTTGATTTATACCGCCTTTTTCTCTATTTATTCCCGACATTATGCACCTGCCTTATCAAAATCCGCATTGCCTTCAGACTGCGCATTTGCTGTGGATCTGTAAATCTCATTAGTCTCAAGCAATTTTTCATGTGTATCAAATCCGACAATCTTACCGTTATCCATTACAATAATCTTATCAGCCTCTTTTATGGATGATATTCTTTGAGAGATAATGATTTTTGTAGTATTCGGTATCTCTTCTTTGAACGCTCTTCTTATCTTTGCATCTGTAGCGGTATCTACAGCAGATGTAGAGTCATCAAGTATCAATATCTTAGGGTTTTTAAGCAGTGCTCTTGCAATGCAAAGTCTCTGCTTTTGCCCACCTGATACATTGCTTCCGCCACGCTCTATCCATGTATCATACTTTTCAGGCATTCTTTCTATAAACTCATCCGCACAAGCAAGTTCACAGGCTCTCTTTATCTCATCCAAAGTAGCGTTTTCATTTCCCCAACGAAGATTGTCGATTATACTGCCTGAGAAGAGTACATTTTTTTGTAATACCACACTTACCGCATCTCTAAGACTCTTTATATCATAATCCTTTACATTCTTTCCGCCCACATATACTTTTCCCTGTGTGGCATCATAAAGTCTTGGAATAAGATTTACCAAAGATGTCTTTGAACTGCCTGTACCACCGATTATTCCTATAGTCTGGCCTGATGCTATATGAATATTTATATTTGACAGTACAGGCTTTCCGATACCTGCTTTATATGAAAAGCTTACATTATCAAAGTCGATGCTGCCGTCCTTTACCTCTTTAGACGCATTTTCCTTTGACTTAATATCACTTTCCTCCTGCAAAACTTCAGCAATTCTCTTTGCACTTGCTTCAGATAAAGTAATCATTACAAATGCAAACGAGAGCATCATCAGGGATATAAGTATACTCATTATATATGAAAAAAGAGATGTAAGTTCACCTGTAGTTAATGCTCCGGCTACAATTCTTTTTGCACCGAACCATGACAGCGCAATTATGCAGGCATATATTGTAAGCATCATCAAAGGATTGTTTAATACAACAAGTGATTCCGCCTTTACAAACAACTGATATAAATTTGTTATAGCCTTATCAAACTTGGATATTTCCTTATCTTCCTGTACATATGATTTTACAACTCTTATACCTGAGATATTTTCCTGTACATTTGCATTCAATGCATCATACTTTTCAAATACCTGATTAAAGAGTTTAAAAGCTACGGCGATTATAAGAGCAAGGGCTGTAGCTAAAAAGAATATGGCAACAAAGAATATAACAGACATATCTTTTGATATAGATACAGTCATAATCAAAGCAAAAATAAGTGTGGCCGGAGCTCTCATCAACATTCTAAGTATCATTTGATATGAATTTTGGACATTGGTTATATCTGTAGTAAGTCTTGTAACAAGACTTGCACTTGAAAATTTATCAATATTTGAGAAGGAGAAATTTTGAATATTTCTAAACATACCTTCTCTCAAATTTTTAGCAAATCCTGCTGAAGCATTTGCACCGTAAATACCCGCGGCTATACCGCATATAAGCCCAAGAACGGCAAGCGCTATCATAATTGAACCGTATTTTATTACCGCATTGAAATCATTAATTGCAACACCTTTATCAATAATAAATGTCATCATATACGGTATAAGTAATTCAAATATTACTTCACCAATTATAAATACAATTGTGAGCAGGGAAGCAAGTTTATATTCTTTTATATATTTTGCCAGCACCTTTAACATATGTTTTCTCCTCTCTAATATAAAAAAAAATTGCACATAATGTACAATCTTTTAAAACGAAATACCTCTAAATATTCAAGATAAATTTCATGCAGAAAAAGGGACTTGAACCCTCATGATATTGCTATCACACGGACCTGAACCGTGCGCGTCTGCCAATTCCGCCATTTCTGCTTATAACGCCACGTAAGATTTACTTACGTGGCAAGTATAATACAATACTAATTATTATGCAAGCTTAGATTTTGCAACTTCTGCCAACTTAGCAAAACCTGCAGCATCATTTACAGCCAACTCGGCAAGCATCTTTCTGTTCATATCAACGCCTGCAACCTTAAGTCCGTGCATAAGCTTTGAGTATGAAAGACCGTTGATTCTTGCAGCCGCATTGATTCTTGCGATCCAGAGCTGTCTGAACTGTCTCTTTCTCTCTTTTCTACCTGCATAAGCACTTGCTAAAGCTCTCATTACAGACTGCTTTGCAATTCTGTACTGCTTTGAACGAGCTCCTCTATATCCCTTTGCAAGTTTTAAAACTCTATTATGTCTTTTCTTTGCATTTAAAGCACCTTTAACTCTTGCCATTTAAAAACCTCCTAACCCTTTGTCAACTTATAGATATGGTAAAATTTTCTTCATAACTTTTGCGTTTGTAGCATCTGTTACGATATCTTTTCTAAGATTTCTTTTTCTCTTTGTTGACTTCTTAGTTAAGATATGTGACTTATAAGCTTTGTTTCTTACAAGCTTACCTGTTCCTGTTTTCTTAAAACGCTTCGCTGCTGCTTTGTTTGTCTTTAGCTTTGGCATAATGAATCCTCCTTTTATTACAATATCTTTAAGCCTTCTTTGCTGATAAAAACATTACCAAACTTCTTCCTTCTGCCTTAGAAGGTTTGTCAATTGTTGCCACATCTGAAAGAGCCTCGGCAAAATCATCCAAAATATATTTTGACTTGAACATTCTTGCCATCTCCCTGCCTCTGAATCTTAGAGTAACTTTAACTTTGTTTCCCTTTTCCAAGAATTTTCTGGCTGAACCGACTTTAGTATTAAGATCATTAGTGTCAATATTTGGAGATAAACGAACCTCTTTTACTTCTATTGTCTTTTGCTTTTTCTTTGCTTCCTTATCTTTTCTGGCAAGTTCATATCTGAATTTACCATAATCAATAATTTTACAAACAGGGGGTTTAGCTGTCGGAGCAATAAGAACCAAATCCAAGCCTGCTTCCTCTGCTTTTTCCCTTGCCTCATTTATTGAAACTACACCTAACTGTTCACCCTCTGATGAAATAAGACGAACTTCTTTAGCTTTAATCTGTTCGTTAATCAATTGTTCGCTAATACCTTTATACCTCCATTTTCTTTACCAATATAAAAAGGCAGATAGAAAACTATCCGCCCAAATAATCATTTAATCAAAAATCAAAAAATGCTTATATGAACCAAAGTCACTCCTGTGCTAAGGTGAGGCGAACCTGCTTTCTTTCAACGTGTCTATACTATCAGTTTTCTTTTTGTTTGTCAATAAGTTTTTTTGTTTTTATGGATGTACGTAAAGTCAAGCATTAAATGCAAAACTTTTAATGCTTTATTTCTTTTCATCTTATTGCACTAATCTCTCTTTTTTTATTTTGAATTAAGAGACACTATCTACCCATATCATTTTTATTTGCCTTACTTATGCTATTATTTTCTTTATTTCATCATTAAAAACTTCTATTGCAGACCGACCTTCAAACAATTTTCTCGGATAGTTGTTAATCCAATCTTCTACTGTCTGAATATCAGAATCTGTCATGTGGTCGAAGTTTGTTCCCTTCGGAATTTTTCTCCTGATTAGTTTATTTTGATTTTCATTGCTACCTCTTTCATATGAGCAGTAAGGGTGGCAGTAATAAATTTTTGTTCTGTCACTATCTAAACAGCGACTTGATTTTTGCATTCTTTCCCAGTCAGCAAACTCGGAGCCATTATCTACAGTTATAGTTTTAAATATATCATTAAACTTCTCACCCCATTTGGCTTCTATTTTATTTAAGCTTTCACAAACTTGTTCTGTGGTATGCTCCTTGAGCAAACAAATTATTTCTATTCTGGATTTTCTCTCTGTAAGGACCAACAAGCTGTGCTTGCTCTCACCTCTTTTTCCAATTACACTATCCATTTCCCAGTGACCGAACTCTTCACGAGTATCTATTGTTTCCGGTCTCTTTTCTATACTTATTCCTCTGACTCCTCTTGATTGTCTTTTTATTTTTCTTACTTTCTTTTTTCTAATTCCCTTTACCGGAAGTGTCTTGTTTGTGATTCTTAAAAATATACCTTTATCTATGTAGCTGTATAAAGTTGGTTTGCTTATAGTGGTTTTAAACTGCAGACCTTGCGTTGCAATCTCTAAAAGAACAGCTTCAGGAGAGTATCCATCATCCGCTATTCTATCTTCGATATAACTTGCTAATTCATGATCACACCCTATTTTCAGTTCCGGTCCTTTTGCCTTTAAATTTGCCTTATATTTTTCTTCAGCGATATCCGGTGAGTATCTTTCTTCTTCCGTCAGATCTGAATTGGTATGTGTATATCGTCCTCTTTTTAATTCTCTGTAAATTGTACTTATATGTACACCGATCTGATCAGCTATCGATCTCCGACTAATCCCTGCTTTTTCAAGTGCCTCTATTTTTAGTCTATCAAATCTACTTAATTGTTTAAACCTTCGCATATCACCACCTCCAATTAACTCTAATATTGTTACTTAAAGTTATAAAAATCAATACTTATTTTTATGAAATAACCAACAAACATATCACCAAAACGTTGATTTAAGTTTGTACATTATTAATGTTATATATAACTTGAAGTTATATTCAAGTCAAGGTAAGATACACGAACCTAAAGGATTGAAAAGGAGATATTTATTATGAAATGGGTAGTTATTATGGTTGGAAATGGAACGGATGGCGATCCTGAAAATGGATTTCGAGGACCATCATGGTTTAAAGACCTTATCGAAGCGAATTGCGAAAATGAGGCAATTAAAGCTGCAGAGGCTGAGTGGAATGACTCATGTGAGCCTAATCGCTTTAGTTGCTCCGGTGCAGAAGTTGCAACCAAGGAAGAAATTGCCGAATACAATGAGATGCGTAACATGTGGGAAAATCCACCATTTGTGTAAAAAGGAAGATATTATCAGGAGGATTCAGCAATGAAAAAACAAGGAAGTATCACAGGGTTAGCGCAAGAGGTTTTTATGGAATACGTAGAAAAGAGTAGCGCATACGATTTTACAATAAACCAACTACTAATTGATATTACAAATGAATTTAATGCTGTTTATGACAGTGCCGACGTTGATTTTACTATTGAAAGTTTACCTTTGACCGCTCAAGAGGAATTTATAAAAAGAGCATTTCAACTTGTAGTGTAGTCTACTATATGCCTTGCTGGTGGGTGGTTAAACCAGATTTTATATTTCATCTGATATATAGAACTTATTTTAACTCTAAGCCACCATTGTTCGGTCCCAAGTCCGGAATGAAAAAGTGTGAGGGGAGCAAGAATTATGCCGTGTCTGAGTGTTGGTTGACAGGTTTGACTGGTTTTTAATGTGAAAGCCTTAAAAGTAGGAGGAGTTATTGGCACTGCCGATTACCTATTGCAACTTGTTGATTTTGTTTCCTGCTTTGCAGAGGAAGGTTAGGTGATGTGTAGTTAGAAACGATGCTTCTACCAATGAGCAGTATCACTGGTCACTCTATCCATTCGAGTGAAATCGAAGGGCGACATGGCTTAATTCATTTTTATTGTTTATGAAAGGGTACATTTAAATTATGATTCAAAAAGACAAATTATTAGGAATAATGCATGCTCATGGTGATAAGTGCAAGGATTTGGCAGAAGCCATCGGCATGTCAGTTCCAAACTTTTCAACTATCTGGAATGGCAGAAGTGAGTTCTCTATAAAATATATTCGTAAAATTGCAACTCGTTATAATTTATCAGCAAATGAAGTGTATGAAATCTTCTTATTTCCGGGGAAATAAAAAGTTATATAATATTTTAATGCAGGAATAACAAAAAGCCTTGCACTGGAAGAGTGCTATCACTCCCAGGCAAGGCCTTTTTAATTTATTTCACTACATCTCCATCGGAGCTTTTCTTTAAAATATCTATAGCCTTTGCAATCGCTACCGGAATCGGAATTCCCATCAGTCCAGCATTCTCTATGATTGAAATGCTTTCATTTACTATGAATGCTATTATTACAGCATCCTTTATGTACGTAGTCTGCATCACTATATCAAGTCTGACCGCTACTAAAACTATTAGAAGAGCTACTCCCTTCCTACATAGCCCCTTGAACCCTGCTCTGGATTCAAGAGCCCCATTCTCCGACTTCTTGCTCTTCTTGAAAATTCCAGCGACTATTAGTCCTGTGACATAATCAACTGACATAAAAATCATAAGAGTGATAAGGGCATCACTCCATCCTCCAAAGGCCATGGCTATAAATCCTCCCACCAATCCAACTGCTGAATATAAAACACTTGCTCTCATAAGCTCCTCCTTTACTTTACTAATTGATACTTTGACAAGTCAGGATCCGTGGTGTCAAATTCTTTTTTATATTCACCATCTGAATCCACCCAATAATACATATTTTTATCCTTGCTCTTAATGTATGAGTTTCTCGCCATAAGGCCTGACTCCTGTAAATAGTAACTCTTGCCGTTAAGGTCCACCCATTGACCACTCAACATAGCTCCGTCTATATTGAGATAGTACCAATCTCGTCCTTGTTTGAACCACCCGACTATCGTGTAGCCTTTCATATCAAATACATACCAGCGACCATTTATCAGCGACCAACGGCCTGCAATATAACTGTTCGGACTATCTGCATACCACCATTGTCCATTATGATTTTTATTCCATCCAAGCTTAAATGCAGGCTTTTTTTGTGTCTCAGCACTTGCCTTTACTCCATTTTCAAGTGCAATGGCAGTATGGTGGAATTCATACAACAGTACGTCTCCTCTTCGTAAATACTCATCGGTAATAAGATACTTAGGTGCTTCAAGCAATTCAAACTCACCTGTCTTTAACAATGCAGCAGCTTCATTTCCTGTGTATATACTTCCGGACAACTTCACGCCTGCCACATTCACACAAACCGCCACCAGAGCCGAACAATCAGTTTCACAAGGTCTATTTACTGCTTTTATATCCCAGCCATTTGCTTTACAAAGATCATATAAAGTGGTTCGCTCATACTGATCATATCCAATATTTTCGTTTCTGCACGCATCCTCCATTGCTGCCGCTATCCTTCCTGCGATTGCAGAATTTTTTGGTCTGAGAACTTTATTCCACGGGCGATTATACCACTCTCTAATCGCCACTTCCTTTTTGTCCTGATCTCCTGCCATGCCTCCACTATACTTTCCACGCTCATCACGGCTTGCTTGTCCAATTTTAATCATGGTTTAATCCTTTCTTAAAATCTAAAATAAAGAAGCACCCTGTTGCCAAGGCACTTCTAATTACTTTTAGTCTGCATTTGAAGGTGTAGCAGGATGCTCCTGAGCGTTCCCTTCAATATCTTCCCATACGCCTAAATCAATAGCGACCTGCTTAACATATAACTTTAATCGCTTAGGTACATCTGAATAAGTGCACTTTCCATCCAAAATCAACTGTACATAAAATAATGCTAAATTTTTAAACTTCATATCTCTTTCTTTCCTTTCTGAAAAACAAATAATATAACCTAATAATATGTATAGCTTTGTACATAGCCATATCATTGTTATTTACCACTCTCTTCATCATCGCCAAATTGAGACGCTATCATTTCCATCATTGCCTTCTCAAGCGTAGTTATTCTGCTACTGTTTTTAGCGGTTTCACTGATAGGATTATCTTCAGCAATTATAGAGTGTTCTTTCTTACTGACATCTACACTTACTAAAGTTTTCCCACTCTCCACGTCAAACTCAGCTATTTTCATACTCTCAATATCTAACGGAAGCGTAGTTGAGAATACAATTTCTCCGTTATTTCCATTGTAAAATACCGTATATTTCATTTATATCTCCTTATGTAGCATAATTTCCAGCCCACTGGTGGCTAAAGCCTTCTGTTATCAGGAAATTCATTGACAAGTTAAAATTCATTGTACCTCTATATTTTAATCTAAAATCATTGAATCCATTTCCTTGTCGCTCTAGCAGTCCATAGAATATCCCAGCTCCAATTTTAATTTCGAATGATGCTCCGTTATCAAAAGTTGAAACAGCTATAACACAAGGGCAAGCTCCTCCATTCGAGTTTTTATAATATCCATCAGGTGCAATTCCCCAAACTATAACTTTCATAAATAGCCCGTTGTATTGTAGAAACTTATTAGGAATATGAATCTCCTTCTCTACAGTATTTACAGTTAAGTTTAAGTGTGTGTCTGATAGCCATGTAGGACTTATCAAATCAATATAATCCCTTGTTCCTGTTATGCCGTTAATGTTTATATTCTTTACTAAATTCTGAGGATAAAAATTTGGACTTGCTAGAAAAACATAGCTCGCATCTTGTATAAAGTGTTTATCCGGTATTCTTGTGACAATACCTCTGCCTCTATTTGCACCAGAAGAGTCATCCCACACAAATCCCTCACCATTTAATGCAGTGATAACACCACCTGTGGTGCAAATCCACCGTGGTATCGATCCTTCAAACTTTATTCCCTGCTGGCTTGAAGCAGTTTGCCATTGCAACACTGAATCTGGACCAGCTGTACCAAAAGCTTCTGCAGGTATATCTACATGTGGATTATTATCTTCTCTAGCGTAGTAGGCATTGCCATGGCCTAATATAGCCCAAAACTTTCCTCTCATTGCATCAATTCCCCACCCACTAGAAGCATTAAGGCTATAATCATTTACCTTGGTATCTATAATTTTAATATTGCCTTTTACCCCCAGATAAGTAGCAGTTTCAAGCATTTTATCTGCCGCTAATTTAAGTAAACTTTGAAGTTTTTCAAAAGTCACCCATACCCAAGGATTTCCGTTGTTTCCATGATAATATCCTTCAGGTACTACTACAGATATTCTTGAATTCACCCAATCAACAACATCAGGCCTCGCAACAATATCACCTGCTCCTCTGTTCGGAATAATCCCTTGGACAATCACATCATCGCTATCTGAAGTGATTGTCCTGTATCCTTGCAAGACCTGTGCCTTAGAGGCTGTTACATCACTTGATGTTACTCCCCCGGAACCACCTTTCATTAATATTGCTTTTGCCATGAACTACCTCCCTTTTACTCCAAGCAGCACATCTACTTCAGGTCTTTTCCTGAAGCAAGAAACTATCATATATCCGTCATAAGTATCTATGCGGTCTATGCAGTCATAGGACTTCCACAGCCTTTTAATGGTATTTGCATCAGTTGTTCCGTTATTAATCAAGTGACTCACTATCGGAGTGTCGGTTGACTTCATCCCCAGCATTTCAATTCTCAGAGTATATGGTGCTGTTTGTGTGAATGCATTTGCTCTCATCCATACTTCTGTAGTCTTACTTAGCATGTTGATCACGAATTTAAGGCCTGCCACTAAAGCACTTAATGCACTCTTGATTGTTCTTTTTGCACCTATTTCAGTTATGTCTGTAATGGTTGTATTTTCAAGCCACCCATCCGAAAGAACGGCCTCTGCTATTACTCCACTATCTTTGTCTATAAATCCTTCTATCTGCTGTGTGGTAGCATAGACTCCTTCAGGTACAGTATACGAGAATCGTATTTCGCTTGCTCTTGATACCTTCAGATACATTTCAAGAAGTATTGATGCAGGTGAACTTGCCTTGCTTGGAATAAAATCTGCATTTATAGCTGTAGCTATCGCAATCAGTTTTTCTGATCCATCAATCTCTGCGTAGACTCCATACTCTGTGATATCATATCCGACTGTAATATCATCATTTGTGATTAAGGTTTGTATTTTTACCGTTGTATCATCAACCAATTTTACATTCTTTATTGGGAAGCTATTTTTGAAGCTTTTAAGTCCGGTAGCATTATCTAAATTTTCAGTTCCGGTATATGCTCCATTCCCGGCTTTAATGCTTTGAAGTTTTAAGAATTGCTTACTGGCCAGTGCATTGTTGATTGCACTTATACCTGTGTTGGTGACCACGGTTTTTCTAAAATTTGCCATTTATCCTCCTTATTTGATTACTGTTTTCGCAGTTTGTACCATCCCAATACCGACATACAAATCCATATCCAGTTTGCAACTTTGCTCAACACTTATAAGCGAAGAACTCATGTTTTTTATCTTAGATATAATTTCTTGAAAATAACTAAGGGATGAATCATTTAATTTTGCTGATGTCAGTATCTTAAAAGTACCTGGAGCGCCACCAAAGTTAAACCACTCAACAACCTCTCCTTCGCCAAGAACTGTATCAATAAGCTCGTTTACTGCACCTATTGTTCCTGCTTTTTGATGCCATATCAATGAACTTTGAACAAGCTTTCTTTTTGTCTCAATAGGCAAATCATTTTTATAATACTGAGTTCGGGACTCTAATGCCATCAAATCGAGGAGTTCATCATCCATATGTTCAATATCTGCATACAGCACTGTTTGAGCTGATGTAACAATAAGCTTTGCCATTGCTTTTTTATATGCATAGCTTATCGCTGCAATATCAGGATCTGAAGATAGTAGGTATGGCAAGACTGAAGCAGGCTCTCCATCTTTGTACTTAATCATTTTCAAGTCCTCCATATGTCACCGACTGAGCTTCCAAACTTGCGACAGAATCCTCATCAACAATTGTAAAAACAGGCGAAGTTATATCTACCCTTTTTGCCCCTGCGTTTAAAATTTTCTGCCTTAAAACATCCGGGTTTATATCTCTACCGATTTCACTTTTCTGCCAATTTATGTAATCATTTATCGCTGCTACAACATTTAGCTGAATATTTGCCGCTCTGCTTTGATCACTTGAATTTACATAGTAAGTAATATTGATAGAATATGTTTTCTTTACAGGTGCAAGAACTTCTATGCTGTCAGTAAGCGGTTTAATACTTGGACTTGATAAGTATTCCTTGAGTCTGGCAATAGACTCGCTTTCAGGGATAGCTCCATTCTCAAGTAAATATCTCACCCTTACCACTCGTGGACTTGGACTTGTAATCCTTACACTGCTTACACCGGTATAAAATTGCCTTACAAAGTACTCATATGAATCAGCAGAGCCTGCAGATGAATATGCAGCAGGAGCCATATATATCCTTTGCCTTAGTGACTCATCTGATTCTATATCTGCTCCACCTTCAGGCTTGGTAATATTTTTTGCCTCATCAATAAAGGCTATAATATCAACTAATGTGTTAAGGTCACCTATATCGTAGTTGTTTGTCATTTGTCCAACGCTTGTACATGTTGCAGGAATATCTACACTTAGACTTCCTGCAGGTATCTCTGAATATTCATCTGTTGCGAAGTATACATTATCGCCTGCTGTCACTCTTGTACCCTTAGGTATACCTATAGCAGATGTCCTTTTTGACTTCATAGCAAACCTTATTGTTGTCGTGGATCCTGCTGCAGGCTTTCTATGAATATGTTTTATAGCACCCAAATTTTCAAGATACTCACCTCTACTATACTTAAGTAGCCCCATCTTTCCTGCATCATCCATGTACATATATCCTTGGTATATAAAGTAAGCACCTGCAAGAAGTATTATCCTGCGCTCATCAGCCTTTCCAAGTACAATATCTTTCCCGGTAAGTTCTTTATATTTTTCTTTGAACCATGAGACCATATCATCTGCAAGCTTTTCCATTGTGTAATTTTTTATAAAGGATATTTCAGGATAATCAATTACCCCTTTTAAGCTAGTATTCTCCATTCCCTACACCTTTCTCCAGATATACTTTTATTTTTGTTTTTCCATCTTGGTCATGAAAGAAGTCAACACTACTCACAGATACTCTAGGTTCAAAAGATTCAACTTTTGCAACCATATCAGTCACTATGTCATTCTCAAGGTCAACGGCAATTTTAGAAACATTATCTATTGAAAGTCCTAAGCCTCTAAGTAAAGGCACAGTACCTTCAGATAGTCTGAAGATATTATTCAAATTTCTAAGAATATCTTTTATTTCGATGTCCTTTAGTTCATCTAAAAATTCAAATTGAATCTCATTCATCTCATCTCCTATCTGTACTCAGTCATAGTGACATCAAACTGCGCACTTAACAGTTCACCTTTTTGGAGCACAACTCCAAAGCTTTCAGATACATTTGTAATCATTGCTTTTGAACAGATATTTCTTCTTCCAATGACAAGTGGAGCAATAACTCCAGCTGACATATAATTTACCAGCTTTTTTTCAAGCTTTTTCGGAGACATACCTCTTGTGGCTCTTACCTTTATAGTAAATGTAATTGACTGTAGATTATTTCCGAGTAGCTCAACTAAAGGTTTACCGCCTATTACCTGATGCAGTGTAGTTCTAATTCCAAAATCTCTTTTAAATCCATTGAATGTAAGGATTCTTTTATCACTTGTTTCAAATTTAAGATAAGGACCCCAGTTTCCAATCTTTGCCATTTATCCTCCTACTTAGCAATGATTTCTGCTAAAGTTATGCTTCCTGTTGAGTCGGTAAAACTTATAGCACCATCGTTTACATTGATTGTTGCAGTTGGATCATCACCTGCATAAAATTTCCCAAGAACTACTGCCATGGAATTGTCATTGCTCATGTGGGCAACCACTACAGCATCATCCTTTTCGAATGTCTGTTTTATCCCTGCAAAAGCCAATACCGGAAGCTCTGTGGTTGTTTTTCCTGTGTCAGGATAGGTTACAGATACTCCACCGGTTCCAATACTGCTTACAAATCCTATTCTTATCATAGATCCTCCTATAACCTTGTAAATATTCTGTAGGCACTGACTTTCATTTTATGCCCGGAACCTCCTGAAAGGTCATGACTTACTTTTGTCACATAGTATTTACCATCAATGCGCCCCATTCCTTTAATCTCTATATTGCATGAAGCAACTATGTTTGCATTGCCCAAGGCTGTGAACTCCAATGTCACTGCCTTTTCGTTTTCAGCATTTACTTTTGCCTTTGCAGTTCTCTCAGCTTCTTCCTTGCTATCGGCTTTTTCATTCAGAACAAGGATTCTTGGTTCTTCGCCCACAGTAACAGATATTATCTTTGTTTTTTCTTTTTTGTTCTTAGCCTTTTTATCGACCTGAGTGTATGATATTTTTGCACCGGTATATGTGCCGATTAATGTTGAATTCCAACTCCAGTCCTCAAAGTCTGTCTCTGAAAATGTAGCCGTTATCCCTCTTGCCTCATACATACTCTTATCAAAAATAACAAGTCCCTTTTTATATATCTTAATAAATAGACCTTGATCACTGCATAGCTTTGCTATAAATTCACTATCAGATTGTTCTTCCTGATCTACTTTCTCAATTATCGGTTCACCTGCCCAGAAGTAAAGATTCTCCATTCCATACTTGCTTTTTATCTCTTCAGCAATCTGTTTAACAGTTACCTTTTCCCAAGTCTTACTAACCTTTCCAGTTTGGAATCCCAGTCCTGCAGGCAACGATACTCCTTTTATGCTACATTTATGTCCACTGCTTCCACCTGAATATGTAATATCATCTATTGTAAAGTTTCCGCAATGATACAATTGATAGATACTGTTATTTGTCATGTTATGAAAGAATATTGTCACATCCAAATCATGTTCTTTTTCCGGGACAAAGCCTTTTCCCAATGCCCACTCCATATTTCTATCACTAAGATTTATAGTTATTTCATCAGCATTGCCAGAGTCATTATCTGTATAAGATAATGACTCACAACGACTTGAAAGACCAACTTCAACTCCATCATATAATATCTGATATGTTACCCTCCTAGCCTTTTGCATTTAGCATTGCCCTCCATGCTGGATAATCACTTGGGACAGTTTCACTTATTGCAAACTCTTTATCGGGGACAATGAGTTCCACTCCTGCAGGAAATACGAAGTAATCAAGTTTATCTCTATTTAAATCCATAATCTTATCACACATATATTCATTCCCATACAGTTCATAGGCGATCTGGTCCCAAGTCTGACCTTGTATTGTGACGTACCTCCTCATTTCAACCTCCTAGAACCTTGTTCTTCCCTTATCCTTCATCCACTGTCTCATGAGCTTGTCAAATTTATCCTGCGACATCTCCTCGGCTTGAATAATATCCTCTTTTGATACCGAACCCTCGAATTTGTACACCGGTGCGTAATTTATTGACACCGCTCCACCATCTCCACTCGCTCCTGCTACTGCATATCCGGAGGCAGCTATTCTATCACTAAGAGTTGACAGAGGAACTCTGCTCGCCCCCATCTGGGAATCCTCAATGCGTTCTGCGAGAAGTTTTACAGATGCACCTATTGCACTGTCGATAAATCCTCCCATTTTGTTCCACAGATCTGATAATGGAAGAATTGCTTCGGCCCCCGCTTCACCGCCAACCATAGCATTATTCCCATTTATTCCAAACATTGTAGGACTGGTCATTATTCCACCATCTTTGTACCACTCAACCCCCATTGTTGGAACTTTTGGAGGCATAAGACTAAAGTCTCCCTTGATAGAGAAGTGTGGCATCTTAAGTTTAGGGAGCTCCCATTTAAAGTTGAAGAATCCTTTTATCGCATTTACAGCACCTGATACAATGCTTTTTGCCGCCTCCAACTTTTCGCTAAATGCATTTTTTATTCCATCAAGGATTCCAACAACAGTACTCTTTGCTCCCTCTAAGTGAGTAGTGAAAAAGTTTTTTATTTCAGACAACTTGCCATTTGTGGCTACATTTACTGCACTGAGAGCTCCAATCACAACCCCCTTTATTGCATTAAGAGGTGCAAGTGCAAGTGAGCTCAACGCTCCAAAGGCTCCTGAAAAGATACTCTTCAGTCCTTCAAGAGCCTGTGACCAGTTCCCGGTAAATACTCCTTGTACGAAATCTATGACACCCTGAAAGACCTGCTTAACCCCACCGATAACTCCATCTATTGTCGCTTTCCATCCATTAAAAACTCCTTCAATGAATGCAAAGGCGACTGGGAATTTATTCTTAAATCCTTCTATAGCATTTCCGATAGATTCCTTGATTGCATTAAACTTCTCTCCAAGCCATGCTCCGAGTTGCCCTGCTTTTTCTTTCACAGTATCCCAGTTCTTCCAGAGTAGAACTCCAATAGCAATTATTGCACCTATTGCCAGAATCACTAAACCTATTGGACTGGTTAGGAAAGCAAATGCCGCACCAAGAGCCCATGTAACCCCTGCTCCGATTGTTGCCGTAACATTCCACACTGCGTGTGCTGCCGCAAGAGCATATGTTTGAACCACGCTTGCCGCCTTAACTATTGCATCCTGAATATACATAGCTTTTATAGCAAGAGTCAGTGCCATATCCTTGGCCTTTGCAATATTTAATATTGTAAGAGCTTTTGCCGCAGAATAAACTCCTGTAACAAACTTATAAAACTTTACCGCTGCTACTGCAGTTCCAATTGCTGTGATTGTAGGAAGGAATCCATCCCATTGCACGAATGCATCAGCTACATCTGTCACACCTCCGACTACTTTAAGCAGAGCGTCAGTAATGTTAGGAATAGCCGTTTCTGCTATATATGTTATCGTAGGCTTTGCATTATCAAAAGCTTCAAGAAACTTCCATTTCAAATCACTCAAAAGATCCAGAATAACATCAAATGTATGTTCATTTTCTGCTATTTTATCCATCACATTACCAATCGCATTTTTCAAAGTTCCTATGAGAAATCCTGCAACTTCTTGCCCTTTACTTATAAAATCCTGTGCAACCTCTATGGTGCTTTTTACCGACTCAGGCAGTTCAATTCCGAAAGTATCGCTCATCATATTGCTAAATGAATCTATACTTCCCTCCCCACCTGTGAGCGTAACTAAGAAGTCCATAACGCCTGAGGACATATTTCCAACCCCGGTCATAAAATCATCTATTGGAAGCTTGTTTATCATTCCAACAAAGTTTTCTGTGATTTTAGGAATAGTATTGGATAGCCCATCCATTATTTTAATAGCATGTGGTCCAAAAGCCTCGACCATAGAAATTTTAAGATCACTTATTGCACTTCCAAATCTTGCAACTGCACCTTTTAATGTGTTAGTAACTCTAGCATCCATCGTATCAAGTGCACCCGAAGAATTATTAAGATTATCTGCCAATGCATCCCATGCCGAAGCCGCACCATCAGCTCCTTCTTTTACACCATCCAGTAGATATCCGAACTTTGAATAATAGTTTGTTCCTGCGATTGCAGCCATGTAGCTGTTTTTTTCCTCTTCAGTTAATCCAGCCATAGCCGTATTTAACTCGATAAGGATTTGACGCATATCTCTCATATTGCCTGCGCTATCATAAACAGCAACGCCAAGGTCATTGAACGCAGCCTTTGCTGCATCTTTAGTTGAAATACGAACCAACATAGAATTTAAGGCAGTACCTGCCTCTGCACCCTTTACACCGTTGTTCGCCAGTATGCCAAGTGCGGTTGCCGTCTCCTTAAAATCCATACCTGATGCCCTTGCAGCTCCACCACACCCGATCATCGCATCCATCAAGTCTGCAGATGTAGTATTTGCTTTATTATTTGTCATAACTACTACATCAAGGTATTCCTGCAGTTCATCTATGCCGACTCCCATTGCACTCATTGAGTCTGTAACCTGATCACTTGTAGTTGCCAAGTCTGCCTGCGTAGCTTCTGCCAGTTTTAGAACAGGCGTGAGTGCTTTCGTACTGGTCTCAACATCCCAGCCTGCAAGTGCCATATAACCAAGTGCATCAGCCGCCTCAGAGGCGGTGAAGGTGGTAGCTTTTCCTGCTTCTCTTGCAGCTTTTGACAGCTTTTCATATTCACTTTCAGTAGCACCGGCTATACCTGCTGTATTCGCCATTGACTGTTCAAATTCAGAATATTCACTGACCGCATCTCCGATAAATTGTCCAACCTTTATTGCAGCAAAAGCTCCTGTAATCATAACAGCCGCTTTTTTAGCCATTCCTGCAAGGTGGCTAATTCCATCTTCTGTCATGCCAAGGCTCTGCTTTAGAGAATTCTCAACTTTTCCTGCTATGCGAATGGCCAGCTCTTGTTCGTTGTTCCCTGCCAATTTCCCCCACCTCCTCTGCAATTTCTATTAATTCAAAAACAGACAGGGATAGAAAAAAATCCATCCCTGTCTGTAAAGCCATAGCAAGTTGTATGGCAAGTTTTCTTAATTTTTTACCATCATCAGGTCTTATCCCTCTCCGTAAAAAAAAGAGGTTACCCTGTTCTTCACCTTAATTGCATCTTTAGGATGCAGAGACTTAAAGAATTCAACCGGAATCTTTGTTGCTCTCGCTGATATGATACAAGCATATTCAAGGGACATCTCAGGCAAAAAGGAAAAACTGCCACTCTTTTCAAGTATCTTATTTGCTGCAATCATATCTGTTGCACTCATGTTTTCTAAGCCACTCAAGTCAAGCTCTTCATACTCTCTATCTTCAAAGGTATACTTACGTGAGAATTTAATAATCATAGAGGTGTCATTTCCTGACACCTCACCCTGAGAACCTTCTACATTAACTACTTTATTTTTATCAGCCATATTTATCTCCTTTAACACTGACTTCTTATCTTAGCCAGTAAATCCTTATCATTAACCTTGTACACATTGTTCAGCTTATCAAGCTCAATTCTCTTCTTTCCATCATGCTCTATCATGATGTATGCTACTTCTACAGTAACAGAAGCATCCATTGTTCCGCCCTGTTTAACAGTTCCACCTGTAAGCTTCTTTTGTCTGCCTCTTATTACTACTCTCATTCCCTTTGTGTCTATGCCACCGGTTCCCTTTACTGTGTATTGCTCACTTGCTCTTAGAGTTAAGTCAAGAGTTTTTGTCGGAGACATAAGCTTGAATGCATCCTCATCAAGTATTCTGAAAGGGATCTCTATTTCCATACTTCCAAATGAACCGATTACAACCTCTTCAAGCTCACCAAGTATACCGGGACCGCTTAATGTCTCCGTAGTTCCTTCAAAGTCAGGTAGAGTTATCTCTCCCGTTAATCCGACAAGGGCTGTACCTTTGTAGTAAAGATTAAAATTATTTATTACACCGGGTATTCCAAGTACTCCTGCCATAATTAGTTACCTCCTCCATTTAGTGCTGTAGCCAACATCGTTGGATCAAATTCAAGGACATTCACGATATTTTCTGCAGGTACATAAGGTGCAAGATATTGGTGGAATTTGATTTTTCCATTTAAAATATCTGTGATTTGATTGTCCTTTTCATCAAATACAATTTTTGCACCTGCACATTTGCTCTGAGACACATAAGAATTACCTCTAATGTTCTCACTATCAACAATTGATTCAATCAAGCGGTAATTTGCAGGATCGTCAACCTTATGGAAATAAGTCAGAATAAAGCTGTTGCTCCACCATGAGAAAAACCTTCTGCAACAGAACCATCTATCCTTAGGATCTGTTATCCCCGGATATGCTGCAGTATTATTTCCCCAGCTTCTCCATCCGCCAACATTAATTGCAGTAACGATTCCCTCTCCATTAAGAGCTCCTGCCTGATCCTGATCAAGTACTACTTCTGTACCGTCATCAAGAACCATTCCTGATATTCCAATCAGTTTATTTGAAGGTGAGAGATTTGGAACATCATCATTTGTGGCATCAGTGTATGCCACCAGTGCGGCAAATATCGCAGAGTATGCATATTGCTTTGTACCAACCTTGATTTGCGGCCAAAGCACCACGCTGTGCTTATTTGTATACCCATGCTGCTTTTTCCATGTACCGACATCAGTATATTTCTTTGCCCCTGTTGATGTGCAATCAACATCTATAACACATTCACAGCTAAATACACCATTTATTTCTGTACACTTAGCACCGAGGACAACTCCTACCTCCGGTATATGTGACCATCCTGGAGCGAGCAATAATCCGGGGACTAATCCGAACTTAGGATAAACCTGTCTTATCAGCTCTATTCCTGTCTCCTTGTCTGTAGCAGCATCGTATCCGCCCACCACATCTTTTGCTCTTACAGCGGTAGGATCTATGCTCGTAGATTTTACTGTTAGAGAGCTTGCAGATGCATGCGTACTACCCTCTATTAGTGATATCAGCACTGATCCATCCTCTGAGAAGGTTGCAATGTAATCCACATCCTTTTTGAGAATTGCAGAGCCATTCTTTACAACTAATGTGTCAAGCAATACACCTGCTGTTTCAATTTTTGCCTGCTTAGCTACAACATTAATTGGTCCTTCAGGATTATCCTTTTTGTGCTTTTTAGGATCCAAAACATTTATAAATATAATCGGTGCAACATTAAATACCCTAAAACTTGCATCCATACTTTGGCAGAGCGTATACTTTTTAAAGTCATCACTATAACCAAGCTTAGATACAGCCTCTGCAAAACTATACGCAATTAATGGTGTATTTGTAACACTGTACGGGTCCTTTGCTAAGTTGACCGGTGCAGTACCTACAACTACCTGCAGTCCTGCTGTACTTGTAATTGGAGCAATAATGCTTGTGGCCTGCTCCTCAACTCTAATTCCGTGATAATAAGTCATTGCTTATCCTCCTATTTGTAATTGGCAACCTTTTCATATAATGAAAAAGTTACACCTGTCTTTGTATCAATATCTCTTAGTGCGACAGCTGCACTTTCTATTGGAATCAACAAGCCTCTAATTGCAGGCTCCTTTTCAATTGCAGCCTTTAGAGACTCTGTCAATCCGTTGTTCAACACTGTTCCATGACTTGCCACTCCTACAATGGTAGGACCAACATACATCAATACTTTCTCATCCTGTACAACTGCCTCTGGCTCATTGCTATCCACCTCAGTTACCACTGTATTTTTTTTTGATTCACTCATGTGTATTTATCCTCTTTTCTTATAGTAGCCGTTCTAAAACTCATGCTGATAGCTCCAAAAAAATAAGGGAATGACTCCTCTTCCTGGAGAGCCCATTCAAAAGGGTGCTGGTCGTCATTTAAAAACATGAACTGTTTTGACAAGATAGGATTTTTTAAAAATCTCTCTTCAATTTTCTGTATTATTTCTAGCAATGTCGTATGACCATTATTATTCAAATCATCATCAAAACATCCGAGAATTAACATTACCTGAACTTCTTGTGCTTCTACCCATCCCTTAACTTTTCCTTCTAAAACTCTAACAATAATATATGGGACTGGATCCGGGGCATCCTCATCTTCTCGAATTGGAAGATTTTGAGCATGTATATTTAACGGCCCATACTTACCAAGAGAATCCTTAAATAAATCTTTTTCAAAAATACCACTGATATCTTTCATTAATTCTTTTTGAAGATTTCCTGCAGTCATTACCTACCTCCAAGTATCCTATTCGTTTCCCTGCTTATATGTTTTTTTAGGCTTTCCTGTATCTTAGGCTTTACAATCCCATAAACTTTCGCCTCGTTCCCAATCATTCTAGGAATTGAAGGACTGTAAAACTCCTTAAGCTTAGTTGTGTCCCCACCGGTTCTTCTCCTCTCGGATATGCCTTTCGTGTATCTGCCGGGGGGATCTCTTCTAACTACAGCTGTATGTCCTGAATGATACTTCACAACAAACGCTTTCAATTTATCGTTCAATGACAAATCCTTTAAGGCTCCATCTTTGTACAGCTTACCCCTTGCACTTGCTCCTCCGCCATGTCTCCTATACTTAAAGTCTGATAAAGCTGTAGCCTTACCGGTTATCTTTAAAGTCGCAACAAGATTTGAAGCAGTTGCATTTTTCTGCCTAATTGCTTTTTTAAATCTTGGAGATTTTACAGCGTATGTCTCTCTCGCTTTATCTGCCAGAGCTGTCTTTGCGTCTCTGGCAGTAGCGTTTAAGGCTTTTTTTATAACATTAGGCACTTGATTTTCAAACAACAAAAGTTTTGCTCTAATCCTTGATACATCTACTTCATCAACTCCGAACTCAATCATTTGCTTCTATTTCCCTCCAATGTTATCGTATAAAGGCCATACTCATCTGTAGAGTCAACAACTAAATAGCGCTTGCCATCAAGCATGATTTGCCTTCCGATTGCAGGCAACGGTCCGAAGTCCTTCGCTTTCACATAAATCAGCTTTTGCTTAACATACACCCCATCCATATTAGACTTCGCTTTCTTTTCTCGCTCTATAACTTCGTTGTCATCAATCTGAATCGGCATATCCCTTCCATCCACATTGTGGATATCTGAAAATTCCGAAGTATTTATAAATATGTTATCAATGTCCTGATTTATAATTTCTTTGAATGACTTTCGTACCATTATTCCTACTTTCTTGCCCTGGCAGTTGTCTTTGGAACTATTCCCACAAGATTTTCATCTGTCTCTGCACCTACCGCATCTCCGACAAGCCCTGCCTCTGCAGACATAGGAATTGCCTTTGTAGGCGAAACCACCTCTGCTTCCACTACACTATCTGCAGTGCCATCCGACTCGATTCCTTCATCATCTACCCACTCTGCAGTTTCTGCATCAATCCAAGCTTTCACCATATCAGGATCATTTGCAATCAACTCCTCACCTACTTCATACTGCTTTGACAGATAAAGTATCGGATATTTAGCTATAAGCTTCTGCATAGTGACCTCCTATCCGATTTTTACTTTGATAGATGTAGCACTTGCTGCTGTATCCTCTGCCGCATAACCTGCCACTGCATTGCTTCCTGCTGTCTCAGTTATTCCGTTTCCATCAAAGTATACCGTTGTACCCATTTTGATTTCATTTGTTCCTGTCTTTTTAAATTCGTATACACCTGCTACATGAAGAACTCCTGTCGCCTTAGGATTAATATCATCACCTGCGATACCAATCCTTGTTCCGATTTTTACAACAGTACCAACTTCAATCTTGCTGCTTCCGGTATTTGTATAATCGAGAGCCTCACCTCTCTGAAAATATGTAGCACTTGCCATTGTTATTTACCTCCTTTTTATGCCAGTGGATCGCCAACCACTATTCCGTTGTTCCTAACCGCACCTCTCCAGTCCATAACTGCAACACCCCAGTCAAGATATATATCCCAAACGAATCCAAGCTGTCCTGGTGTTTCCATTCTGCGTATAGTTGGGATTTCCTGCCCGTTGAGGTAATCAACTTCAATAAAGTCGGTATCATCCTGATGTCCGATTAAGAACCAAGGCATTGTCTTTCCATATCCACCGCAAAGCGCATTAATTGTAGGCTCTTCCACAATTTCGATTGAACTTGCATATCTAAAGAGCGGATTGACTGCCTGAGTGTTACCTGATGTGTTGATTGTCGGACTGTTAAAGATTGTAAACACATCAAATCCCATTCCTGACGGAACAACGAGTGTTGCCGGTCTCACAATTATTGCATCTCCAAACTCATCCAACTGACCCTGAAGAGCCAAGATCATCTTTTGCATTGACTCTCTTGTTATTCCTGTCCCTGTTGCCAGAACATTCTTGTGGCTGTTTGAGAAGAGCGGAGTTCCATCATATATTGCCGGGTTTTTAAGCAAAATGTTGTAAACCTGCTTATTTATTGTTTTTCTTGCACTAGCAGCATACTTAGCAGGAATTTTAGTTACAAGATCGATATCATCATTGATAAATGCCTGCCTTGTAAGGGTAAACTGTCGACCATATGTCTTGAGCTTTCTTGTAGGACGCTTTACATCATTAAATGTATCATGCTTAAGCTCACCTCCCTCGGGCACCTCAAGAAACTCTCCTGCAGGTCCTGCCAAGTAGTTATTATCATTTGTCTTAAAATCCTTTAAGCTTCCCTTTTTTGTCCATCTGTCAAAAGTTACAGCAACAGTCTTATGTCCCTCTACATATGCCTTATTAATGGCATTGTCTAAAATTGCCGGGAATGCAGCAGTCGGATTATAATACTGTCTCTGAAGCATTCCAAAAAGCTCATCAGATGTTCTTCGATTTAAATTGCCATCTCCATCTCCTGAAAGACACTCAATAGCCAAGTCACGAAGAGACATTCCCATCATCTGCCTTGATCCATCAGCAGGATTGTTGAGGCTCATTCCACTTCTAAGAAGCAATGCATCAGCAGCCGCCTCTCTGAATTTATCCTCTGCTGTTTTGATTACATCAACACCTCTTGCCGCAATTGGAGCACCATTCTTTCTTACATGATCAAGAGCAGCCGCTCTCACAGCATCAACAGTTGCCTCCCCATCAATGTATGGCTTCGCATCCATTCCAAACTCGCCACAAATATCTGTGATAGTTCTTATTCTGTTTCTCTCATCCTGAAGTGCTCTCTGAACATCAGTATTTGAATCCGCACTTCCAGTCTCTTCATTCTGCTCCTCTGCTGAAATCTCTACATTTAAAGTTTCAATTTCCCTTTGAAGAGAATCAAACTCAACCTGCTCTTCTGCAGTCAAGTCTCTTCCTGCATTCTTTGCAGCATTAACTATTTCCTGCTGCCTTGATAGCTTTGCCTGTCTTTGTGCTTTCTTGTTCATAATTAGTTACCTCCTTGAACATTTGTTTTATTTATCTGAATCTGTCTTTCAAACCAATCCATAGAGCGTTTTGCCTTAAATACCGGTTGCTCAGACAGTTCCCTTCCAACTCCAACTGTCGGATCTGCAGGAACACTTACTATTGAAATTTCATAAGGTGTCCACTTCCTTGCAATTGCAGCAGGACCTATGGCCTTACCATCAGCCGACTGTTTGCCTTGTGCCACTTCTTCCCAAGATTCGATTTGATATCCTACCGATACTCCTTTAAGAGTACCGTTGGCAACCTTTTGGAATATGCGCTCAGATTCCTCATCCGAATCAAACTCGACTTCTGCCATTCCTCTTCCGCCTTCAATCCACGCTTTAGCAATCTTTCCGATTACTGCATCACGATTGTGGTTAAAAAGTAGGCAGCCAATCTCATTAATTCTTGTTAAATCCACAGCACCTTCCGAGTGATCCAAAACTTCAGCACCCCAGTATCTTTGATAGGGTTCTTCAGACGAAAAAGAGAGGATAAACTTTCGCTCATTTCCCTCTCCACTTAATGCCCTTATGCTATTTTCAACCATCTCTCTTCTTGCCGCAGTCCTACCATTCTCAACAGGCTTATCTCTTTGCTGTTGAATCATCTTCCTCGTTTTCATAGAGTTCCTCCTTTGTTTTATCAAAAATCACACTTCCCATGTCAATTCCAAACTCTCTGGCATAATCAAGAACATCTGCGATTTCCTCGATTTGCTCCTTCCAATCTTTTCCTTGCTCTGCCGCAATCTGTTTGAATGTTTTTTGCCCGGTATTAAGTGCAATCCTGTTCGCATTTGCTTCCTTTTGCGGATCAATCCACTTTTTAGGAGCTATGATCCACGTATGGTCCAGATATTTATCTTTATTTTTCCAAAAATCTTTTATCTGAATATTCCCTGATAACCACAAGGATATAACAAATGTCTCAAATATTTCATCCATTACTTCAGTGAGCATTTCCTTTTCTTCTGCATAAGTCATCTCATCCTCTATAATTCCCTGCCTTGTTGAAGAATAATTGCTTTCACTCATATCACGGCTTGTTGCCTCATAACTGATACCCTGCCCTGCACCGACAAGTCTTTGCTGGAGCTTTATATAGCTTGCAGCATCTGTAGCCTGTCCTGCAGGGTTGACTACTTGTATCTCATCTCCTGCATTAAGCTCCTTAATCATTCCGGGTGTTATGGATTTGCCTTGGTAATCATGCAACGATCCTTGACCTACTCCAATTCCTCGTCCAATCCCTGTAGTTGGTATTGTTTTCTTTATAAATACTGAAAGGCAGGCCGCTATTCTCTCTTTTACTGATACCGCCACCATGAACTCATTTGCATCACGAATTCTTGTGATTGTGGGGCTCATATCACTCATTTCTCTTATCTGTGACGGTCTATGCTTTGTATAAAGGAATATAACATCCTTTGCCTCAATATAGACAGGCGTTGTCAGTGCCAAATTGTCAACAGGATATTGCCTGATCCAATACCCAGCCGGTCTATTAAACTCATTCAATTCTATTCCGCCAACCACCTTGTTGCCTATATTTTGTGGAGTCATCTGTGAACTATCCAATTCATCCACCTCAAATGTCTGAAGTTTAAATGGCAAAAAACCATCACTGGTGTATCTCTTTACTATAAGGATTCCACCGTCTATTTTTTTCTCTTCATGCACATTCTCATCATCTGAGTAAATGACTGAGTTCCTGTAACATCGCAATTCTGTTTCTTACACCACTTTTTCCATGCAGTTTCTATTGAATCATTTAATTCATCACTTCCGGTTTTCGCCTGAAGAATATAACCTCCACCGATTACATTTCTCTTATAAGCTCCAATGACAGAATTCATCATATCTGAATTCCGTTCCAGATCTCTTGCCCTCGCCCTGACATTGTCACGGCTATATTTATCTGTATACTCTGCAGATTGATTTACCACTCTCCAATTAGCATTCCCTCTTGAGTAGTCACCTGCATCATAGCTCCTCATTTCATAAAGACTCTGCCTCCATGCCTCTCTTTTCGCTCCCCACTCAGGAGAGATAAAGGATATAATGTTATCCAACCAACTCACACTTATTACCTCCCACTAAATATCGCAACATAGGTGTCATCCAGCAGGTGATTACCATTCTCTGATTGAACCTGAGCCATCAAATCATTCTTCATTTTGTATAATAGATTCAAATCAGCTCTTGTCATTTGCCTTGTACCTATCTTGTACGACTGTCCACCGACAAGGACTGAGTATATCGCATTATTAACTTCTTCAAGCATTTCATTTGCCGTATAATTGTTATTCATTGCAAATCTCCTTAACCTTAAATATTCCAGTTCTCATTTGTTCGAATCCATTGTTCTTCAGGAAAGTGCTTTGTATCATCTTGCTTTGTGCTCTTCTCTACATTCTCAACAACATTATCAAGATGCATTGTTCTCACTCCAAGAATATCCGCTGCACATAGTGCATAAACCTCGCAGTCAAGATAGTGGTTATCAGCATGAGCTGTTTTTGGTCTCCACTCTTGCTTAACTACACCTTTCCCATTTTTAACATTAACCTTGTGTTCTGCAGTTACTTGTGTCGCATACTCCATATCACAATTTTTGTACACCATCCATGAACCGGTTCCATTATCTTTCCTCATACGTCCTGCAATCATATCCTTATATTTACCGGTATCAACAAGTACAAGGTTCATTCCGTAAGCTTTGCTGTCAGCCTTGTTTACTTTAGATAATTTATAATGAGTAAGCATATTATTTGAAGCGCCCTTACTTGGTAATGCCCACTCGGAGTTGTTTGCACAGAAATCATATACCCTATCGGTATCATTACCTGAATCTATCAATGCGAGTGCAACTACAAGAGGAGTACTGTCAGGCATCTGGTACGACAAATTCATTATTCTTTCCACTTCCTGGAATGAATATGCTTGGCCATGTGCTATATTTTGACTTGTGAAGAAGTCTCCCCATGCTCTTATGCTCCAATAAAAGCAGTTTTCCTGAACATCCACTCCTGCAGTAAGAACCTTTGTCCACTCAGGAACAATAAACTCTTCATACTCTGTCTGTCTTTCCATAACGAGATCTGCACTGGTCTTAAGTTTTGTATCCTCCCAAGGCTCTGCCAGCCAGCTGTTTACAAAGTTTTGCAGCTTCTCGGGATCATCATGACTTTCAAGGAATTCTTTTGCAACCTCAGAGAACCTCACAAAAGGCGAATACAATGTATTCATCCAGAATGCAACTTTTCTTGCGAACTTAGTGTTCTCCTTGACAACTCTCCATTCTCCAAGTCTAAGCATATCCGGTTTATCTCTATCTGTTATTATGCATCCACATTCTTGGCACACATACGTTGCGAACTCTGCACGGTCTGCATAGCTCATATCCTCACCCTTGGGGAATTGGATTTGTTTCATCTTTAATTCAATATACTCTCCACAATGTGGACATGGCACAAAGTAATGCTTTTCAATATCAGCATCTTCCATAGCTTTCCATATATGCCCCTCTCTTAAGGTGGGCGTACTCGTCAGGAATATTTTTTTATTATGGAATGTTTTTGTTCTCTCTCTTGCAAGAGAAATTGGATCCGCCTCCTTCTTACTTGCACCGGGATACTTATCTACCTCATCAAGGAATAAATATCTTATAGCTCTACTTGAAAGACTTGAAGGAGAGTTGGAACCTGCCAACGTTAGATACATGCTGTCAAACTGCAGTTCCAGTTTTGTTGATTCATTTTCTGAAAACCTACTTTTTAAATTTGGCGATGCTTTTATCATTGGTTGCAATCTTTTGTCTGAAATCGACTCTGCAAGTTTATCAGTTGGGTACACTATCATTGTAGGAGCAGGGTCCTGTTGTATGATATATCCAACCATGTTCTGCAGGCACTCAGTACCACCTACCTGCGTTGGCTTCACATATACAATTTCCTCAGTTTCGTAATTATTAAACTCATCCATGATTCCTTGTAAATATGGAGTATGCTCCGTTCTCCACGGTCCCGGCATAGCGGAGGTTTTAGCATCCAATATCCTGTACTTATCCGCCCATTGCGTAACGGTTATATTTTCAGGTGGCTTTAAAAATCTCAGTGCTTCTTTCTGATAATTTGTAATCTCGAATTTACGGAACGGATTTCTTGCCACTCTTTTTCTTTTCCAATTCTTCATGGGTACAGCCTGCCACCACGAAGCCGTCCATTAATCTTATTACTTCTGAATTCAAATCTTTCTCTACCGCTCTAAGCTCTAAAGGATCACAATGACCAATGATTCTTCCGGTCAGTCTACTCGGCAAAGACAAAGCAAATTTTTTAAAAGAGGTAAAAAAACGGACATAGTCCATCTTTACCTCTTCGATATCAATATACTTTCCTGATGCTATCTCTGTCTTTAATCTATGCATTTCTCCTTGCGATTCCTTCAAGGCTATTTCTGCCTGCAGTTTCTGTTCCTTCAGCTCCATTTCTTTTTCCGACTTACTTTTCCCATATGCCTTGTCAGAAAGATATTTTATATATCGTTGAATTGTTGGAGCAAGTTCATATCTATTTCCCTCAGAGGTCTTTGTTGTCGCTATTATGCCTTCTTGTGTAAGCTGTTGAACTCTTCTGACTGATACTCCAAAAAGTGTAGCTATGACTTCCACTCTATAAAAGCCACTTTGTTGCTGTTCTTCTGCCATCAGCCATCACCTCCGGATATTTTAACTGCACTCTGCCCGGTATATTCCTCCCATCTTTTCACAATTACATCGCAGAACTTTTCGTCTAACTCCATTAAGAATGCTGTTCTCCCAAGTTGCTCTGCCGCCATCAATGTACTTCCACTTCCGCCAAACAAGTCAAGAACATTCCACCCCGACTTACTTGAGTTACTCATAAGTCTACCAACCAAGGTCACAGGTTTCATTGTTGGATGAATATCATTTCTGGCAGGTTTGTTTTCATAAATCACCGATGTCTGGTCTTTATACTTTCTATGTAAATCTTTGATATATGCTACAAGTTCAGCCTTCTTCATTGCTTCGAAGTCTACATCATCTTCTAAAATAACAGTATCCTGAGTTCTATCATTAATGAAATAGTGCGCTGCACCCTCTTTCCATCCATAAAGACACGGCTCATGCCTCCATTGATAATCCTGTCTGCCCAGTACAAATGTGTTTTTCTCCCATATCAAGCACTGCGAAAGCTTCAACCCTGCATCAAGGAATGCCTGTCTGAATATATGCCCGGTACTCTCAGCATGGAACACATATATAGCTGCACCCTCTCTCATAAATTCATATGCACTTTGATATATTTGAAGCATAAAAGAATAAAAACTCTCATTATCCATGTTGTCATTTTTTATTCTGCTATTATTTCTATGTCCCTTCTGAAGATATGTATCCAGCATTTCTGCCTTGTCCCCATAGTTTACGTTATATGGTGGATCCGTAATAATTAAATCGGCTAATTCACCTTTCATAAGAACTGCTACATCCTCTTGAGATGTAGAGTCTCCACACATTAATCTGTGACGACCCAATTTCCATACATCACCAAGTTTCGTTTTCGGCTCTGAAATCTGCTCAAGCATTTCGCTCTCGTCAAAGTCATCATCTATTGCTTCAGGTTCAATTGCAAGTCTATCAACCAAATCCGTTAACTCTTCAGATTCAAATCCGGTTAATGAAATATCATAATCTCCAAGGTCTAAATCAAGCAACAAATCCTTTAACTTTAACTCATCCCACTCACCGGTTATTTTATTAAGGGCAATATTGAGAGCCTTTTCTCTTTGCTTGTCTAGGCTGACAACTACTACATCCACCTCTTCATATCCTAAATCTTTTAGGACCGTGCATCTTTGATGTCCACCAATAATAGTGCCATCTTCATTTATAATTATCGGATCTACATATCCGAACTCTTCTATGCTTCTCTTTATCTTCTGATACTCACTGTCCTCAGGTGTCAATGCCTTCCTCGGATTATAGTCTGCCGCTTTTAAATCAGATAGCTTTCTTCTTTCAGTAGTTAAGTGTTGATTCATTTTACTCTCCTATGCCTCCTCTCTTATTGCTTTTTGTTTTGTAAAAAGCTCCCATCTATTAATTATGCCTTCGCAATACTTTTCATCTAATTCCATCATGTAACAAGTTCTTTTAGTTTGCTCTGACGCTATGAGAGTAGTTCCACTCCCTCCAAATAAATCCAATATCAAATCACCTTCATTTGTAGTCTGAAGAATCGCTTGTCTTGCCAATGATTTTGGCTTTTGAGTCGGATGTATATATTGTCCAGCCTCATCCGGAGTGTGCTTCCAAACAGAACCTGTTCTTTTTCCCACAATTTCCCTTCCTTGATTTGCAACCAAAGCCACTTCATAGTCAGTGCTGAATGTATGCTTTAAGTCACCCATCCCACCTCTTGCTTTATACCAAATAATCATATTTGTTATATCAAGATGCTTAGTGAATTCTGGTATCCATAAATGCAAGACTCTCCATGTCGTAAACACAAATACAAACCCATTACAAAATTTGGGAATAAATTCAATAAAAGGAAGTATTACATCATCATTTTGTATTACCTGAAACTTTTCACTTTTAGTTCGTTGGTTACTTTGGAAACTTATACCATATGGCGGATCTGTAAATAACATATCAGCTGTTTTGCCATCCATAAGTCTTTCTATATCATTCACATCTGTGCTATCTCCACACATTAGTCTGTGACGTCCAAGTCGCCAGACTTCATTCTTTTTCACTTTTAACATGCTTAGTCCTTTGGGTTCGTAACGAAATGTAAAAAATATTTTCATTTTTTTGGGGGAATGGACTGCGCTGTTTTCCGCCCCGCATGCCCCACCCCCTCAGGTAGTACCTACCATTTTTTTGATGCATTCAGTATTTTGTATTAAAAAAGGACATAGCACAGGTCTCCATCGACCTTATGCTATATCCCTTTCGTTATACTCCATGCTACTATAATAACACATATAAAAGTCTATTTGTGTCTACTCTTTAGTCACTCTACCTTGTCTATCGCACCTGTCTCTTTGTCCACATTGTACTCTGCGTACTTCTCTCCTGTGAACAGTTTCTTTGCATCCTGCTCTTCTCCGTCTATGTGTTCATATATCCTTACATTTATTTTATCACCCACACTTGTCACACAGGCTGTTGTATTAAGCGTGTAATTTACTATTGCATGTACTTCCTGATCACTCTTAAAATACATTTTATAATAATCAAGTACATACTCTTCCACTGATTTCTCTCCGGTAACCTTCGCAAGTCTCGCATTGCCTGTTGCATCGTTTTTCACGTTGTCAGAAAATATTACATCCACCCCATCGATTGTCGCTGACTTCCCTGTTGTTTCAGTTTCTTTTTCTGAGCTGTCGGAAATGGTTAACGACTCCACCGTCTCCTTTTTATCATTTGCAGGCTTATCATCTCCTGCAGGCTTCTTTGCCATTATCCCTATAATACATATAACAATAATAGCAATTAAAATTACAGCCATCACGTTTCTCCTTTTTTGATTCATACCATCCTCCTTGTATTGTTGTTGTGACTTCAACAATACCACCCTATGTTCTATAAAGTCAATACACTTTACTTGTTAGACTCTATATACTTTTGGAGAGTTTCCTGAACCTTAACACACCCAAGTAGCATATCAATCCCTGCATTATAATAGTTATGGCAAGAAGCTTTTGAATAGCTCATTCTTGCAATTATAAATTTCCAGGGTAAGCAATCTATATGTCTATACTCAAGCACACTCCTCTCCACAGAGTCAATCGGTAGGAAGTCCATTACTTCCATCACAGCAAGCATTGCCCTCTGAACTTCCACCTGTTGCTTCATAATCCTATCTTCAATCTCTAATGCTCTGACTACATAGTCCTCAGTCTTTGATGTTGTGCATCCTGATTGGCCTCCAGGCATAGGTGAATAATTTATCCCCTTTGCTTCCACCATCTCTTCCCTGAAATTTTTTAATCTAACTTCCAGCTGTTTTCTTTTAAGCTTAGCCTTATAATATTGCTCTAGATACTTCTTCATAGCAACAATCAACTCTTTGCTATCAGTTTGCATTAGACACTCCTTTATTGCAAAATCTTTTCCTCAGCATACACTCTGTACACATTCCTACATACTTCAAATCCCTTAGCACTCTTGCCTGAGGAGTTTCAAAACATTTGCACCCACATACCGGACATTGGGTTAACTTCCAGCCTTTCTTACCTACTGCCTGCAGTCCAATATTTTTAAGTAGTGGCATAGAATAAATTTTATTTTCTTCTTTTTGCTCCATCAAACACTCCTTTGATTTCATCTTTTAAAATCTCAGCCACTTCCTTTTCCGAAGTGACTACATATGCTTTCGCTCCTGCCTTGTTAAGCAAATCAATTGTTTCTTTTTGGATCTTACTTAGTTTTCCAATAAAAGGCCTCTTCACTTCAAACCCGTAATATTTGCCATTCACTATGCAAGTAATATCCGGGATTCCCTGCCTTGAATATGGGCCTGCTGCTTCTTTCCAGATAACTGCATCAGGAATATTCTTACAGATCCATTCCATTATCTTTTTTTGGAAATACGGTTCTTTTGGCATGTGTTCTCTAATAAAAACTTCTGCCTCGTAGTTGTTCTTTATTTTTTCATATCTTTGCTTCACATATGCTACAAGCTCATCATAAGTTTTAAACTTTGTATAATCAATTTTTCCACGGGTATGGTATATACCCCCTACCGCAATATCAGCAGTAGGATCCTTGTATCCTTCACTGTTCATTACTGCCACCACTCCTTTTATGTTTGGCATATTCTATAACCAAAACAGTCCTTAACTTTTTTAGTGAATCTTTTTCTAATACCATACGTGTCCAAGGTGAATGCCTATTATCATCTTCCTTGACTTTTTCATTAAGCATTTCCAATATTTCCGCCATACTCATTGTTCTGTCTCCTCTAAGTACTTGCTGTAAATTTCATTGATTCCCTCTTTGACAGCTTTAGTTAATTCAACCACTTTATCTATATCATATTCTTTAAATATTAAATCACTGCACTGCCTAATAATCCCTTCATCCTTTTTCTTTTCGACAAATTGACTTATATCTTCCAGGCATTTATATCCCCTTTCATCTTTAACAATCAGCAAATCTTCTATCAGCATCTCATCTATAAGATCATCTGCTCTTTTCTTTATTTCATTTTTTAAAGCCATGTATGATTTCTTATATTTTGTAATTAACTCCTCCTTAGAGATATTTGACTCATTCTTCTTAAGTTTTTCTACAAGTCTTTTAAGCTCATCAACATGATTTTTTAAATCCATCTGCTACTCACCTCTTTTCAGTTACACACCTATTAAAAATATTAGGTGTGTAGTAAAAATGGCTTAACTGCGTGGGTTTCAAGGCAACTACACACCTACACACCTAATTTTTGATATACACCTTGTTTTTTTATAAAATCTTGTGACTAAGTAGTCACACTTTTCGTCAAAAAATATATTGGTATATAAATGTGTATATAGGTGTGTTAGGTGTGTATATATGTTATAAAGCATTATTTTAAGCCACTTTTAGCTACACACCTAACTACACACCTGGCTACACACCTAATTTTTTTTCGAATTAGGTGTGTAGTTTGTTTCGTCAAAATAAATATATTAGACCACCTTTACTAATATATTTTTATTCATTCATACAGTCACAAAATTTACTCCAATTTTTCAAACTTGTGACCTTTTTTGAAATCTTGTGACTTTTTTATATTTTATAATTTAGTCGAATGGAAGTTCCATCTGCTCGCCTTCACCAACATGACTCCACCCATCTCCAATCGGTTTTTCAGTATCATCTGCAGCAAAACCACTCTCTTTTACAATTTTTCCGAAGTGTAATTCTACAAACCTACATTGTCTGTTATTGAATGATTTGAATACAGAATTTTTTGTTCCTCCGCTTTTGCTTGTAGTTGTTCCTATGAGATTTTTATCAGCAAGATATTTCATTGTCTTTCTTGATGAATATCCTGCTTTAGCTAAAACCTGAGTTAAGATTGACGGAAATATATACGCTTCTCCGCCCTCTATAAATCCAAAGCATGTACCATATACTTTTTCTCCGAAGCTCTCTTTGTTTGACAGAATCCAGTCCACAATATACTGAGTAGCATTTTCGTTTACATCTCCCATATCTGCATCCATCTGCTCAGTTAGAATGGTTCTTGCCATTTCTTTAGCTCTTTCCCATGACTCACTTGCTATTTTCAGAGAAACTGCAGAAGAACTTGCTCCCTTCTGAGTAAACTCTCCAGCCTCATATCGCTCCATCCAATCTTTATCTTCAAAGAACCATGTGTCTATAATTGCATCTGTCAAGGCAACTGCTGCAATCCCTGATATATGCGATCCGCTTTTCCCTTTACTTAATTGATAAACGAACTGCAACATTTCATCATATTTGTCTGCAATGCTTTTTTCGTCTACCTGCAGTAACATACTTATAAATGCCGGGCCTGCCCAGCCACAGTGCATTCCTGATTTTTGATGCATAAGAGATGCTTCCCTTTCATCATCAAAGGGCCCTCCGTATATCTCCAGTACTCTTGTACTTACTCCTGTCTGAGATGTCTCTGTTGACAGTGGCTCCTCACCTGTAGCAAGAGCAACTGTTCTCCATGTGTGCATTGCTTGAATTCCTCCACTCTTTGCTCCACGGATTTTGCCTGTTCCGCTTGCAATCATGTATACTATCTTTTCAAGACTGTTTTGATTATTTCCTGCAAGCTGTCTCTCATCAATTCCAAGTGGCAAATCACAATAAAAGCTTGCCGTCCTCTCAAGACCTACCTGTGTAGCATTAAAATTTACCATCAATCGCTCAGGATCACCCCATGCAGAGAGTGCAGCCTTTAAACCTGCAGTCTTTCCGCCCTTTGAGCCTCCCCAGTTATATACAAAGAATATTCTTTGCTTTATTATTCTTAGAAGTGGAGCAGTAAATCCTGCCGCTAAAATAAATCTGAATTTATCCCTTTTTCTATGCGACTCCATCATATCAAGCCAATCCTTGAATGTTCCATTCTTGCAATATGCAGCGGCCAGTGTTCTTTGTGATGGATCAATATCAAGAACTATGTCATCATCATGTCCGGGGATGAACCTTTTCCCCTCCTGCCATCCGAATGTTGATGTTGAATCTGCTTTCTTTATAATATCTATATTTTCAGATTCAAGTGCCGATAAAAACTTGACCACTTGCTTTGCGTTCTCCGAGGTCACCGTGCATCCAAGATCTGACAATACAGTAATTCCCCTTGCGGTGAATATAGTACTTCTTGGGAGTATTGCAGTATTCCAGACTCCATCTCTTTTAAAAGCGACTTCCATCTTTTCTTCACCGGTTTCCATGCTCCTCAACCGCCTTGTTAAAATAATAGGTGTTCTGCAAATTGCAACAGGCATGTTTTTCTTTTCATCTATCTTACTTATTCCTTTGTCTGAATAAATCCATCCTGCAGGCTGTCTTAAATTAACAGGTGCTCCCGGCAAAGCCTCAGGGATTGCCTCTTCTTCTAAGTCTAAGAGCTCTGCATTTGCTAGAGCTCTTCTTATTTTCAATGCCGCCTCTTCTTTGCCGAACTTTATATATGCGTCAGAAGGATCCTTGCATCCCATATACCTGCAACTCCATTTATATACTTGTCCTATAAATTGCCCTTCTTTTAAAGCAGTAGTTACCTTGTGCAGGAACACTTCTCCGCCTTTATCAGGCTCAACATGTATGTAAATTTTTAAATCCTGCAGAGTGGTTGCCCACTCTTTTCGCATCATAGAAGCTCCCGGGATTCCCAGTGTACTTATTCCCATAAACCACATACTTTGGCTATCAGATTCGCCTTCTACCAGAACTGTGTATCCTACATTTCTGATTTGCGATATCTTCCACTCTCCATACATACAGATATCTTTGCCTGCTCCATATTTCCATCTGAACTGTTTGTTCCCATATCTTTTTCTATAGGTCACTTCTTCAGATTCTTCGTTGAAATATGGTATATAGAGGTATTGGATACCTTTTCTATCTTTTTTTGTCTGCAAGCAACATTGCTCAACTAAGAATTCCTCAGGGAATCTCTTCTCAAGGGCATATTGAGACATGCTGTATGGAATCAATGTATCTGCATCAACATCATGTTTTTTCTCCTGATCCTCATATGCCCCATATTGTTTTAATATTGCCTTGTAGGCTTCTTTTGTACTTACTCCGTTAAGCTCTGCATAAAATGATGTAAAATTTCCGCCTCTATCTTCAGCATGACATTTCCAGCATCCGGTTTTTAAATCTGCAGAGAATGAGTTGTTTTTATCATCATGAAATGGACACAGTCCTGTAAGATTATCTCCAGATATTTTATGTTTTGATATGATACGAGAATATTCAGTTTTATAATCTACTAAGTGGTCAATATCCACTTCATTTGCCCTCATATCAAATCTCCAATCTTTGCCTTAGAATCTCATTTGCTTCATCCTTTGTATAATTAATACTTTCGCCTTCTAATCCAAGAATTTCTGTCATGTACTTTATCTCTTCATCCATTCCGTCACTTACCACATCATCAATCGTTAAAACATAGAACGACTTACAATACTGCATTAGCTTTTTTCCTGCGGCCATCCCAAAGTCTCTTTCAAATGGATTGTCATCATTTAAAAGCTTTGTAAAGTATAGATGTGGAGCAATAGGAATAAATCCTTTTTCCATTACTAAACGGCAAGCATGCTTTGCCATCTGAATGTTCTCAAGAACTTCATCGTATGATTTTCCACGATATCTTGAGCATACATATACGAGTGGCATTAATGAGGGATTTTTATTTTCTGTAGTTCCTTTTTGACACTGCCCCATGTACTTCCAAGGAGAATATTTACTCTCCTTGGCGATAGTATCGTACAATCCCACTTCACCAATTACCTCAGCCACATGATCAAGCTGAAAGATATTCTCTTCCTCGTATATTGAGTTATCTGCAAAGTAGTTATAAACTTCTGTGTCAATTACTTCCCCCACCTTTATATGGTCATTTGATATTCTGCTGTTGAAGTCCCTATATATTTCCATACATATACCATCCTTCCTTAAACGCTTTATTCAAAAGGCAATCCGTCATCTGACTCAAATCCATCCGGTATGTCCATCCACCCATCATCATCAACTTTTGGTTTGTTTGAGCTTTGCTTGCCTCCTGAGCTTGAACCGCTAGATTTGCTTTCAGCAAACTCAACAGACTCTGCAACCACATCTGTTGTGTACACTGTTTGACCTTCTTTGCTCGTATACTTTCCGGTTTGAATTCTTCCTTCAATTACTATTTTCATTCCTTGCCTGAAGTATTTCTCGATAAATTCTGCAGTTTTTCCCCATGCAACGACTCTTGGGAAGTCAGCATCAGGCTGTCCTTCTTGCTTATATTTTCTATCTACAGCTATGCTAAAAGTTGCACTGCAGGTTCCGCTTTGTGTGTAGCGAATCTCAGGATCTCTTGTAAATCTTCCGATAAGTATTACTTTATTCACTCTTATCCTCCTTTTGTTCCTCCGCTACTGCTTTGAATTTATCCATCTCACTTAAAGCCTGTTTTAAGAATTCAAGGTCTTTGTTATTTTTATGATTTCCACCGAATTTATTTTTATACCACTCCATCATGGTCTTATTCTTTGAGCCACCAAGCTGTGTCGCTTTTTCAGTGATTTCATCCTGTATCTTTTTCACTTCTTCTGCTCTTTGCGCTGGGGACTTAACTGGATCACCATCATTTGCCCAGTCATAGAGCGCCTCTCCGGACTTCTCATCAAGCACTTGAATCTTACCTTCAAAGATATGAGTGTTGTCTTTTACCGCTTCTGCAAGGTGAGTATCCTGATCAATCATCCAAGTAACCATATATTCGTACTCAATGTCTTTGTCCTGTTGAGCTCCTACTCCAACCTTTCGTGGAGCCATCTTTCCACGGCTATTTGCTTCAAGGACATACTCGTCCTTACCTCTCGCTGTCACAATGATATGTGCCGGTGCAAGTAGGATTTTCTCAATAATCTTCTTGTTTTCTTTTTTATACTTTCCCCATGCTTGGAATGTATTATCTCCTTTTGTCTGCAGTTGTACTTGGTCCTGTACCCAATTCCAGAGGTGAGTCATTGAATCAATTATTATTACTTTGTATCCCTCTTCCAAGAAGGCATCTATGGCAGCAATATAATAATCTGGGCTGTATTCTTCTAAGCTTATCAGGTCATAGTCAAATTCATTGGCGTAGAGCTTATCTCTCATTCCCTCTGTGCCTATGTATCCTATCTTTGTTCCCTCACCTACTCTGCCTGCAATTCCTGTTGCCAGCCTAAGTGCTGAATATGATTTCCCACTTCCTGAAGGTCCACTTACTAAAACCTTGACGCAAATTTGCTCTTTTTTTGCTTTTGTGATTGTAAAATTTATTTTTGCCATTTTTATTTCTCCTCTACATCTTCAAAATCTTCTTTGTCCGACTCCATTTCATCTATATACTGTTCCAATGGAGACTTTTCTTTGTCATAGAGGTCGGCAAGAATTCTCTTGCACTGTGCCGCCAGTTTTATTGTTTCAATGCTTGAGTCAATTGCAGAGTTGTAAAGTGAACTTATTACGTTCAGTGCATTTTCATCCTCAATTGGCAAAATCTTGAGAAAGTCATCCATATCATTCTTAATGCTTTTAAAGGCCTTTTGAGCTGTAATATAGTATTCTGCAGATATTCCATATCCTTCATGTCTATTCCTGACCTCTGATAAGAATACATTTTCATCCTTTATTTGATTGAGGGTTCTGTCCGCCACTTCCTGCATGTTTTCTTTTAAGCTTTCTTTCCATTCGAAGTAATTATCCATTATTCTTTCTCCTTTGCATTTTTTGCTCTATTTAATGCTTTTGTATTTGCTTTTCGTCTTGAAATTTTCAGTTGAGAGTATACACTTAAGCACTCAGCAAGTCCCTCTGTAAGCTCTCCTGTTTCCTCTACAAGATTATTCATTGCCGAATTAAGTGTTCTTGAATCAACCCTTTCAACAATCAGATCTCCGAATCCTTCTTCACGAAGAACTTCAAAAAAGTCCAAACCTTTTTCCATAAGCTTATCTTCTCCGATTTTTGAATAAATAGTCTTTTCCTGCAGGCTATATTTGAAACCGTCTACTGTAGTATCAGGCTTTTCTTCATCTACCATCTGCTGTGCAATTTCTTGCTCAAGTTCATCAAGTTTCTTGTTATTTCCCTTTGTCTGTTCTGCCAGTTCATCTTTCTTATCAAGCAGCTCTTTGTACTCTCTTACCTTGTCATCAAGTGTCATTTTCTTCTTCCTTTCATCCACCCATTTTTGAAAATGGGCACTCCCATTGATAATCTTTATAGGTTATAATCTCGTTCTTTATTATTTTCTTATCTACAATCTCTACCAATTGATTAAACTGTCCGCCGCACTCAAATCCTAGAATTTTAATATCAATGTTATATTTTTTTGCAATATCCTGAAGTTTCTCTGCATCTATTTCCCATGCAAATCTTGCCGGGAATGCTTCCACATGTATATCTGTTTCATCGCTTTCCAGATTTTCAAATTCAATCATAAAATTATCAATGAATGCTCTCCCTGCCTCTATAATTAAATATTTTCTCTTGCATGTAGACATTACATAGGTAGAGGATTTGCCACGAGTAAACTTTATTTTTTCCAAACTTTCAGCAAGTGGAGTCATTGGTTGTATACCTTCTTCCATAAATCTAATTATGTCAT
Source organism: Lachnoanaerobaculum sanguinis (assembly GCF_033242365.1). NCBI lineage: Bacteria > Bacillati > Bacillota > Clostridia > Lachnospirales > Lachnospiraceae > Lachnoanaerobaculum > Lachnoanaerobaculum sanguinis. Next base: position 63,780 of record NZ_BTHK01000013.1, read on the forward strand.
TCTTCTTTCCTCTTACCTTCAGTTCCCCTTCGCACCAATTCGGCATTTTGAATCTCCTTAATTAAAAATAATTTCTCCACTCATCCACTATGGTCTTTGCCAAGTCCTCTTTTTTTGCAAGTGCCTTCAGTATTGTTTCATCTACCGTTCCCTCTGTGATTAGATGAATGTATGTGCAGGTATTCTTCTGCCCAATACGGTGAATTCTTGCAAGGCTCTGTGAGTACGCTGCATAATTAAAATTGACAGAATAATATACACATGTATCTGCAGCAGTTAGTGTGATTCCAAGTCCTGCAGTATCAATTTGTGCAAGGAATACTTTCGTATCCTCATTTGTCTGAAAATCTTTAACTATGCCACCTCTATCTTCCAGTTTTACATCTCCATATATGGATCCATACTTGATTTTTTTCTTTGCAAGCATTTGACCGATTAAATCAATCTCAGGTCTAAACCTTGCGAAAATAACAAGCTTCTTTCCTGCATCTACCACATAATCATCAATGATTTCTTCTAAAGCATTAAGCTTTCCTTTACTAACAAGCTCTGCTTTTTCGGATCCATCAGCTACTAAAAAACCACCTGTGAACTGCTGTAATCTTAGGAGCTTAGTGAGTACAGTTGTGACTGTAACCTTCCCACCACCATCAAGTTCTGCAAAACTTTCTCTTTTAATCTTGTTATATACATTCTTTTCCTTTGCAGTTAGAGTTATTCTTCTCTCAAGGAATGTCTGCTCCGGTAAGTCCAAGGCCTCTTCTTTTGTCACTCTGTAGGCGATTGAATGTTCTTTTTGTATCAACTGGTCAAGGTCCCTGTAGCCAACTATTTGGCGCCTGTTAAAGCCTCCCATAATCGCATAGCGATTTCTAAATTGGTAGAAGTTCGTACCGAATATCGTTGGATCTAAGAATCTGTACTGGCTATACAAATCAATAGCATTATTCTGTACCGGTGTGCCTGAAAGAATAAGTTTATACCTCGCCTGATCACCAAGCTTGTGAATTGCTTTGGATTGTTCAGCATCATGAGTCTTTATCCTTTGACTCTCGTCACATATAATCATGTCTGCATCCCAGTTGTATAACGCCTCAAATATATCTTCCCTCCATGTGCTTTCATAATTAATCACAGCAACCTTTAATGCTTTAAAAGGAAAGCTGTTCAGGTCAGAGAGTGCCTTAATTCTTTTATCCTTATCTCCTAAAAGAACTTTTACTATTGACTTAAAGTCTGCGTAATCATCAAACTCTTTAGGCCACACACTGCAGACTGATGTGGGTGCTATAATCAATACTTTTTCTATTTTTTCAAGCTTATAAGCTGTACCCAGTGTGGCTATAGCTGTGAGTGTCTTTCCGCATCCCATTTCGAATAGAAATCCGAACCCTTTATTTTGTATGCCCATCTATACTCCCCTTTTTATAGTTTCATATAATGGTCTGCCCAAGTAAGCATTCATACTCTGACTAGCATATGTGACTTTTTTGAGTTTTTTTTCATCAGGACCATATCTTGGGTTAAATCCGAATAGATTTACATATCTATCCAAATCCTCTCTCTCTTCATACATACACCTTGTAACTTCAATAAGTGCTCTACAATCATCTATCGCTCTATGACTATTTTTTACTTTTTTAATTAGGTGATATTGGACTATTGCTGATTCTAATCTGTGCGGATACTGCCTGCGATCTTTGTATACTGTTAAGGTATCAAGATAGTCACAATCATTAAATATCTGCATCCAATCTTTATTCTTGTTTCTATGAATTGCATAAGCAATAAATTTAAGATCAAACTGAGCATTATGTGCTATTAAAAGAGTTTTTCCACCATATTGAATCATGTTTATAAATTCATGAATTACATCTTTTTCATCTCTACCCTTTAACAAAGCTTCATTAGTTATTTCAGTTAATTCTGTAATATTTGCAGGAAGTTCGGGCATTTTGAAAAGTTTGATGAATTCATCCATCTCTTGTTGCCTTCCATTTTTATCAATACTTATGGCTGCTAGTTCTATTAACTGATCCAAACTTTCAGGATTAAAGCCTGTTGTTTCTGTGTCAAAAAATATAATTTGATTGTATTTTTCAAATATTTTTTCAAACATTACTATTCTCCTTCTTTATTACATGAGTCCAAATTGTATTCCGACTTACCATCCCTTAAATCACAGAACTTTGCCTCATAGTGGATTTCTTTACCCTTATCTATCACCGCCAATACATGCAGTAATTGCGTTCCATCCGGAACATTTATTGTTATTTCCTTCATACTTCTCCTTTGTAGCTCATGTGCAATTCCTTCCATTACAAATGCAGCACATGGCAAAGCTATTCCATTTCCCCACATCTTATATTTAGCTGTGTCACTTTCCGGATTGCTCAACCACTTTTTTATTTGATTATCCGTCTTATCTTTTTTTACTATACCCAGTGATTCTGTATGCTGTTTAAATATTAACTTCCAATAATCTATATCATCTGCTGTTATGTTTTCTGTATTCAAGTTATCTGCCCACCCATCAGGGAATCCCTGCAATCTTCCACACTCTGTTGGTGTAAGCCTTCGAATAATATATTTAACATTTTCATACATAATTGTTTGTTGATTATCCCCCGGCTTAGCTCTAAGAGTTCCTGTTTTTCCATCATCATAATAATGACCACCAATTCTGGATACTGTTCCCGGATCAAAAGCGACCACCAAGTCGGTTGCATCTTTGCTATCTCTTTGTTTTAATGATGAAGCAACATTTGAACTTTTATATTCACCGAATCCCTGCATTGCAAAACTTTCATGCATTACTGCACTTGGGCCTTTTGCAACAAGCGTTTGAGCTAAATCTTTCTGAATACTAATGTCATACTTAGCATTTGCCCCTTGGTTAAATGCTGCTCTATCAATTGAATATGCTACAGAATGTTTATCGGCTGTAGTCAATGTATAAGTAGGATCACCCTCATTCCCTATGCCAAGTCCATTTGCTGTTTGACTCTTATACCTTGAGGCCTTGTCCATTACCGGGATTACTTCATTCAAGGTATTTGGAATAAATAATGTTTGAGTTTGAGCCTGTGTAAGTGTTGCAGATTTATCTATCTGAATAAGAGGGCCTTTTCCACCACCATCACAACCACTTCTTATCTGCATTGTAACCGGAACACTATCTATTAACATTGGCACATTATTCCCACAAGTACCCATCTGTCCTGTCAGTGTCTGAAATGTACCATCTTCACGAATACTCCAACGACAGTCCTGCGAATGGTTTTCTATAATTATTGGAACATTGTTTCCTCTGGTTCCCATTTTTTGAGTAAGTGTAGGCGAATTTATACTCTGATGCACTACACTTCGTCTATCGCTGATGTCGAAACACTCGACATTTGCTCTATCTGACTTATTAGTGCCATTCTCAGGACTTCCGGGAGCTCCTTCCCCCTTCTTGATGCTCTCTTTAAAATTCCCTCGCATGCTATCTTGCTTAAATAATATTTTTGGTGCGGATTCACCTCCAAAATCTGCGACAAGGTAGATTCTCTTTCTTCGTTGGGGGACTCCCCAATATTGAGCATCGAGAGTTCTCCAAGCGACTGAATACCCATCTCCCATGATTGTTCCTTGTCCCCCCCACTTTCCTTTCGGAGGTCTAGGAATAGAAACTTCTGCATCTGTGACTCTGCAGATTTCCTCAAGAACGCACCTGAAGTCCTCTCCTTTGTTGCTTGAGAATGCCCCTGGGACATTTTCCCATACCATGAATCGTGGTCTGATGTTGCTTCCTGTTCTTCCATCTGCCTTATCACTTTCTCTCATCTCCTTTGCTATTCTTATCTGTTCTCTGAATAAATTACTTCGTGATCCATCTAGTCCTTCTCTCTTTCCTGCTATACTCATGTCCTGACAAGGTGAGCCACCGGTTATTATTTCAACCTTAGGTATCTTTCCACCATCCATTTTTTTAATATCGCCAAGATGTAACATGTCAGGGAATCGTTTCTTTGTGACAAGCATAGGAAACGGCTCTATTTCACTTGCCCAAACAGGAACAATGCCAGCCATTTGACCAGCCAATTCAAATCCACCGCTTCCACTAAAGAGAGAGCCCATTGTTATCTTAGTTCTCATTCTTTCTCCTTTTTCGTGGAGTTGGAACTCCCTCCCATAGCAACTTTTTTCCACACCAATGGCAATATGCGTGATTATGCCTTGCTCTTCTACCGCAATTGGGGCAAGTATATATATCCATGTCTCTATGTATAACTTTTGCCCCTACCTCATATCTTTGTACCAGTTGAGCCGTTTGCTCTGTGGCCTTTTCATAATCATCAATAATTCCTATTGCTTCTTGCAACGCTTTTTTATCCTTGATCCAAACATCGCCACCATTTAATTGAGCCATCTCTGATACATGAACATATAGGTTTTCCAATTGGCTTATTATCTTTTGATAATTCTTAGTCTTTTTCATCACAGTCTCCTTTATTTTGTAGGTGGCTCAATTAGCCCAAGAACCATTAATGCCATGTTATAACCCCTGACCTGATGCTTAAATGGTGATACTTTGATTGGTGGTTTTATTATCGGTACAGGATTCTCATTTACTCTTTCTTTGTCGACTGCTGCCATTATTCTATTGAGTCTTTGTCGTTCGGCTTCTATGCGTTCAGGAAGGTTCACAAGACCTGCCAGTTTGTTTAGTAGCTCAATATCTACTACTCCACTTAGTGTCTGACTCACCCTACTCCATTTCATCTTCCCCCAGCTTTTTATGATTTGGAATTGAGTACTGTCAGCCTCTTTTATTAATAACTGCCCGTTTTTTAATGCCATCTTCACATCATTTACCTCCTTTTTCTGAATAAAATGTGTGATTTCCATGTGTGAATAACTTTGTAAGGTTCTTAGAATGCCAGGTCTCCTTATTCGTGTTTCTTTCAAAATATAAGGCTCCTTCGCTTTCATCCCATCCATCTTCCACCATCTCTAAGGCTATGTAGCAATCATCATTTGGAGTTACTTTGTCGTATCTCCCATTTCTTGTTGGAGTGAATTGGTTTTCTTGGAAAATGACATCTTTTATTGTGTCTGGGAAGCTATCAGATTTTACTCTGTTCAGCACCGTCCTGATCACTAATGCCTTGCCGATAACATCTTCCCCTTCAGCTTCGGCCATTGCTATCTTAAGTAGCATATAGTCATCATCTTTTCTGAGGTATTCAGGCGTTTCAGTTTCAGTAGATTCTAAACTTTTAAGATACAAATCTCTCTCAGCTTCTGCACTTGCTGCTTCACTTTCCTTCCAAGCATCTCTTTCTCTTGCTATTTGCTCATATTCATCTACTGTTACCCATATCCCTTCCGCCACTTCCACTTGACCTATATCACTTTCTACAACTTCCTGATCATCAACTACATTCGCTTTTTTATCTATGCATGACATCAACCATCCGGATATCCCTAAACAAAGACCTAAGATTAAAACTTTTCTTAAAACCTTGTTCTTTCTTTTTCTTCTCACTCTCTTTCTCATCTCTACTCCTTTAGTTATCCACATTCATATTCACTCACTTATCCACATTTAAACTGTTTTAATTTATCAGCGATAATCCATTGACTTTATGGATGCAACCTATTTTGCTTTCTAGGCTCTTGGGCCTGCGCTGGAACAGTTTCTCCAAGGGTTTTGAAGAAGAACCGTTCCTTTTGCTCCCTGAGTATCTTTGGGTTGCTGCATAAGGTTGCCTGCAGTACGAGTCATTTCAGACTTGTCATCGGATTTATAATGTCCCCACACATCCAGACTTGTTCCGATGTTCTCTCACTGTGTGTTATCTGCCTCCGAGCCGTTTTTATTTTACTTGGACTTGCGCTCCCTATTCCAATGACGACAATTTTCCATACAGGCTTATTTCCATTTGCCGGGACGATTTATCGCATCGGCTCGTCCACACCATCGTTTTTATACTGGTCGAAGCTTCCCAGTTCGTTCTCTATTCATTTTTTGGTATGATGCATACACATCTGATCTGTTTCTTTGTGTTTGGATCCGGAACGGATAAAGTATAATTAATCTTACCCTTGTCTATTCCACTTCTTATAAATCCTTTCTCATACAGATGCTTTCTTGCGTATCTTGAGCTGACTCCTTTTAAACTACAGTAAGTGTTAAACTCTGAAGTAGGTATTCTGTACTCTGATTCACTCATCTCCCTATCTCTTATCAGCTCTTTTACAAAGTCCTCTGTATCAATTAATGCCGTCTGCCTGCTCAGTGCTATCCACTCTGAAAGCTCATCAAGGCCATTAATCTCTACATCCGCCTTTTCAAATACATCAAGTATCATCGGTATTCGCTCATTCGGAGCCGCTGCCAGTATCTTAGCTATCTGAATAGCTGTTTTAATATCCAGTGTTTCCATATAGTCTCCGAACTTAGATTGCCTGCTGTGCCTTGTCTGCACTGTATGGCTCTCCACCTCTTGCTATTTCTCTGTACATGGTCGTTGAGTGTACTCCCATCAGAAGTGCCATCTCATCTATCGTTTTACCTTCTTTGTACAGAGTTTCAATCTTTTGTCTATCCTCGTAGGTTAGACGCTTATAAGTTTTTCTATGTCTTACCCTCACATTCTCACCTCCTTATTTTGGGTAAAAAAATAATGCGTCAGAGTTAAACTCCAACGCATTATCGTTGTTTTTATATAAAAAAAGATAAATGCGAATCGAGTTATACCTCTTTTCGCATTTATCTTATTACTTTACGGTTTTTATGGATGTATTACTTCATATCCTTCAATGTCATAATAACCTGCCGGATCTTCATCTCCTCCAAACCATACATGAGAGTAATTTTTATCCATAGCCACTCCCATAGTTGTTATAAATGACCAATCACTGTCTCCTATTATTACCTCATTGTGGCCTGAAGAACTCTTCCATAAATCAAGAGCCAACTTAGGATCTATTCCGATACTGTGGTATACGGATATTTCATATCCTGCTCCCGTATAGTCCGTCAACTCGCTTGGCTTATCCCACATGATTTGTGCATGTTCATGATCAGGTGTGTATGCTCCACCTCTCCAATTGCCGTTATTAGACCAGCTGTGAAGATTGCCCTGAATACCTCTATCATCAAGCTGAAGTCTTGGTGTGTAATCATGTGAATCTTTTACATGGGCTCTTGCAACACTTGTAAGAGATTTTGAGAATGACAACTTGGAAAGTCCAAGGCTCTCTCTGTACTCATTTATTAAATAATATAAATTTGCCTCAGCTTCACTCAGTCCGTATTCTCTAAGTTCTCTGATAACTCTTGCTCTTTCACTTTCTCCGTCAACATTATCGTTTGTAATTACAGTTGTAGGAACATTTGTAACGTTGCCGTCATTAGCACCTGGCACTACTTGATTTGTAGTGTCATTGGCATCATTAGCACTCGGCACTGCCTGAGTTGCAGTATCATTATTTTGGTCGGCAGTCGGTCCGATATTATTTGAATCAGAAGCTGTAGTGTCAGCCACAGGTCCGATATTATCATTTGCATTTTCAAAGAGATTTGAAGTATCAGCTTCTACTACATTATTCTCACCGGATACCTCTTTGAAACCTTCATCAGCCAAAGAATCCAATGTCTCTGATACAGTGTTATTTTCAGTAGATACCTCTTTGATACCGTCACCGGACAAAGAATCTACATTATTTCCCAAAACTTCACTCTTATAGTAATCGCTTAACTCCGCTCCCGGACCAATCAAGCTTTCCAATTCTCTTTTATCAACAGCCGGCTTGTGAACATTGACAGTAATACCGGTCTGATTTGCAGCTAAACTCTCTTCTATTCTCTCACCGTTTTCAAGTACATAGTGACCATCAGGTGTCATTGCACTTACAAGCATTGCACCGTCAGAACCCAAATAATAGTTTTCCACCCATGAATCTTCCACCATGTAACCGTTATCATTAAAATAATACCACTTTTTATTTATGTTTTTCCAAGAATCACTCGGGTATGTGCCATCGACCTGCCTATACCACCACCCTATATCATTTTGCCTCCATCCCTCTAAAACAGGAGGTGATGCTAAAGCAATCATTGATAATAAACAACTTGTAAAACAAACAAAAATTAATCCCAAGATTTTCTTGCTTAAACCCATTTCAATCTCCAAAATAAAACTTTACAGTCCTTCAAAGGCACATAATATATCATAATTTACTTCTTCATAGAAAGCTCTTCTAAGGTCGGAATATGATGTGTATCTTTTCAACAGGACCATCAATTTCGTAATTGTTGCTTCCAATGTCATATCATATGCCTCTATTAGACTGAAATCTTTTTTGATTTTTTGACCTACCTGATAAATCTCCATATTTGAGCCCTCATTTACAACCTGAGTCGCCATGACAATGAATTTGCCCATTTCCTGCCACTTCTCCATCTCTTCATAGAATTTATCAAGCATATTGTCGGGTATACCCCCAACTCCGAAACTCTCTATAATAATGCAATCATAGTTATCAAATAAATATCCAAGCATGCCCTCTTTCATACCCGGAATCATTTTTAATACACATACCGAATCACTTAAGTCAAGGAAGAATCTTACCCTCTCTCTCATAGGTATGTATGGAATGTATCGTATTATGTGTTTTTCCTGGATTCTTGCAAGTACCGGGAAATTCACACTATGAAACGCATTGAATGATTTTGCCATCATCTTCTTTGCTCTGGTACCGGCAATTACATTACCGTCAAATACCAGAACAACATTCTGAGAATAATCATCACATGCATAGAGAATACTGTCTCTTAAATTTAATTTTGCATCTGTACCGTCTGTACTTATCGGCTTTTGAGCTCCTGTAATAACTATAGGCTTTCTGGAATTTTGTATCATATAGCTGAGAGCCGCCGAAGTATATGCCATAGTATCCGTACCGTGTAAAATCACAAATCCGTCATAGGAATCATAATTTTTTTCAATAGCTCTCGCTATATCCTGCCAGATACTCGGTGTAATATTTGTAGAGTCAATATTGCAAACCTGCAATACATCTATCTCACAAAGTTTTTCCACTTCAGGTACAAATGTCAAAATCTCAGGTGCCGAGAGTGCCGGTGACAATCCCTCACCCATTTGCTTTGAAGCAATTGTTCCACCTGTTCCTATTACTAAAATCTTCTTCATGGTGTACTCCTTATTCGATATATTAGAATACATTCAAATAAGGCAAAACTCAAGTAGAATAATTACCCTATTTTAGGTAATACGCCCCGAACGAATCGAGGCGTTCACCATTTAGTCTGAAAATAGATCAGACAATATTATTGCCATGCTCCGTCAGCATTTACATGAAATCCGTCAGGAGTCTCTTCGTTAACATACATAGAACCAAGTGGTCTGATATCCTTATTGTCTCCATAGTTCCAACGACCTGTAGCATTGTCAAAGAACCATGTCTGAGCCGGTGGATTAGGATTGAAGAAATACCAGTTTCCATCGATCTTATCCCATGAAACATGCATATGACCGTCGTTTCTATCAAGGAAATACCATCTTGTATCATCAGGATCATGGTGCCATCCCTTGATCATCTCACCAAAGAAACCGTCATGATTCATTGAAAGATAATACCACTTGCTTGTATCTCTGTCTAAGAACCATCCGCTATCCATGATACCGTCCTGTTCAAAGTGATACCATTCAACCTTTGTTCTACCCTCAAAAGTATAACTGAGTAATTGCCATCCTGTTACTCTCTCACCTGTTGTAAGCTTAAAGATCCACTTTGAATTATCAAGATTCTTAGCTGCTTCCTCAGGATTGATAAGTTCCCAGTTTCCGCCTACGCCTACCGCAATAGGTGTTGATCCTGACCATGTGTTTGCTCTTGTTCTTCCTGCATTTGAAGCGGCACCACCGCCACCTGAGCTTCCACGACCGCTTCCGCCGCCTGAAGAGCCACGACCACGACCGCCGCCGCTTGAAGAGCCGCCACCGGTTGACTTTCTTCCTGCATTTTTCAATGCAAGCTCAAGTGCATCAAATGCAGCCTTTAATTCAGCTGTAGATGACTTTCTGTTTGTTTTTGTAAGTACAGCCTGTGCAGCATCAATTGCCATTTGTAACATTCCTGTATTGGCAACTTTTGGAAGTTCAATATTGGCCTGCTTTATAAGATCGTCAAGGTCTCTTGCAGCCTGAGCTCTATCTACTCTGTCATTTGAGAAATAGAGATATACTGTAGCATCAGACAATACTCTTGTAGTTGTATCTGTAGGTACAAATGAATTTCTGTCATCACTAACACCCTCATAATGCCATGTTATACCGTTATTGTCCACATAGTCATTTGTAATGTTTGCTGTGTACAAAGACGCGAAATCTTCTATTACTCTTGTAGGTGCAATATTAAGTGTGGAAACAAAACTGCCATCTCTTGCATCTCTTACTATAACTTTTCTTACATCATCAGGAAGAGTATATCCCCAAGCATATGTTGAACCGTTTGAAACTGTAAGTGAGAACTCTCCTGTATAAGAAGGTGATGTGAAATCAACTCCTGTAAACGGGTTTATTGTATTACCGGCTGCATTTGAAGGTGATGCAAGGCTTCCGCCAAGCTCATAGAATCCATAGCTTCTGTTTCCAAGTAAAGCGCCTGTCTCAATATTTGCATCAAATGTAATATTCGCTCCGGTAGGATCTACATAGTTTTCCCAATTTCCTGTAACAGGATCCTTCTTTTGCACATTGAATGTCATAAGGAATACAGACCTGAAGCTGTCATCTGTCTCAAATGCAATAGCATTTCTTGTGGCTGTAGGTATGCTTGATTTTATAATTTGAATTCTAAAATCTCCGGCTTCATTTACTACAGGATAAATAACACCAACACCCTGGTTTGAATTAATGTTGTCAATGTAATCCTTTGACCATGTATTACTTGCTGATATCGGTGAAAATACTGTCTGTAATGTAACAGGTACATTAGGCATAGTGAATGTAATTCTATCTCCTACAATATTGTAGTTTCTAAGACCTCTAACCACATTCCAGCTCTGGAAATTCTTACCTGAACTATCTATAGGAGCCGCCTTTATTTCTACTTGTGTCCCTTCAGCTACACCCTGTAAAGGGTTTCCGACAGAAGCATTTGCGCCGTTAATTCTCACAAAAGTATACTGTGGATTGGCATCTGCAATAAGTGTTATATCATTACTTGGATTTACTATAACAAGGTTTGCAGTGCTTACAGTTGTAGGTGATGTTGTAGCCTGTCTGGTAACAGGATCTGTTGTGGTTCCTGTCGGCCTTGCCACTATCTGATAATTTACATCAGGATCAAGGTTGTCAAATACAATATCATTCCCTGAAGGAGTTGTAAACTGATAAACTACACCGTTTGGTCCTATAAGTGCGTAATCTGTATTTGCAGATAAAGGTGATATTGTAATTTTTGCTTTACCACGATTATTCGGATCAGCTTGTGGCTGAGGATTTATTGCTGTAGGTATTGTGGTAGATGTCGGTGTTGAAACATCACTGTTTGGAACAGGCCTTCCTACAGATACCACCGCCGTCGGCAAAGCTGTATATACCTGATAGCTCTGTCCGGGGTTGAGCGAACTGTCTGTTATCTCACCGGCTGTAGGTACAAGATTTGCCCCGTTCACTATTTTTACAACATTTCTCGTAATAGGATCGACAATTACATAGCGAAGCCTTGAATCAATAGATGAAGGATTTATCTGTATTGAAGGTGTTCCGTTACCCGGGTGTAATTGACCGTCAGCTATAGGTGCATTTGCTACAAGTGCTGTGGTAGGCTGTGCAAATGCTGTAAAAGTCTGTCCGTTCAAATTGTTAATAGGCGTGGTTGCATTAATAGGATTAAAGTTTCCGTCAAACCACTGTACAGTATAACCCGGATCAGGGTTTACTGCAGTATAGGCACTTAAATCACCAAAAGTAAGATTTATAGGGTTTCCGCTTGCATCTACATTTGCAATCTCCGCATCCTGACCCAATGGCAACGGAGATATACGACCGCCTATATTAAAATGATAAGTATTAAAGTTACTTGGTATTTTTGTAAACTTAGCAGTCAAGGTAATTGTATTTTTACTTTTTGGAATTCCTGTAACAGTCTGAGGTGTACCAAGATTTAAGTTCACCTGTTGTGAGCCAAGTTCGGATGATGTTTCCCAATGATCGAATCTATATCCTGCATTAGGAACAGGATAATAAATCATATCACTTGGTTTTATATCAACATCATAAGTATTACTTGTACTTGACTGATTAAGCCTTGACAGATTAATTACGGCATCTGTATTTACATTATAATCTGCAGCTGTAGGAGAATTTGCAACTTTTATACTTCCTCCGGCTCCGTTTATCGGGATAAGTTGAACTATAGCTGTAGGATCAACTGCATATGTTACGATTATCTCTTTATTTTCGATAGGACCTGTTGCAGCAGTAGACAAATCAAAGTTCTGATTTGTATCACTCCAGCTCGAATCAATATTTGCTATAGCTGTCTGATATGAGCTGCTCCATGTCGCAGTACCTCCGTTTAACTGTGCCTTCGGATGATCGGTACCATATTTATAATTAGCTACCTTAGGTACAGGAATCTGAATATTATAACTTCCGGCATTGTATCCGGCCTTAATTTTTAGGTATTTTGCCTTACCTGTACTACTGTCCACTTCCTTATATTTGTTACCGTTAGCTGTTCCCGGTGTGGTAGGTAAAGCCGGATTTGTTTTTTCATACTCTGATACTATAAAGCTTGTTATATCATTTCCCCTGTCATCCATATACCTCACAGTAAGTGTAGTCTGATATGCAGAATTGATATAATACTTATAAGTTATTTTTATATCCTGATTCGGCATCTGACCGGTAATCTTTCCGAAATCCGGAGATGAATATACCGTATTGACTTTCAGTCCGTCATATGCATGTGCTCCCGAACCTGCATCACCTGAAAGCAGTGTTGCATTGGCTGCAGTATTACCGTCTTTAATATTTTTCTCACTTGTAATATGACTTATTACCGCTCCATCATAAATATATCTGTCGGCCGATGTAGCATGAGCCGCATCCTTTTTACTTATATCTTCATTCAGTTTTATATTCTTTGCGCCGATATCAGTAAGTGCAGCCTCATAATATAAACCACCTACTACTCTTCTGCTTCTTTTTGATAAAACACTTAAAGCATTATCCTGATATATCTCATCAACTACTTCCAAAGCCTTTTTTACGTCTTGGTTTACATTGTAATTAAATGTGATTTCAGTATCCTTATTTACCATGGTACCGCTTAGGTTTTTATTATTATCCATAGTAAAACCTGCATCAGTAGCATTAAAACCTGTAAATTCTGTAGAAAATAAAGGTGAGGTATTAGGATTAAAGAATTTAACAGTATCATCTGCATCGGTATTGGTTATCTTAAACCCGTCAGGTACTATAGGTGACTGCGGTATTGCCTCTAATACATTTTTTGTTGTATTAGAATCTGCCGGAAGTCCCGGAACATAAACATTATTATCTGCAGTATACTTTACTTTTAAATTATAATTTTTACTTGGATCAGCTTTAAGTTTGGCATAATAAGTTTTTCCGTTACTTGGATAATTCAAGCCGTCCATTCTCCACAAACCGAATCCATTTTCCTTATCAGTCATCCAATGCTCTATCGCATAGCCGTCAAGTCCCATATCATCCCAAGTTTTACCGTCCAGTTTCCTTGTATTTGCATTATTAAAGGTTCCGTTATCGGGATTACTTGTATCCGGTTTTACAAATGGAAGATATACATAGTGATTGGTATGATTTACTTCCATTCCATAAAAGTCTCCACTACCTGAATCTATTAAAGTATTTGGAGTACCCCCCGGGATATTAACATTTTGTACAATATTTTTTATTGATGGGTTCAAGTCGGTAAAATTAAACTGAAAGTCTGAACCTGTTGGAGCACCCGGCTGGGTAACCGCTGCTCCCCAAACCGGCAAACTTGCCGGCTGGGTTGCTAACATTGTTCCCACCAATAGGGTCGCAATTTTTCTTTTCATTATTTTCATATTTTTCTCCAATATCACTGAAGTCTCTCACCATTGGCATTTACAGTGTAGCCGTCAGGTGTTTTTTCATTTTCATACATGGAGCCATATGGTCTTGAAGATGTCTTTACATAATCCCATCTCATATCAGCAGAATTCCACTCATATGTAGGTGCAGGAACCACAGGATTGAAGAAATAGTTCTTTCCTCCAATATTTTGCCATCCTGTAAGCATAGCACCTGAATTATCCATATAGTACCATCTTCCGTCTTGAGGATCCTTATGCCATCCTCTAGTCATTACACCATTGTCTTCATTCATGTAATACCATTTATTTGTATTTGTATCGAGTACCCAACCAAGAACCATTTGACCTTCAAGAGCTCCCTTCACGGTATTCATAAAATACCAGTTCTTTGTAGAAGGATCTTGCATCCATCCGGTTACCATAGTTGACTTTGAGTCAAAGAAATACCATCTGCTTACAAGGTTTCCATGACTGTCAGGAATCTGAATCTTTGCCCATGAAGAGTTGAGTGGAAGTCCACCGTTAAGAACAAAGCTCCATCCTCCGGTTACAGGATTTGTCTCCCATCTACCGTCAGTTCCCAAAACAAAGCTTGTTACATTACTTCCCTCAAGAGAAGCCTTATTGCCTATTGTATTCTTTTCTCCCGGTGTTAGAAGTATAGAACCTCTTCCTGCAGAAGAATTACCACCGCCGCTTGCACCGCCGGTTCTTCTGTTTCTGTCAGCAATTCTACCGTTAGATATATTGCTGTATCTGTTAATAACATCAAGCAATCCGTCAATAGCTCTTTGAAGCTCAGCATAGTTTGCCATTCTTCTGTGATCGATACCGTCTTTATCCAAGATATCTCTAGCCCAAGCTAATGTATCCATAGCTTCCAATATCTTTTCTCTGATAGTATCAGCCTCACCGGCCTTCAGATAAGGATCACCAAGTAAATCCTTTGCTGTTTGAATTGTATTTCCAAGATCCACTCTGGCTTTATCTACCTTAGGCTTGTTATTTTCATAGTAAGCATAGATAGTCATAGCCTTTGTAATATTCATTGAAGGATCAAATACTGAGAGAGAATTCTCCTTCTTTGACCAATTCTTATAGTTGTATTCCACACCGTAAATATCTTCAAAAGGTGTTACAAGATTTCCGGCAGTTTCTCCGTCCGCATATGCTTGTACAAGAGAATAGTCAAGAGAATAATCCGCATCCTCCACAGCCTCTTTTCTTCTAACCTTAAACTTATGATAGAAGTTTCTGCTTGTATCATTCAAGTACTGATAGTCAAGTACCGGCTTATTATCCACAAATACAACCTTAAATATCTTTGAATAAACCAAAACATAAGTATGGTTCAGATTTGCAGTAAATTTAAACAATCCCGCATTATTATCAAGGTCTCCTACATACCTCATGGCAACAGGTGTACCTGTAGTCACATCA
The DNA here is from genome assembly GCF_033242365.1 of Lachnoanaerobaculum sanguinis. NCBI lineage: Bacteria > Bacillati > Bacillota > Clostridia > Lachnospirales > Lachnospiraceae > Lachnoanaerobaculum > Lachnoanaerobaculum sanguinis. The sequence continues at coordinate 79,351 of NZ_BTHK01000013.1, forward strand.
AAAATCTCATAGTCAAGCTGATCCGTATCTGCAGCCGGAAGCTGTGCTGTTACATCAATGCTTGCATTTGAATCTGTAGCTCGTCCAACCTTTCTTCCGTCAACATATCTCTCAAGCTCTATGTCAAGAGCATATGCTGCCGTATATGCATCAGGATGATCCACACCTGAAATAGAAACAGGCTTTACCAAAGCGCTTTCAGCATTGCTTGCATCTCTCTTTGAGAATATAACTCTATAGTCAACCTTGGCTCCGTTTATACCAATCAAAGACTGATCCTGTGGTGTTGTAAGATCATGTGCCAGAGCAGGTATCTGATTCGGATCAAGTCCGAACTCTCCTACCGCACCGCCTCTGATTTCCTCATCGGCATCCGCATCATCAGCTGCAATCTTAGGCAAATCATATACCGCCTTGAAAACAATATTTGAGTTTGACATTGTAAATGAATAGTCATTATCAAGTATCTTTCCTGTAACTCCCACAGCTCTACCTGCAAGTACCTGCCAGTACTTAAAGTTGTATCCTGCAGAATTCACCATATCTGCATGCAGATTTACCAAATCACCGGCCTTAGCCTCATCAAAGCTTCCTGCATTTACGCTGTTAGCTCCAACCATTACAACTTCACCGTTTACAGCTTCTACAATATACTTCGGTGCATCTGCCATATCTCCCGGGTTAGCTGTAATTGCATTTCCATCAGGTAGTTTGCTTAGAGGATCAGGTATTGATGTATCACCCTTTCTTCTTGCAACTACTGTGTATGTCTCATTAGGATTAAGGTTTTTAAAAGTAACTATTGAAGGATTTCCAGATGAACCGATCCATCCATTGTCACTTCCCGGATAATTTACAACATTTCCGTTTTCATCAATAAGTGCATAATCCGCATCAGGATCGGCAGGATTTATAACAATCTGAGCCATTCCGTCATTCTCAGGATCATAACCTATACTATAGTTATTCTCAACTGTAGGAATATATGTGTCTATAGGTGCTGATATATTACTGCTTGTAATAGTTGAAGTAGGATTTCCTACAACGGCAATAGTATCAGGTGTACCCTCTTGCACATCATAGTGTGCCCCAGGAATAAGATCCGGAACATTAGTAATGCTTCCAATGGCATCACCTGTGACCACAGCCACTATTTTTCCGTTCTTGTCACTTATAACATATACATTTCCCGGTGTTGTACCGTTTATTCTGATTTCACCGCTTCCATCATTACCAAGATGACCTGTCGGAACTATAGAACCTATAGTAAGTCCCCATGTAACAGGATCCTTAGTAAAGTTTGCATAGTATGTAGCATTGTTTACAAGCGGACTTGTTGCAGTCATTGCATTGTTTGCACTGTCACTCCAGTTGGCAAAGTTGTAGTTTACTACAGGAATAGTGCTTGGTAAATCACTTTGAATCTGTCCCCATGTATAGTCATATGGCTTATGAAGTGTATTAGGTGTTCCGACACTTCCGTTTGCATTTGCGGCAAAGTTTATATCAATCCACATAGAAGGATCTTCAACAAATTTGGCATAAAGTGTAAGCGGTGTGCTTCCTGCTGTAGCTGTATCTGAAGGAAGCGGATTGTCAACTACAACAGGTATAGTTGCGGCAGCATCCATATACCAACCGTCAAACTTATAATAGCGATTAGCTACCGTTCCAGGTATACTTCCCTGAGCATTGAGCTTATTAAATGTATCTGCTTTACTGTCACCTAAAGGTGTTCCGTCACTTCCAAGGAATGTTGTTGGAACTCCCGGTAATAGTGCACCTATACTACCTTCGTTATTTGGAGAAGCCGCTACTTGGAAGTTAATAGCTCTCCACTTATTCGGATCACGGCTAAGTTTGTAGTCAACACCTATAGGTCCTGTAGCTGAAATAGGCATGGCCCCTGTTAATGCACCGTCAGTCGCATTTACACTTCCCCATGTAGAACCTGAAGGATTAATATCTGCGGTTGAGTTGCTGTCCCAGATATATCCATATAACTTATCTCCTACCGTAGTTCCTATTGCAGGTATTTGCATATTTGTAATAGGAGAACCCGGTGCTATGGCATCTACACTGCTTGCAAGTACACTGTTCGGTACTTCTCTGTCAAAGAATCTACGAACAAGATTGTTTGAAGAGTCAGCAGTATAAATATATGTAATTTCTACATTCTGATTCGGCATATGTGCAGTGAACAGTCCGTTTGTCTGATCATTTAATGTTATAAAACCTGCACTGTCAAGACCTGTCTTATAATTTGGGAATGTTAAATCCTCATGTCCTCCCTGTACTATACTAAAGGATGTATAATTATATCCTGTAATTGAAGTATCAGGCTGACTTGAGAAAATCTGTTCCGCATTTAAAGAACCGGTTATATCAGCCGCCAATGTATTTCCTGCACTGTCACGGTGATGAATAGTATAAGTAAATGTATCATCAGTGTTTACCTTATATCTGTATGTAAGATCCACACCTGTTGTATTCATAGTTGCAGTCAAATCTCCTTGAGAATCTATACTTCCTGCAGAATACGGATTAAGTACTCCTGTATTGTATATATATCCTGCTATAGATGAGAGCGGACTGCTAGTAAATTGTTGTGTAAAGCTATATTGTCTAGGTGGTTCGGTTCCAAAGTCTATCGGCAATGCAACATTTGAGTTCTTATGTGTTACTGTAAAGTTATGTAATGTAGGATCAGGTATCCACTTTGCATAAAGATATACATTACCTGCTGTAGTAGGTGCAGGGAATGTTGCAGGATTTCCTACTCCTGTAAATGCAGCGCCGTCAACATCTCCGGCATCAAATTCTTTATTACCGTTTATATCGGTATATGTAAACCATCCGCTAAATACATAACCGTACTTTGTCGGTGTCGGTATTGTTCCCAGAGCCGTAGTCGGTGTCGGTATTGTTCCCGGAGTCGGAGTCGATGCAACGGTATTCTCTTCCATATTTGCTATAGTATTACCACCCTTTGAATCAAAATGGTAACGTACAATATTTTTCTTAAAGTACACAGTAATATTTACAGGGTTGGTGCCCATTGTACCTATAATGTTTCCGTTCGGGTTGCCTGATGTATCGTTTTCTGAACGTACAGTTGTTACTACAGACGGAATATCAACTCTGTCAAATACATATCCTGAATAATCAACTGTAGGAGTAGTTGTAGGAGTAGTTGTAGGTGTATTTGTAAGTGTAGGTAAATCATATTTTATATTTGCACCTGCCGCATATGAAGTTGTATACGGGTTTGCTAAAAGTATATGATCATTTCCTGTAAAGCTCATATTTCCAAACGGAATGCTGTTTCCGTTCTCATCTGCATAGTTTAGTGTAAAGCTATATACAGGAGCCTTCAAGTATACAACGTTTTGTAACTGATTCGTTCCACCGTTTATAGTTGTTCCTGTTCTTACCTGTTGTGATATATTTCCAGGTGCAATTGTCTGTCCCGGCTTATCTGCAGTAATATTGCTTATTGAATATGGAAGTGCCACAGTTCCTCTTCCTGAGTAGTCCAGTACTGTACTACCCTCAGTATTTGAAGAAGGTAGTCTTGTTTGGTCTGCTTCATTAACACCAACACTTCCGGTAAACTTGGCACCTTCCGGTATATACAAATAGTTTGCACCAAGACCTATATTGGCATTAGTTGTTGTATTTGTAGTTGTATCTGTAGTAGTGTTTCCTGTTACATTTACATTTCCGGCGAGTGTAAACGGGTATATAGTTGGTGTTGAACCGGTAATAGCCTTTGCATTGGCCAGACTTACAGCAGAAACATTATTATCAGATTCGTTAGCTGTAATATTTACAGTACCTGTACCTGCATTTGCTGCTACTACACCATCACCTCCAACATCTATAGCAGAAGCCTTAGCAGTAGTTCCTTTAACCTTGTTATTTGTCAGTGTAGTTCCTGCCTTTAAATTAAGTTGGCCTTCAACCTTTACCAAAGCACCTGTAACATTGGTACCTGCTGCATCAGTTGCAGCCTTGTTACCATCTATCTCTATATTTGTAAGAGTAAGTGTCTTTCCGGCAGGAACCTCTATAAGATCGCCGGTGAAATTATTCTTACGAATAAGCTTCTTTGCCGGACCGTTAGGCATATCTTCCGGATGAGTGCCATAATAACCTGGAGCATCTGACACACTCATCGAACCTATCTTATCATATAAACTGGTTTGTATTGTAAGACTCTTTAGATCCGGTGCATTGTCCCAGTTAAGTGTTGCAGGCACCTCGGTATCATCCATTACATAGATATATGCCTTCTCGGTTTTACTGGCTCCTATCGCATCTATAGCAGCCTGTATTGTCCTATATGGTCTAGTTATATACCCGGTTGGAGCACCATTTTGATCAATATAAGTAACACTACCGTCCGGTTGATAATCAATACTACCATCTGCCTTGGTTTTAATACCATAAGTAGGATCTACATAGTAAACCGATACTCTCATAGATACTTCAAATGTGGCACTCTTTGTCTCTCCCGGTGCCAAATCAAAAAAGGCTGAAAAAGCTGCCGCGGAGTCAAAACCCTGAACCAATGAATCTTTAGACTTAGCAAATGCAAAACCTGTATGATATACAAGGTCTCCTACTGAATTTAAAGGCGTATACGGATATTGTCCTGCCCAAACTCTGCCGTCTCCTGACTTTACTTTTACATCAAAATCAGATAGTTGGTATTTATTACCATTATTTGCCATCATATGAAGATGTGTTCCACTCTGTGTAATCAATATAGGTGCTTCATCATGATTATATAGGAATGTATCAGACTCATTACCTATCATAAACTTTACAGGATAACCAGTTGTATTGGCTACTGTATATGTTACAAGCAAGTTTTTATCATCATCATCAGGTTTTATTTCCTGACGGACTTCAATATTTGTTCCTGAAGGTTTTCCCGGAACTTGAAGTTGTGTAACACCACCGTTATATGTAGCAGGGAAAAGTTTTACAGGAAATGTATTATCAAAATACTTTGCTCTCCTACCTGTGGGAGTCATAACAACACTTTGAACGTTACCCTGCATTGATGCTTCTGTTGGAGTAAATCCATCTGTATTATAAGTTACATATGGATCCAAGTATGTAAGTGCGGTATCTGTATCATTTGGTCTCAGTTCTCCAAATCCATAATATGTAGCCCAATAATTCCTTCCATAAGCAGTACGTACTGTAGTATCATATCCTTTTTCCGATCCCCCTCTGGATTCGTCATGTATTACAGCTGCAATATTAAAAGAGTTCTTTTGCATAATACTGTCAGATACCAATGGAAAACCATTTTCAGTTGGTCCTACTACAGGATTCTGCCATGTATCTTCCGGATTATAGTTAGTATTTCTACCACTCAACCCCTCTCCCATCTTCTGAAACGTAAATCCTGTAGAAGAAGAAGATCCATAACTGACACTATTATTTCCTGAACCTGTAGTATCCATATATGGATATCTACCACCACCATTAGGCGCTGTCAAACTTGTATTCGGCACCAAACTGGTCGCCTTTACTTCCATCTCCCCAAAAGGCAGCGTGGTTGCCACCATTAAAAAGGACAGTAGACCCGCCAACAGTCTTTTACCCTTGTGATTATTCTTTTTCATATATCACCTCTATTTGTCTTTTCGTACAAAATAAAATCATTATCTTGTTATCCTCCATGAAATATAAAGAATCTAAAATCGTATTTTTTGCGCCTTAAACAAGAGTTTCCTACCTAGCCCAAGTAAGTTACCCTTGTTTTTATTCGCCAAATAAGGGTTTCTTACCTAGCCCAAGTAATCTGCCCTTGATTTCATATCCTTTATTTACCTTTGTTTGCCCTCTTGCATAGACAAACTGCCCAATTAAATTTAAAACAATCTTTTTAATAAAAAGAATGAATTTTGCTTATATGAATCTAGCCCTTATCCATATAAACAAAGACTACATTTTATTGCATTCTTGCTTTGCAAAAAATGAAAATTTACCCGATTAACCCTACACCTCCTTATAACAATTAAATTTGATTTTATAAATCCTTACTATTCTACTCTATTTTATTATTTTTTGGAACTATCAAATGATACATTGAAAGTTTTTTTCTTAAACTTTTCTTACTTTTTATAGTTATAGTTATTTTTAATGCTTTTTATAAAGCAAAAAATAGTGCAAATGATAATCTCATTCACACTATTTATTATCCTGTGTCTTTTACAGCTCCGGCATAAAGATTATATTCAGTCTGCCTGTTTTTTCATTTTCTATTATCATCGTATCTATATCAAAAAGTGCCCTAATATTTTCTCTTGTCAACATCTCTTTCGGACTTCCTACATCAAATATTTTCTTGTTTTTCATCAAAACAAGTCTGTCACAATATGTTGCCGCTATATTAAGATCATGCACACAACAAAGTATTGTCAGGCTTTGTCTTTTTAGTATATTCATAATTTGATACTGATATCCTATATCCAAATGATTTGTAGGTTCATCCAGAAGTATTAAGGATGCTTTCTGGCTCAATGCTCTGGCAAGCAATGTTCTTTGCTTTTCTCCACCTGATAATGAAAGAAAATGTCTGTTTTCATATCCTGAAAGTCCTACTTCCTTGATATATTCGCTTACAATTTCTCTGTCTTCTTCACTGCTTCCTGAGAAAAGTTTTTGATGTGCAAATCTTCCAAGCATTACCATATCATAAACCGTCATATCAAAATCCACAATATTTTCCTGTTGCATTACTGACATCTTTTTTGCTGTTTTCCTGTTGGACAGTTTTGACAGATCCTCCCCGTCTATAAATGCCGCACCGCTGTCCGGAGTAAATACCTTATAGATATTTTTTAGAAGTGTAGACTTACCGCAACCGTTAGGTCCTACAATACCTACAAACTCTCCTTCTTTTACGCTTATATCAATACCGTCAATTATGATTTTTCCGTCAATGGAATAAGTGATTCCCTTTGTTTCAAGTTTTTTCATCCTCTTCCTCCGTTATGAGATTTTTTAATTAAGTATAAAAAGAACGGTGCTCCAAAGAATGCTGAAACAACTCCTATAGGCAATTCTTCCGGTGAAATAACAACTCTTGATATGACATCAGCCACCACAAGAAATGTTCCTCCCACCAAAGTAGCAGCCGGTATAAGTCTTGTATGCTTGCTTCCAACAATTGACCTTGTAATATGTGGAATTGTAAGTCCTACAAATCCGATTACTCCGCTGATTGAAACAATTACACCGGTGAGCAATGTTGCCACCAATATCATTATCAGCTTCAACTTTGAAGTGTTTACACCAAGTGTCATTGCCACATCATCACCCAAAAGCATTGCATCAAGCATTTTTCTTATGGAATATATAACTATAAAACAAAGTAAAAATGTAATGCTTACGTATAAAAGCCTTTCCCATGTTGATCCGCTCAGTGAACCCATCATCCAGTACTGTGCGGTTTTTACTTTATCCGAGCCTGTTCTTTGCATATAAATCATCAGATTTGTTGCAGCTCCGAAGAGCGCGGCTACCGCTATTCCTGCAAGTATAAGCTGTGTTGCCGTTATCTTATTTCTTATTTTTGCTATATTAAGTGCAATGATTATAGAAATTACAGCACCTATAAATGCACCAAGCATTGTACCGTATGGACCGTAAAAAAACAAAGATCCGTACATTATCATAAATACCGCACCTGCCGATGCTCCCTGTGAAATACCGAGTACATACGGATCCGCCAATGTATTCTTTGTTAAAGCCTGCATTATAATTCCACAAAGTGTAAGTCCTGCTCCAACAAAGAATGCAACGAATACTCTCGGGAATCTGATATCCCATACTATAGATTCAATACTTTTATCCCATGTGACTTCCACTACTCTCCTACCACTGAATTTATTGGCCAAAAATCCCGCAATGTCCTTCAGTTCAATGTCCACACTTCCTAAAATGATTGATATTACTATTGAAACACAGAGTATCAGTACCATAATTAATATAAATCCTAAATATGTACTTTTTGACTCAAGCGGTAAAAAGTGTTTTTTAAATTTTGACATATTAATCTCCATTCCGCGGTCAAGCCGCGGCACAAATAGTAATGAAAGTATTTTACATCTCAACTCTGTGATTTAAAATAGATAACAAGAAGCTATACTACAAAGCACGTGAGGAGAAGTTGTAAAAACTT
>NZ_BTHK01000014.1:0-72893 GCF_033242365.1 Lachnoanaerobaculum sanguinis
TACCTATAAATATTTTACCCCTGCACCATGCGGTGCTGTGGTCTTATGCGGTCTTAGCGGAAATTTCTCTCCGTTATCCCCCTGTATAAGGCAGGTTATCCACGCGTTACTCACCCGTCCGCCACTAAGTCTACTTAAATTCCATCCGAAGACTTCCTTTAAGCAGCTTCGTTCGACTTGCATGTGTTAAGCACGCCGCCAGCGTTCATCCTGAGCCAGGATCAAACTCTCATATAAAAGTTTAATCTAGCCTTCTCGCTAGCTTGCATCTGTTTTCACAGATTTACTGTTTTTTAAAGGTTTTAAATTCTGTTCGAATCTAAACGTTGTTATTCTGAAACTTCATTGATTATTGAAATAATCAAGAATTTTTTCAGGGTTGTGTGTACTGTTTAATCTTAAATTATCAAGGTTCATTTGCTTGCCGTTTGAAACAGCTTAGCTATTATATCAAGCTTATTTTATCTTGTCAACAACTTTTTAAGTTATTTTTGAGATTGTTTTAAGCTTTTGCTCTTTTGGAGCAACTTTGATATATTATCATGTTAATATTATCTTGTCAAGAATATTTTTTAACTTCTTTGACAAGAAGCGGAGAAGGAGGGATTTGAACCCTCGCGCCGGTTGCCCGACCTACACCCTTAGCAGGGGCGCCTCTTCGGCCTCTTGAGTACTTCTCCTCATTTGCTTTCGCAATGCCTAGACATTATACAAGAATAACTCTAATCTTGTCAATAACTTTTTTAAAGTTTTTTAAACATTTTTGACAAATCAAAAAATCACATATTCTTAGCAAAATCTATCCTGTGATTTATACTCTTGGCAAGTTCTGTCAAACTCTTTAAATTATCTGTTTTACATACGAATAATACATAACTGTCGCTATCAATATCAATACCCGCTACACAATATCCGTCTTTCATCCATTTATTGTCCAACTCTTTACACCAAGAAGGAATATCCCCTTCATCATCAAGCATACCTTCATCCACAACAAGATTATTCTCTTTTGTCAATTCTTCTATGCATGATAAGAATTCGTCTTTTTCCTCTTTCCAATCAAGCTCTATTGCGATCCCGCTCTCAAGCATCTCATCCGCTACGGCAATCCAAACAAAGGTATCTATAGCATCTCTGCTTGTAATACCCCTATCATCATACCTGTCCGCATTATCTTTAAAGTACTCTCTCGGATAGCAAAAACATCTGTCCATATTTTGCAAAAAGCCTTTATCATCCGATATTGTCTTTACAAGCTCTCTATAGACTTCAACATTATCTATTTTAACATCTGCACTGTCAAATACAACTCCCCAACCGGAATAATCAGGAACTATATCATCCTTCATCAGAAGTTGAATAATATCCATTACCTTATCTTTGCCAAACCCTTCCTTGCCATAAATAATAATGTTATCACTGTCATTAACATCCGATGTGCTTACTTCAAAATGATAATTATCATCACCTTCATCCCTACATATCTGTACGAAATTCAATCTCCTGCTATTTACATCCACCTTCTTTGCCGGTGTCAAGACAATAAAATATATCTTACCGTTTCTTATAGAATCTAACAGTTTTTCAACATCTTCTACTGTACATCCACCCTTTTCTACTCCGTCAATATCAAGTTTCCAATCAGACTTTCTCTTGTTAAAGATATTAAACAACATACTCTAATCTCCATCTTAATAATATTGCATACAAAAATTCTAAGGAAATGTAAAAACACTTCCTTAGAAAATAAATTTATTTAACGCACTCGTACCGATATGTAAATCACAAGTTCAAAACTATTTTATTATAAAAACATTACTCGTGTACATGTAAAAGCTCATGTGCCCTATGTGAAAGAGGTTTATGGAAATACTCGTCATACAGTGCAATAATATCTTTGTTCTCATGTGAGTATCTTATCTCGGAGTTCTCATCCAGGAAGTAAAGCTTCTTTCCTCTGTTAAATGCAAGCTCATAGCCATCCTTTACAGGTTGTCCACCACCGCCTACGCAGCCTCCCGGACATGCCATTACTTCGACAAAGTCATACTTTGCTTCGCCGCGTTCAATCTTGTTAATCAATTTTCTGGTGTTACCGAGTCCGCTCACCACAGCAATATTAAGTTCTATATCATCTATCTTAAATTTAGCTTCCACCGTTCCGTCATTCTCTTGGAATGCCTTACTTCTTACAGGCTTAAATGCGTCCGCAGGCGGATTCTCCTTCTTTATAATGCTGTAAGCGGTTCTTAGTGCCGCCTCCATTACTCCTCCGGTAGCACCGAATATTACACCGGCTCCTGAATAGTCACCCATCGGTCTGTCGGCTACTACATCCTCAAGACTCTTCGGATCTATATGAGAAGCTCTTATCATACGGGTAAGCTCTCTTGTTGTAAGCGCAATATCCACATCATGACCTGCATATTCACCATGGAAGAGTTCCATTTCTCTTTCGCCTTTTTTAGCTACACAAGGCATTATAGAAACAGAAACCATATTCTCAGGTTTTACACCTATTTTTTCAGCAAAATAAGACTTCATTACAGCACCGAACATCTGCTGTGGAGACTTTGCTGTTGAAAGTGACTTTGTCATTCTCGGATATTGTGATTTTACAAATCTTACCCAACCCGGACAACATGATGTAAACATAGGTCTGTCTCCGATAAGTCCGTTTGTATATCTGTGTACAAACTCATTTGCCTCTTCCATAATTGTCAAGTCTGCTGAGAATGAGGTATCAAACACATAGTCTGCACCCATCTTCTTTAATGCATCAACAATCTTTCCTACAGTTGCATCCTTATCCTTAAGTCCGAAAACCTCACCCCATGCTGTTCTTACAGCAGGTGCAATCTGAACAACAACCGTCTTCTCAGGATCGGCAACAGCTTCCCAGAACTTTGAAGTATCATCTCTTTCACTCAATGCACCTACAGGACAATGTGTTATACACTGTCCGCAAAGTGAACAGTCGGCTTCTTCAATCTTTTTATATCCGGTTACGTTTACCGTAGTTCTTGCTCCTGTACCGTGGAGATCCCAAACACTTAAAGTCTGCATCTTATCACAAACCTGTATACATCTCATGCACTTAATACATTTGGATGAATCTCTTATAAGTGGGAAATTTTTATTCCACGGCTGTTTTTCAAGCTCAACAGCAAAAGGTATCTCAAGTATATTTAGGTCATTGGCAACTTTTTGAAGTGAACAGTTGCCGCTCTTAGCGCATATTACACATCTGTTGTCATGCTGTGAAAGTATCAGCTCTACAGTTTTTCTTCTGTCTCTGATTACTTTTTTACTGTTTGTAAAGATCTCCATGCCCTCTTCACACACATTATTACATGATGTGATAAGTTTATCTTTACCCTTTAATTCAACGACACATACTCTACATGCCGCTATTTCATTCAAATCCTTCAAGAAACACAGTTTCGGAATATTTATATCTATTTTCGCCGCCGCTTCCATAATAGTAGTATTTTCTTTTACGGAAACAGGTACATTATCAATAGTTAAGTTTACCATATACTCTCCCTACCTCCTTTGAAAATACCGAAGCCGAAGTGGTCGCATCTTAAACATCTGCCTGCCTCTTGCTTTGCTTCTTTTTCTGTCATGCAATTTTCAACGCCGTCAAAATCGAGAACTCTCTCACAAGCTTCTCTTTCTGTAAGCTCTACTCTGCCACAAGGACTCTTATCCTCAAGACTTGCCTCAGGAATTTCCACATCTACACTTATCTGATGGTGATAACCTAAATACTCGTCAATATTTGCAGCTACTACCTTAGCCGCACCGATAGCCTTGATAACCGTAGCCGGTCCGCTGGCACAGTCTCCTCCGGCAAATACTCCCGGCATATCCTTAAATGCACCTGTAGAATCTGTAATTATCTTTCCGTTAGATACAGGGATTCCCGCTTCCTCAAAATGCTTTGTCTCTATATTTTGACCGATTGCAACTACAAGTATATCGCAAGGAATATAAACATCTTCCTCGCCTGTAGCCTTTACACTTGCTCTTCCGTCTTTAATAGAGCTGATCATCTGAGGTTTTACATATATACCCTTTATATTATTGTTCTCATCAACATCTATAGCGGATGGTGCCATCAAAGTTCTAAGCTCAATGCCCTCTGCAACCGCCGCCTCTATCTCAGCCGGTAAAGCTGTCATATCGGCAACTCTTCTTCTATATGCAATACTTACTTTCTTTGCACCCATTCTCTTTGCGGTTCTTACAGCATCCATGGATACATTTCCGCCACCGATTATACAAACATTTTTGCCTGTAAGATCTTTTATAATATTCTTTCCTACATCACGCAGGAATTCTACAGCAGATACCACACCGTTTGCATCTTCATGCTCAAGTCCAAGTTTCTTATCTGTACTTGCGCCTATAGTTATAAGCACCGCATCAAAAGCATTTCTCAAGTCGTCCATTGTAATATCTTCTCCAATCTTGAGACCATGCTTAACTTCTACACCTGTCTTTAAAATAGCCTTGATATCCTCATCAAGTCTGTCCTTCGGTAATCTGTAATTCGGAATACCGTACCTTAACATACCTCCAAGCTCAGGCAGCATCTCATATACAGTTGTCTGATGTCCCATAAGCTGTAGGAAATAAGCCGCACTAAGTCCACCCGGTCCACCACCGAGTATTGCAACTTTTTTACCTGTAGACGGAGCACATTTTGGAGGATCGACTTCTCCCGCAAAATCTGCCGCAACTCTCTTTAAACCACGAATATTTATAGAGTCGTCCACCATGTTTCTTCTACATCTTGCCTCACAAGGATGCTCGCAAATAAATCCGCAAGTAGTAGGGAAAGGATTATCTTTCCTTATCAATCTTACAGAGTCTGCATATCTGCCTTCCTTTATAAGAGCAATATATCCCGGTATATCCACCTGTGCAGGACATAAATTTACACAAGGTACAGGCTGATTGTATGAGCATGTACATCTGCCATGTGCTATATGTTCGATATAGTCATCTCTATATCCTATAATACCTTTGTAAACCATATTTGCCGCTTCATAGCCTATGGCACAATCTGCCGATTCCATAATACTGAGGGCTGTCTTCTCCATTAACTTCAAAGAAGCCATACTACCCTTACCGTCAAGCACGTTTTCGATCAGCTTTTCAAGCTGTCCTAAACCGATTCTGCATGGAACACATTTACCACAAGTCTGAGCGTGAGCCAATTCCAAGAAAGCTCTTGACATATCAACCGGGCAAAGCCCAGGAGGAGATGCCTCGATTCTTCTTTCTAAATTTTTGTATAGCTCCTCCATAACAATTCTGGCTCTACTTGGGGAGACTATTTCTAATCTACTCATACCTCTTACTCCTAGAATTATTTAACCGTTTTACCGGTAGATTAATATATGTAAATGAATTACATATATAGATTTTAAATTGTCTATTTCATGAAATAATAAGAGCACATATCTTTACATTTATTTGATACGAACTTTATGCATTCATTATATACTTTTTTTATAAATATTGTAATACTTTTCTGAAAAGTATTTTATTTAACAAATATGTTTGTTATTTAACTAGCGTTACATGCTAATAATCTCACAAAAAAGACACTTCCTTGAGTGTCTCTAACTCATAGAAGTGTCTTTTATAACATCTTTTATTTTTTGATATTTGAATCCCTGTCTCATTACAGAGGCAATTATCTTTTGTTTTTTATCAGGTTCCTCAGTTTCAAAATAATGTTTTTTATTAAGAAGCTTTTTTATCATAGGCTCTTCATCTACTGTAAATGATTCCAGTGCATTATCAATAATTTCCTTATTTATGCCCTTTTCCAGCAGCTTGTATTTTAATTTCATTTTGCTGTACTTATCTTTATATGTATTGATATATCGCTCGGCATATCTGTCATCATCTATGTAGCCGAATTTTTTTGCCTTTTCTATAGCCTCTTTGATGGCCTCATCAGGGTAAAATGAGAGCTTCAGCTTTTTTACTATATCGTTTTCCGACTTAAAAGATTTCTCAAGTATATGCATCAGCCTTGCAAAAGCTCTCTTTTTTAAAACCGGATAGATGGTTGTATAATATTCCTCTTCATCTATCTCTTTTCCAACAGCAATATCCAGTCGTCTGATTTCGCCGTTATATAGGGCAAGACTTTCTCCATCCTGAAATATAACTTTGCTTTTTTTGGTATTCAGAGAAATAATTTCACTTACAATCAATCTTCTTCCTCAAGCTCTATGCCGCCGGCTTCATCCATATCATCCTCTATAGGTGAACCGTCAAACTCTTCGTCATCATCATCTACAGAGTCATACTCTAAAGTTTTTCCGTTCTTTTCAGCTTCAAGTACAAACTTTTCTCTGATTTGCTCTTCTATTTTCTCACAAATCTCAGGATTTTCCATGAGGAAAGTCTTTGCATTTTCTCTTCCCTGACCGATCTTGTTTCCTTCATAAGAGTACCATGCACCGCCTTTTTCCACAACATCACTTGCAACCGCCAGATCAAGTATCTCTCCGGACTTTGATATACCCAGTCCGTACATTATATCAAACTCGGCCTCTTTGAAAGGAGGTGCCACTTTGTTTTTAACAACCTTTATTCTGGTCTTGGTTCCTATGATTTCACCGCCCTGCTTAATCTGCTCAACTTTTCTTACATCAAGTCTTACAGATGCATAAAATTTTAAGGCTCTACCTCCGGTGGTGGTCTCCGGGCTTCCAAACATTACACCTATCTTATCTCTTAGCTGGTTGATAAAGATAACTATACAATTGCTCTTGCTTACTATACCTGTAAGCTTTCTGAGTCCCTGGCTCATAAGTCTTGCCTGCAAGCCCATATGGGAATCTCCCATATCTCCTTCTATCTCGCCCTTGGGTACAAGTGCCGCTACAGAGTCGACTATTATAATATCAATAGCACCGGATCTTACCATAGTCTCCGTAATCTCAAGCGCCTGCTCACCGTTATCAGGCTGTGATACATACAGCTCGTCTATATTTACACCTATCTTATCCGCATAAACAGGATCAAGCGCATGTTCCGCATCTATAAATGCCGCAATACCTCCAAGCTTCTGAGCTTCGGCTACCATATGAAGGGCTACGGTTGTCTTACCTGATGACTCCGGTCCATATACCTCTATAATTCTTCCCTTCGGAATGCCGCCTACACCTAATGCTATATCAAGCCCCAGTGAACCTGTAGGAATGGTCTCTACAAACATATTTGTATTTCCGTCTCCCAGCTTCATCACCGAACCCTTACCGTATGCCTTCTCTATCTGTGTCAAGGCAGACTCAAGTGCCGCCTGTTTCTCACTTTTTTCCATTACTCTTTTAACCTGTTGTGCTGCTTTGGAACTTTTTTCCTTCTTCATAACAACCTCCATCGAATGTATGTTCTTGTTTTATTGTATATGCTTCTCTTTTATTTGTCAACAATGATATAAAGGGAATTAAAATTAAGACATTAAAACTAAGAATATAAAATAATTACTGAAATTTTTGAAAAATATAATATCTGCCATGTAATATGATTGTAACATAAAAAATGCAGGATTGCACTAATTTATGCATCCTGCTTTAATATATTATTTATCCTTGGTATTTGCGGTAATTTCACCTTCTCCGACGCCTTCTGTCGACTCTTTCATGAACAAAACTTTAGGTGTCAAAACTATCAAGATAAGGTCCATCCATATACTGTAATTTCTTATGTAATGCAGATCAAGCTTTAATTTATCATATGGTGTTGTATTGTACTTGCCGTGAACCTGTGCATATCCTGTAAGTCCCGCCTTCATTTTAAGTCTCATAGAAAACTCCGGAAGCTCTTCCATATACTCTGCGGCAATCTCCGGTCTCTCAGGTCTTGGACCTACAAGACTCATTTCACCCTTTATTATATTAAAAAGCTGTGGAAGTTCGTCAAATCTCGTAGCTCTTAATAGCTTTCCGACTGCCGTGATTCTGTCATCATCTTCTCCGGCAAGCCTTGCTATACCGTCCTTTTCCGCATCTTCTCTCATAGTTCTGAATTTATATATTTCAAACAGCTTTCCGTCAAGTGTAAGTCTGGTCTGCTTATAAAATACCGGACCTTTGTCTGTAAGATGTATTGCCGCACCGAACATGACAAACAGTGGCAGAGTAATTATTATACCTATTACGCTGACTACAACGTCTATGATTCTCTTTACCAGCATCTGATCGGCCTGAAGCCCCTCATTTCTTGAAAGAAGAATAGGTGTATCAAACAGATTCAGATTTGTGGAAGTTCTTATCAATATATCGCTTATCTTTGGTATCATATATACTCTGATACCTGCATCATAACATTTCTTTAAAAGCAGATTTCTTTCATGTGAAGGTATATCTCCTACAACCATACCTTCAAACTCCTCCGCTCTTTTCATTATTTCATCAATACCGACTTTGGTACTTATTACTCCGCCTATTATATACTTGTCATCTCTGGCACCTATTTTTTCCATTATGGAAAATACCGGTCTGTTTCCATAGACTACCAAAAGTCTTCTTGGCGGAAAGAGCACACTGTATATCCACTGAAACAAAAACACCCAGGCACATACCAATGCGGCATCTATAACAGTTAAAATTATAAACGGTGTCGGTGCATGAAATCTTTTATCCACCAATGCAAGTATAATATATCCTATTACATTGGCTATCAAAAGCGATAAAATATGAGAATAGATTATATTACCTCTTTTTAAATAACCTATTTTTAAACCGCCGTATGTCTGCAGAAAGAAAAACAGCAACATTCCGTACATTGCAGCCAACAGCCAGATTCCTCTTCTCCAGAATCTTACCTCTATAATAGTATTCAGATGAAAATACCATAGCGCCCAATAAAGCCCTATTTCTATTAGCAATATGATAGCTGCCGAACCGAATTTTACAATTCGTTTATACTGTTCCTTTGTATTCATATCTCCTCCAATACCTCTCACTCCGATACTATTGTAGCATATTTTTAATATATGTATTTATAATTTTGTATTAAGAGATAAAATCTTTTATACTGACCTTAACAGTCTTTCAAGTTCATCATATCTTTCAACATGATTCACCCTATCCCTAAGTGCCGATGAGCCCTTCATACCATGTGTGTACCATGCAACATGTTTTCTCATCTTTCTTATAGCCATAATTTCATCATCATATTGCATTTGCAGTTTACAATGTTTGAGTATCATATCCACGATTTCATCTTTCTCGGGTTTTTCTATGATTTCCCCATTCAAATACCCTCTGATTTCTTTGAATATCCACGGATTTCCTCTTGCCGCTCTTGCAATCATTATCCCGTCACAGCCCGTATACTCATACATTTCTTTTGCACTTTTGCCGTCCACCACATCTCCGTTTCCAATTACCGGAATGCCGAGATTTGACTTTACAGCCTTTATAATGCTCCAATCCGCCTTACCCGAATAGTACTGTTCTCTGGTTCTGGCATGTACGGCAACAGCACTTACACCTGAAGCTTCGGCTATTTTTGCAATTTCCACCGCATTGATATTGTCGTCATTGAACCCTTTTCTTATCTTTAATGTAACAGGCTTTTTTACACTCTTTACAAGCTTTGTAAGTATCTCCTCTACAAGTTTCGGATTCTTCATAAGTGCCGAACCTTCACCGTTATTTACTATCTTCGGTACGGGACAACCCATATTAAAATCAAATATATCAAAATCTCTTTCTTCTATACTTGCGGCCATTTGTGCAATTATATCGGGGTCCGAGCCGAAAAGCTGCAGCGCAATCGGATGTTCCCCTTTATCTATTTTCATAAGCGGTTCCGTATTTTTGTTTTTAAAATAGATAGCCTTTGCACTCACCATCTCTGTAACAAGAAGTGAAGCTCCCATTTCTTTGCATAAATGACGAAATGGCAAGTCACTTACACCTGCCATTGGTCCTAGGCACAAACCGCCTTCTATATTTATATTTCCGATTTTAAAATCTTTTAGCATTATTCCTTATTCTTTCTAAAAATAAACAGCTTTGAAAAAATATAATTAAGTATAACTACGACCACACTTGAGACTATTTTTGCAATTATCCAGTTTCTCTTTAATAAGTCTACTCCAACAAACATAATCGCCGTATCCAAAAAACCTGTAAACAATCTTGCCGTAATAAAGCCTGACAGTTCAACTGCCAGTTTCGAAAACTCAAAGCTTTTACTTTTAAATACCCATATTTTATTTGTTATAAAGGCAAAAAGAACGGATAATATCCATGCAATCGTATTGGATACCAAGTTCGGAAATTGGAGCTTTGTATAGCAAACATGGTATGCCGCAAAATTTACAAGAGTGGTCAGTACACCGAAAATAAGATACAGTAATACACTCTCATATTTTTTTATATAATATGATATTTTTTCAAGCATAATTATTCTGCACTCTCTCCCAATATCACCACTTTATAAAACAATTCCAGCTGTGACAAAAGCTCTTCTTTTTTTCTTTGGTATAAGCTTATCTTCAAGCCGCTCTCTATCTCGTCAAAATAAAAATCGGCATCATCAACTCTTACACAAAAGCTCAAATTACCGAACCTATCAAACTCCATAGTAAGTATGCCTCCCGCCTCTTCGGCAAAAGACACACACATTATTTTAAGCTCGTTTTTTATCTCATCCGGCAAAAGCTTGAACTTTTCATTGAAATAATACTTCTGAACATATGAGCTGGCACCACATAGCACCATGTTTTCACTGTTTGTCCAATCGTAATTATATCCGTCTATCATTTCAGGCATATTATCTTACCAAAAGCTTGCTTATTCTGAATTGATCTTCCGGTATATCCTTAGTCATTGCCAATGCTTCCTGAATATCAAAGTCAACATACTCACCGTTTTTGTATGCAACAAGTCTGTTTGAATGACCTGCCAATAAAAGCTCTACAGCCTTTGCTCCCATAATTGAAGCATAAACTCTGTCCTTACATGTAGGCGCACCACCTCTTTGCATGTAACCTAAGATTGTAGCTCTTGTCTCGATTCCTGTAGCAGCTTCTATTCTCTTTGCCATGGAAGTTGAATGTCCGATTCCCTCGGCATTGATTATGATATGATGCTTTTTTCCGCGCTTTCTGTTTTCAATGATTCTGTCAATCAGCACCTGCTCGTTTCCGTCATATCTCTCAGGTAAAAGCACATCCTCTGCACCGTTTGCAAATCCGCACCAAAGTGCAATATATCCTGCATTTCTACCCATTACCTCAATTATTGAGCATCTCTCATGTGATGTGGAAGTATCTCTTACCTTATCAATAGCTTCCATTGCAGTATTTACCGCAGTATCAAATCCTATAGTATAGTCTGTACATGCTATATCAAGGTCGATAGTTCCCGGTATTCCTATAGTATTTATTCCCAGTGCGGAAAGCTTTCCGGCACCTTGGAACGATCCGTCACCACCTATAACGACAACTCCGTCTATACCATGTTTTCTACAGATTTCAGCACCCCTTTTTTGTCCCTCTGCTGTAGTAAACTCCTGGCATCTTGCAGTATAAAGAATTGTACCACCTCTGTGAATGATTTCAGACACGCTGGTACTGTCCATATCTACTATCTCTTCCTGTAAAAGTCCTGCATAACCTCTCATGATTCCCTTTACATTTATTCCGTTATGTATTGCTGTTCTAACTACCGCTCTGATAGCCGCATTCATTCCCGGTGCATCACCACCACTTGTCAAAACGCCTATAGTTTTTATTGCCATATATTTCCTCCTATTTTAAAAAACGGATCTACTCTTTTTTCTATATGTAATTTATTTAGTATATCTCGGTAAGAATATACATATATAAATATCTACATCATTTTATATTAATGAAAAACATTTTTCAATAGTCTTGTCATGGAATTAACAAATTCTAATTTACAAAATGCAAAGAGCATTATCAAAAAATCTAAAACAGATTTCTTAATAATGCCCTTTTATATGCACGTCTTGCTTCGAATGCCATTCACAAGCGTTACAAAAGCAGTTAGCTCTGCGGCGGCTATCTCACGGCACATGAAAGGTCTTCCTTAGTGTTGCTACATTCCTGTCCTGACACGGTTCGAAAGTTTCCATTGCGTGGGGACCCCCGCTTCAACACCACTTACTCCAGACTGCCAAGCAAATGAACACCCTAGGCAAGACATCACCCCTACTAAAGCGGATTGTAGGTACAGGACACCGCTATCTTCCCGGCTGTGCATTAACAAGTATACTTGCAATGATCTATATTTGTCAAATGATTTTTGATGTGCTAAAACAATTGCTCTCTCATTTTCTCAAGCAAACCTATAGTAAATTCCATCCTGTCCTCGGTTGAGATTTTCTCCTTATCCCTGTACTCCCAGTTCAATACCTTGTCATATTTTACAGTTAAATTCTTTCCGAAGGACTTTAAGAAAGCATCGAGGTTATCCGTTTTTATCTCTTTATTTTCTCTCATTGTCCACTTTATCTGCAACTTATTCACAATAATATCGGTAATAAACATACTGCTTGCCAGAGCCTTTATTCTTGCAACATACAAAAGATTGGCAACAGACTTCGGCATCTCACCGAATCTGTCTATAAGCTCATCCTGCATATCAAGGAAATCCTCCTCGGTTTTTACCAATGCTATCTTTTTATATATCTCAAGTTTTGTCTCTTCATTGGAAATATAGCTGCTTGGAATATAGGCACTGCTGTCTATCTCAACACTTGCCTCCACTTCTTCTTCCACAGGCTTTCCTGTCTTTAAGGCTCTTACCGCAGTGTTTAAAAGTTTCACATAAAGATCGTATCCGACTTCTTCCATATGACCATGCTGAGTTACACCCAGCACATTTCCGGCTCCTCTTATCTCAAGATCTCTCATTGCAATCTTTATTCCGGAACCGAGTTCCGTAAATTCTCTTATTGCCTTAAGTCTCTTTGAAGCTTCCTCGGACAAAAGTTTATTTCTCGTATACATAAGGAAGGCATAGGCACTTCTTTTGCTTCTTCCGACTCTACCTCTAAGCTGATAAAGCTGTGAGAGTCCGAGTCTGTCCGCATCATGAACAATTATGGTATTGGCATTCGGAACATCAAGACCTGTCTCCACTATGGTTGTGGTTACCAACACATCCACATCACCATTGATAAAATCGACCATTCTTTCTTCCAAATGTCTCTCATCCATTCTTCCATGCACATATTCCACATTTATATCAGGTAATAGCGCTCTGACATGTGCGGCAACTTCTTCTATATTGTTGACTCTGTTGTAAAGATAGTAAACCTGACCGCCTCTGGCAACCTCTCTTCTGATAGCCTCTTTAACCGTCTCATCATGATACTCCATTACATAGGTCTGTATCGGCTTTCTGTCAACAGGCGGCTCTTCCAATACCGACAGATTTCTGATACCCGAAAGTGACATATGAAGAGTTCTCGGTATCGGTGTTGCGGTAAGTGTAAGCACATTTACATTTTCACAAAGCTGCTTTAATTTCTCCTTATGTCTTACACCGAATCTTTGCTCCTCATCCACTATCACAAGTCCGAGTTTTTTAGGTGCTACATCCTTTGATAAAAGTCTATGTGTTCCTATCACTATATCCACAAGACCTTTTTCAAGATCACTGACAGTCTGATTCTGCTCCTTCTTTGTGTTAAATCTGGAAAGTAAACCTATTTTTACAGGAAAGTCTTTCATTCTCTGAACAAATGTATTGTAATGCTGTCTTGCAAGAATGGTTGTCGGAACAAGGTAAAGTACCTGATATCCTTCCTGTATTACCTTAAAAGCAATTCTTAAGG
This sequence comes from Lachnoanaerobaculum sanguinis, assembly GCF_033242365.1. NCBI lineage: Bacteria > Bacillati > Bacillota > Clostridia > Lachnospirales > Lachnospiraceae > Lachnoanaerobaculum > Lachnoanaerobaculum sanguinis. The sequence continues at coordinate 13,855 of NZ_BTHK01000014.1, forward strand.
CAATCTCAGTCTTACCGTATCCCACATCTCCGCATATCAGACGGTCCATTATCTTTCCGGTCTCCAGATCTCTCTTGGCATCCTCTATGGCTTTTATCTGATCATAAGTCTCCTCATACTCAAACATTTCTTCAAACTCTCTTTGCCAAAGAGTATCCTCTCCATAGAATACCCCCTGTCCTTTAAGTCTGCTTGCATAGAGTTCCACAAGCTCCTTGGCCATCTCTTCGACTTCCGTCTTTACTCTTGATTTGGTCTTACTCCACTCTACTCCGCCAAGCTTATTGAGTTTGGGTTTTTTTATTTCTCCGCCGCCGTATTTTTGTATTCTGTTCAGCTTTGAAACCGGTACAAAACAATTGTCACCGCCCTGATATTCAATCTTTACATAGTCCTTAATTACATCGTCTCTTTCTATCTTTTCTATACCCTTATAGATTCCAAGACCATGGTCTTCATGTACGATATAATCGCCTATATGCAGTTCGCTTAATGAGGTTACTCTGTCACCCTCATATTCTTTTTCTCTTCTCTTTTTCTTCTTCGGAGTTTTAAAAATATCGGTTTCCGAAATCAGCGCAAAATTGATCGCAGGATATTCAAATCCCGAGTGAATATTTCCAACAAATATTGCAATCTGCCCCGGAGCGATACTTATATCTTTTTCACCTTCAGAAAAGAAAGCATCCAAGGAATAATCATTTCTAAAACTGTCCGCAAGTCTCTTTGCTCTGGTCTTTGATGCACAAACAAGAGCAACTCTGGTTTTGTCAGCTCTGTATTTTTTCAAATCGTCCACAAGATTTGTAAAATCTTCATGGTATACTCCGCTCATTCTTGAAAACACGGAGTACATTGCTTTGATTTCCAGTTCCTTTATTCTGTTATCAAGTCCTGTAAGTGCAATACTCGGCGCTTTATTCAAGCTGTGAAACACCTCATCGGCTCCGAATATATCGGGAATATCTTCTTTTTTGTACTGTCCGGATTCTATTCTTCCGGCTGCACTTTGATTGTATTCATCTTCCGTTTTTCTCGCCTTGTCCATGGTTCTTGCAGGCTCATCAATATATATAAGGGTATTATTATAATCAAAATATCTTAAAAATGACTGCTCACCGCCAAGTACCTTTTCTCTTGCCGGATAAATATTTACATAATCCAGCTCATCAAGCGATCTTTGACTTGCCGGATCAAAACTTTTCATAGCATCTATTTCATCATCCCAAAGTTCTATTCTTACAGGATATTCTTCAGTAAGCGGAAAAATATCTATTATTCCTCCTCTTATTGAAAACTGTCCGGGATTACTTGTTTCAAAGCTTCTCTCATAGCCTATATCCGTCAGCTTTTTTGATATCTTTTCTATATCGATAATATCTTCTTTTTTAATCTCCAAAGTGGCTTCACAAAACTTATGATAATCTTCAAGTTTATCCATAAGAGCGTCCACCGTTGTTACTATGACACCGCTCTTATCCTCCCTTAAATGTTTCCATACTTCCACTCTTTTAGCTGTTATCTGTGATGATCTTATATCTGCCGTAAAAAACAAAAGATCCCTTGCAGGATATAGATAAACCTCGTCCAAAAAGCAGCCTATATCTTCATATAGCCTGCTCGCATTGTCCTCATCATATGATATAACAAGTTTCCAAGCCTTTTCTTCTTTCATCAGCTCGGAAATCAGATGTGCTTTTCCCGGCTCGGACATATCACTTACCTGTACCGGGAATTTTTCTTTTTCTATACTTTCTTCTAAAGATTCAAAATCCGCTAATCTTTTTAAGGGATTTTCAAATAAACTCATATTCTTCCTTACTTTGTCTTTTTGGTATTGTATCTGTTCATTGCAGTATCGTACTGACCGTCCACCATAAGCTTTATCGCTTCTATGGCATCGGATGCCGCCTCATCCAGCAGTTTCTTGTCTGTATCACTGAATCTTCCAAGTACATGATCAGCCAGATCCATCCTCGCAGGCTTTTCACCTACTCCCACCTTGACTCTCGGAAAATCGGATGTTCCCATATGTGCAATCAATGACTTGATACCGTTGTGACCGCCTGCACTTCCCTTTAATCTGATACGCAAATTTCCGGGCTCCAGGTTTATATCATCATAAACCACTATGACATCTGCCGCCTCTATCTTAAAATAATCCATAAAGGCTCTCACAGATTCTCCGCTATTGTTCATATAAGTCTGCGGCTCTAAAATAATTGCCTTTTCATTCCCTATTCTGACCTTTGCAAAAAGTCCCTTATATTTTCTTTCGGATATATCCTCGCCAAGCTCATATGCAAGTTTTTCCACAACATAAAAACCCGCATTATGTCTGGTATTTACATACTCTCTTCCGGGATTCCCCAAACCAACTATTAACTTCATTTTACTTTCTTTTCTATCTTTATCAAATAATCTCTTTAGTATACCAAGTAATGCCATTGTAAAATTATATATCCAAACTATAAAGCTTTCCCCTGATATTGCCGGATACTTTTATATCACTGTAATTTGACGGATACATTCTTGTAGACATCACCTGTTTGCCGTCATTTACAAACACTTCCACTGAACTTGCATCAATCATAAGTCGTATATTTTCTATACTCTTGGTTCTTAAAAATCTTTTATCTCTGCCATATCCGTTTGCAATAAATGAAAGCTCCAAGTCTCCTCTATTTGCATCAAAATCAAGCTTTAGAGTATCAAATATTTCTATCTCAAACTTATCACCGAAGTTTTGAAGTTCCAGATCAAATGTTCTTTTCTCATCCGAAACCTTATAAGAAGTATTTTCTTCGTTATACTCAAACTCAAACTTTCTTAGATTCTCCAGCTCCTTAACAGGCTTCATATACAATGTATTACCGGCAAAGTCCAATTCTCTGAATACACTCATACAATGTTGATATCCGTATTCAACAGTAGGATTTGTATACTTTGCATCAGGCATACCCATCCATCCAAGTAAAAGTCTTCTACCCTCATGTACAAATGTCTGTGGTGCATAAAAGTCAAATCCGAAGTCGGCTTCCTTATACTCCGTTATAAAGCCGTTTGTTCTGAAATCACCTTCTATAATAAAGTATCCGCAGGAGTAAATATTTTGGAATTCATATTTTCCACCCTCAAGTCCCTGTGGACATGCCATAAGTATCCACTGTCCGTTTATCTCAAAAAGATCCGGACATTCCCACATATATCCTATTCTTGCCATAGTTTCAAAGGTACGGATATGCTTCCAGTTATCGAGATCCTCCGATTCAAAAACCAACACCTCTCCCTTATCTTCCATAGTTCTGGCACCGATTACCATATAGTATTTGCCCTCGTATTCAAATACCTTGGGATCTCTGACATGCAAAGACAGTCCTTCCGGATAATCCTTATTGTACATAACGACTTTACCGGAGTCTGGCTTTATTCCGTCTGAACTTGTCACATGAACTGTATTACTCTCTCTACCTGCATATATATAGTCAAAATCTCCGTCTTTTTTCACATTTCCGGTATAGAAAATATGCATGGTATCATCCTTTATAAGAGCAGAGCCTGAATATGCACCGCTTTTATCATACTCATGTTCCGGTGAAAGGAATATCGGTGCCTCTTCCCAGTGTAACAAATCCTTTGACTTTAGATGTGCCCAGTATTTATTTCCACCATTCGGCTCATAAGCATACTGATAAAACACATGGTAATATCCTTTAAAAAAGCAAAGTCCGTTAGGATCGTTCAGCCAACCGCTCTTTGGCTCTATATGATATTTTTGTCTCCAATTATTCATTTTATTTCCTATCTATTGATTATCACTTACCTGTCTGTTACTGATTTCAAGAAGCTTGGTTCTCATTTCATTTTCTATATTCCTTAGCTCGGCTTCCGCTTCTTTCCTCTTTTTTCTACCCTCATCCTGTATCTTTATAACTTCATCAAATGTGGAAATAAGAGTTTTATTTGTGCTCTTTAATGTCTCTATATCTATTATTCCACGCTCCGATTCTTTGGCTGTTTCTATGGTGGCGGCCTTTAAGCTTTCGGCATTCTTCTTTAAAAGCTCATTGGTCATATCGGATACCGCCTTTTGTGCCTTTGCGGCATCGGTGGAATGCTTTAATCCTATAGCAATTACCATCTGATTTTTCCAAAGAGGAATTGTGTTTACAATAGTTGACTGTATCTTATCAGACATCATGGAATCATTGTTTTGAATAAGTCTTATCTGAGGTGCCATCTGTAATGATACTGTCTTTGTAAGTTCCAAATCATGTATCTTCTTTTCAAAACGATTTATCATTTGTGAAAAATCTTTAGCTTTTTGTGTGTCCTCAGGCAATCCGCTTTCATCAGCTTTTTTGATAAGTTCCGGCAATTCTATATTGTTTGCTCTCTCAAGTCTTTTTTTACCTGCCATAATATACATTGACAGTTCTTTGTGGTAGTTCATATTGAGCTCATACATCTTATCAAGCATCAAAACATCTTTCATCAAAGTTACTTGATGATCCTCTAAAGCTTTTGAAATATTATTGACATTGACCTCTACCTTGTCATACTTAGCCTTCATATTTGCAAGCTTATTTCCGCTCTTTTTAAACAGTCCGAAGAATCCCTTGTCCTCTTCATCAATCTCCAAAGAACGAATCTCACCTACCACTCCGGCAAGCATATCGCCTATCTCACCGAGATCTTTTGTCTTAACTCTCTCAAGTGCATTCTCTGAAAATTCCGCAATCTTTTTTTGACTTCCGACTCCATATGTAAGTACAGCCTGTGAATTGCTGATATCTATTTTGGAAGAAAACTCCTCTACAAGTCTTTCTTCTTCAGGGGAGAGTTTTATCTGAGGCGCACTCTCAGGCTTTGCAGTCTCCACTACAGCGGTTTCAGGTGCCTTCTCTTCAATGTCAAATGTCAGACTTGGACCTTCCTTTAACATATCATCCAGTGAATCCATATTTATTTCATTGTTCTTTAATTCATTATCATTCATAGTCTCACCTCTCATCTTCTTCCATTCCGCCGCCTATCAATCCTTCCTTTGCAAGCATAACTTTTAATAATGCCGCATCGGTGTCCGCATCAAATGCGGTATCCTTAAAAAGACGGTTTTGGAATTCACCACAAGCTTCATTTATAGAATCTATTGTTAATTCAATCTCTTTTTTAGTATTCAAAATATCACTGTCCGGTGAAATAACATTGTCAAAATCGGAATATGTCTTTATGAGCTTTACAGTTGTAGGTAAATAATACTTCATAAGCTTATAAAGCTTCTCTGTTTCCTTAGGTTCCTTTTCCACCCTGTCAAATATTGCAGTAAGTATAGTCTCAAGCTTTGTAAGCTTGGATGACATAGGCTCCTTTGTTATTCCAAGATGCAACTCTTTAATGGATATAATATACTCCCTGCCCTCGGATATAAGGCTTCCGTCTTTAATATCAACCTTTTTCTCAATGATATCATTCTTTCTTTGTTCCGATTTTCTTTGCTCCTCCAACGCCAAATAGCCCTTATATACATCATGACTTAACATAAAGCATTTATTTTCTTTATCCAGATGGCCCTGTGTGAAAATCTTTTTGTCTATCATTTTCTTTAAGTTTTTTGCCACAATTTCAGGACTTTCATTTGAAATCGCAGCAATATCTTCTATATTCATATAAGTCCTATTATTCATTATACGATAATATCTGTCCGCCTTTTCAACAAGACTAAGATCACTGATTGCCGGAAATGCAAGAAATGCTCCTATTCCGAAAAAAGGTATAAGCGCAATCATCGGCACAACCCATCCGGTAAATGAAATAGGAAGTACGGTCAGTGTAAGTACAAATATCGGAATACCGAAAAATATCATCATAGGTATTCCCACAAACATCCTTATCAACAGATCCGATCTGTTGGTTCTCAGATAAATCTTTGCAGTATTCCTTTTATTAACATTGCTCTTTACACTTACTTTATTCTTTTCAAAATTTTCCTTTGTATGTGTATCTACTTCCCTAAGGCTCTCAACAACATTGTCCGCAAATTTCTTTGCATTATTTCCTATATCCGTATCATCAAAAATATGATCTATATAACCTCTGATACCATTCCAGTCTTTTTTTTCCTGCATACTCAACCTTCACCTCGTCTGTATTTTATTGGTAAACTTCTGAATATATTCACGTTTTTATTATCCCACATATTTATCCGGTTATCAATATTAAAGACATTTTACCCCACAAGTGTCACTTCATCCATACAGGCTTTCTTTTATATAAGATACTTTTTGCTTAATTCTTTTTGAACTCTCTGACCTTTTTAAAAGTTTTGAAGAAATAAAATGTTATATTTTAACAAATAATATCTATGAATAATGTAAATTATATTCATTGATAATCTAAGTTTTTAGGTTTATAATATCTATGAATAATAAAATTTATATTCATAGTGCTGTTACTATAAAGGAGGAGTATGGGAAGGGCATTCAGTGAAGAGGAAAAGGAAAAAATAAAAGAAGCTGTTATGGAAACTGCTCTTGAACTGTTTCATGATAATGGCACAAAGTCACTTAGTATTTCAGTTTTAACAAAAAGAGTCGGTATTGCACAGGGAAGTTTTTATAATTTTTGGAAGGATAAGGATTCTCTTATCATTGACCTGGCGGCATATAGATCAAGGCAAAAACTAAAAGCTCTTAAAAAGATCTTTTCAAGTTCACTTGATGATCCTATAGGCTTTTTAACTGAGGTCATCTATAAATACTCTCTTGATTTGATGATAAAGATAAAAACACAGCCTATGTATGAGGAAGCCTTTAAAATACTTAAGGTTAAAAAAGCTGATGAAGTAAATCAAATAGAAAGGCTCTATGGAGAGTTTTTGCAAAAACTTGTATCTTACTGGAAAGAAAATAAAGCTATAAAATCTGCTGATGAAAAAGGTCTTTCCAATGCCTTTATAGGCAGCTTCTTATTTTGTTCAGAACACCATCTCTTTGATGAGAAATATTTTGAAGATGTACTTGAAACGTATATATCAGGAATAGTCAAAAAGTATATTGATCTGTGATATTTATAAAAACAATAATAGCTTTAAAGCTTTGTATATTTTGTGCAATAGCTAAACTCATTTATTTAAATGAAACAAGGGGGAGATATGATACTTGATTTTATTGATATTAAAAAAGAAGATGTATCACTTGCCGGAGGAAAGGGAGCAAATCTTGGAGAGCTTGTCTCTGCCAATATAAATGTTCCAAAAGGCTTTGTAATTGCCGCAGATTCCTATAAAGCTTTCCTTAAAGAAAACGGCATAGAAGAAATTATTAGAAATAAGCTAAGAGAAGTATCGGGTGATGAAGGGCAACTTTTAAAAGCTGCTGACTACTTTCGTGAGCTTATAAGGTCAGGGGATTTTTCCACTGAAACAAAAAAACTTATAGCGGATAAATATAAGAGTATTGGTGAAAATATAAGAGTTGCCGTTCGTTCCTCCGCCACTGCAGAGGATCTACCTGATGCCAGCTTTGCCGGGCAGCAGGAAACTTATTTAAATGTAGTGGGCATAGATAATGTTCTATTACAGATTCGAAACTGCTATGCCTCTCTATGGTGTCCCAGAGCGGTAAGTTACAGATTTCATCAGGGCTATGATCAAACTGCTGTAGCTATTGCGGTAGTGGTACAAAAAATGGTTGAGAGCGAAAGGGCCGGAGTTTTATTTACTGTAAATCCACTAAGCCAAAACACAAATGAAATTCAGATAAATGCAAGCTATGGTTTGGGAGAAAGCGTTGTAAGCGGCAGAGTAACTCCGGACAGCTATATTGCCGACAAAAGCGGCAGACTTCTTGAAACAACCATAGGCTCTAAGAAAACAAAGATAGTATATGGAAGCGAAGATACTGTAGAGATAGCTGTAGATGAAGAGGAACAAAAAAAGAGAGTTTTAGATGATAATGAAATATCGGAGCTTGTAAACTGCGGACTAAAAATAGAAAAGCATTATGGTATGCCTATGGATATTGAGTGGGCTATTAAAGACAGTAATATCTATATTTTACAGGCAAGGGCTATAACCACATTAAAAAAAGATACCGGTGAGGATGCTCTTATAAAAAATTACATAAAGGGTACAAAGCCAACTAAGAGTATGCGTAAAAAACTGGCATTTCAACTTGAAAAAATGCCCTTTGCCTACAGAGTTTTGGATTATGATTTTATAATGGCAATCAATGATCAAATGTCAAAAATATTTGCAGAAGGCGGAATAGTCTTTGACTCGGATCCACAGATTGATAATGACGGCATACAGACTCTTCCAAAGGGCAAAAAGGGTATAAACAAAAATATTTTCCATTTCTTTAAGATACTGAAGCAAATCAAAGACTTTGATTCCTGCGCTGCTATATGTAAGAAATTTATGTGCAAATATAAAGAAGAGATTTCAATGCTTAAGGCCAAAGACTTTGAAAATATGAGTCTTCACGAATGTAGAGATTTTTTAGAGTACAGCTATAAACTTACCAAAGATCTTACCTATGACAGATTCAAATATGCCCTCTTTCCGACAATGCTCGTATTTGATAAATACACTAAATTACTTCAAAGGATAAACCCAAAATATACCGCCTTTGACCTTTATAAAAATCTGAATAATAAAACCGCAACTGTAGACACTGATATATCTGATATGGCAAAGGAGATATCAAAACATAGCAAATTAAACGAAGCCATACTTTCCGGTGAAAGCTATAAAAACTTATATACTAAGTTTGATGATTTCAAAACAATGGCGGATAGATTTTTACAAAACAACGGCTTTAAATCCGACTATAACTGCTACTGTCTGGAAGCAAAGACCTTTATTGAAGATCCTGACAGACTCATAAATATTTTAAAACCGATACTGTCTTCAGCTTCTGAGCAAAACAAAAGTTCAGAAAGCTTTGATGATTTAATGAAGGGGTTAGAAGTTGTTTCCGGCAGAAAATATAAGTCTATAAAAGCTGATATACAAAACTTCAGATACTTCCATATAGTTCGTGAAGAAAGCCAGTATTTATGGGAGAGCTTGTTTTACTATGTCAGAAAATGTGTAACAAGGGCAAACATACTCCTTCTTGAAAATCAAGATTATAAAACCGGTATAGCAAATCTTTTCTTTAATGAACTGATAAAAGCTATGCATAGAGGATATCTTAATAAATCCGACCTTGAAAATATCAAAAACAGAAACGAAAAATTTCCACTCTCTATAAAGGTCTGGGAAGCATCCAAGCTTCTTGTATTTGAAACAGAGGGCGATATTTTAAAGGGTGTTAGCGGAAGCTTTGGCAAGGCAGTAGGAAAAGCCTGTATTATTCACAGTCCGAATGAGTTTTATAAAATGCAAAAAGGTGATATTTTGGTATGTCATCTGACAGATCCCGAATGGACTCCGCTTTTTAAACTGGCAAGTGCAGTGGTTGCTGATACCGGAGCGGCTCTAAGTCACGCTGCGATAGTTGCAAGAGAATATGCTATTCCGGCAGTACTTGGAGTAGGCTTTGCAACAACAAAATATAAGGATGGTGATATGCTTCAAGTAGACGGTGATGAAGGAACAGTACGAGGTTTATGATATGAATAAAGAAATGAAAAGAAAGACAATTTTAAATGACGCTCTTCTTCCACTACTTATAAAAACCTCCATTCCCACTATTATCGGTATGCTGGTAATGGTCATTTACAATCTTACAGATACCTTCTTTGTAGATATCTTAAACAATAAGTCTATGACCGCCGCAATCGGTATAGTATTCAGCTTTATGAGTTTTATACAGGCACTTGGATTTTGGTTCGGTTATGGAAGCGGCAATATAATGTCAAAAAAAATCGGAGAGCAAAATGATAAAGAGGCTAAAAATATGGCTTCCATAGGGATATTCTTTGCAGTATCAACCGGATTAATTATCGCCTTTTTATCACTGATTTTTATTATTCCTCTCTCAAAGTTTTTAGGTGGCAATGCTTCAAATGATTTATTTGAATTTACTATAGAGTATTTGCGGATAATTATTCTAAGTATACCCTTCGGTATTTATTCGCTTACAATTTATAATCAGCTCAGACTATGCGGAAATGTGAAGGAAGGAATGACCGGACTGCTTTTTGGAATGATCACAAATATGATACTGGATCCTGTAATGATGTTTACTTTAAAACTTGGCTTTATCGGAGCCGGCTATGCCACTCTTACAGGACAGATAGTAGGCTCTTTTGTACTGACATATTTCTCTTTTAAATCAGGAAATATAGCTTTTAATTTAAACTTTAATAAAGAGAGAATATATCATATCCTGGCCGGCGGTATGCCGAATTTTTCCAGACAGTCAATTACAAGTATTGCTCTGATTTTACTAAATATTACTGCTGCAAAATATGGAGATTCCCTTTTGGCGGCTTTGACAGTAAGCTCAAGAATATCAGCAATCGCCTATATGATAATGATAGGCTGGTCTCAAGGCTTTCAGCCAATCTGTGCAATGAATTACGGAGCAAAGCAATATACAAGAGTAAAAGATGCTTTTAAACTTACAGCCACAATCGGCAGCATATTTCTGATTTTTTCTGCAATCCTTTTATATATCTTTTCATCTGAACTTGTTAAGACGATGACCTCCTATATTGAGGTTATATCTATAAGTGTGCAGATTTTACGTATGCAATGTATAACTATGCCCTTTGTAGGCTTCTTTGCAGTAAGCAGTATGCTTTTACAAAATATAGGAAAATACCTTATGGCTTCCATACTATCCGTTTCTCGCCAAGGAATATTTTTTATACCCCTGCTTTATATTTTATCCGCCTTATTCTCCCAATATGGAATATATCTGTTGCAACCCATTGCAGATGTACTCTCCTTTGCTTTAGCTGTTTTTATGGTAAGAAGTGTTTGGAAATCTTTTGTTAAAATATAAGACAAAGAAAAGACTATATAATTGAATAAAAGTTAATTATATGAGAAAATAAGTGTGTATGAATATTTTAGTGGTTGAAGATGAAGTACTGCTTGCTTCATCTCTTAAAGAAATTTTAGAAGAATGCGGACATACTGTTATCTGTGCCTATGACGGTATGGAAGGTCTTGAACTTGCAAGATCCTCACATTTTGATCTGCTTGTACTTGACTTAATGCTACCTAAGTTGAACGGTTTTGAGGTGGCAAGAACTCTCAGGAAAGAAAAAAATGGACTTCCTATTTTGATATTAACAGCCAAATCAGATATCCTTGACAGGGTGGAAGGACTTGATTCGGGTGCAGACTATTATCTTACAAAACCTTTTGACAGAAGGGAGTTATTAGCCTGTGTAAACGCTCTACTTCGCAGGCAGGGCAAGGAAGTAAATCAAATAAGCTTTGGCAATACATCTTTGGATATAGATTCATCCGAACTTATCTCCGGTGATAATTCCATTCGCCTCTCCTCCAAGGAGTTTCAAATGATGAGACTACTTTTAAAGGAAGGCAAAAACAATATTTCAAAAAATCTGTTCCTTGAAAAAATCTGGGGGTATGACAGTGATGCTACAGAAAACAATGTGGAGGTATATATCGGATTTTTAAGAAAAAAGCTTAAGACATTGTCATCGGATATATCAATCGTGGCCAGCAGAGGGCTCGGATATCATTTGGAAGTAAGAGGTGATGAATGATTGAGAAATTACAAAAAAAACTTACATTACTTTTATCTTCCGTAAGTATTTTTTTGCTTGTATTTATGCTTGTTTTCCCTTTTCTTTTCAACAAAAACAGTATTTACAGAGATATGAGATCCACACTTTCTGAAGCTATAAATACACCAATGTATCAGGATTCCACATCCGGCTCCTATGCACTTTTTCAAATGATGTTTGACTCTGACGGAAATATCATAGATACAAATGGAGCTGACTTTTTTCTTGATAGCGAAATAAAACAGGATTTAATATCAGATGCATTAAACAAAGTAAATAGAAATTCAAACAGGTTTTATTCATCAATGAATGGTGGAAAACTTCAATATATCTGCGAAGTCAAAGCTCCACCGGATCGCTTTGATGATGAAGAATGGCGACCTCATAATAAAACAGATAAATCCGATACAAGTATAGACTCTTCAGAGAATAAATCAATGCCGTCTAATTTTACCGGACCGCCCACTTTGTATCGAATTGCAGTAACCGACTTCAGTGCTGAAATAAAAAATTTAAACAATCTTTTGATTTTACTTATACTGCTGTTCTTTGTGCTCTCTACTGTGATTATACTTTTTTCAAAATACTTTGTTAAAAAGAGTATAAGACCTGTAAGTGATGCCATTACTTCACAACGCCAATTTATTTCAGATGCATCACATGAGCTTAAAACTCCTCTCACCGTTATAATAAATAATGTGGGAAATATTCAAAAAGCAATATCAAAGAATTCTATTCAATTAGAAAATATGGAATTGCTGAAGAAAAATATTAACGGCATTGATGAGATGAGTGAAAGGATGAAACATTTGACACAGAACTTGCTTGACTTAAGTCGCCTTGAAAACTGGCAGGACAGAAAAGAGCAAATGGAAAAAATAGTTTTATCAGATATTTCAACCAAAGAATGTCTGTATTTTGAACCCGTATTTTTTGAAAATAATAAAGAACTTGATTACAATATAGAGGATAATATTTCTATTTTGGGAGATGCGAATAAGATAAGAGATCTTATCTCGATACTTTTAGAAAATGCTATGAAATACTCACTTTCACACACCACACTTACTTTAAATAAGAGAAAAAAGGATATTGTTTTATCTGTTGAAAATGACGTGGAAAAAGAACTTTCAAAAGAGGATACCGTCAATATATTCAAGCGTTTCTACAGACTTGATGAATCTCACTCCGGTAGTGGCTATGGACTCGGTCTTCCTATCGCAAAGGAAATAGTGCTTATGCATAAGGGAGAAATTAAGGTCGTAAGTAAGGATAAGAAAGTATTCTTTGAGATTTATTTTCATATATAATTTTAACTAAGTAATTAGGAGGATATAGCAAATATTATATCCTCCTATATATTTAATAAAACCGGGTAATTTTGTATCTTCTACTTAACATGCTTCTCAAATTTGTCTACACTCATTTTTGCTCGCTTAGCAGCCTCATCAACACTCAATATACCATCCTTTACAAGTGATACCAAAGTACTTACAATTCCACTTTCTCTGGCTTTATCAAGCTCTAATACATCTACTTCTTTTCTTAAATCCTCATATAATTCCTTTAATGCTTCTGTCATACCTTCTCCTTTCTCTACATATTTAAGTCGATATTTCATATTTGAGGTAATTGGAAACTTTTCGCTATAAAAATCACTTTTTGTAAAAACCTTCATAAGCTCTGACAAAGAACTTCCATCATTAATATTGGCACTGATATATTTTTCTTCAAGTCCATTATCCAATTTTATGTTAATTCCGTCAATACTCCTCTTTACTGTATACATACTCTTATTTGCTTTAAATTGTCTTCATGTTGTAGTATTTACCTATATCTTTACTGTATGCTCTTGTTTTACGTTTTTCATGATCCTGCATTTTTATATAACTGTCTGTAAGCGTTAAGCTAAGTACACATAGAGCAAAAAAGTCATAGAACTAGAACTTATCATTCTAATCCTATGACTTTTTATTTTTACAACTCTCAGGAATCTCATCTGACCAAGGTACTAGGCTTGAAGCGTCTCTACCTGACTGTATGATATCAAAAACAAATGTAAGATATTTTTGTGGTATCAGGTTATTAAGTATTGCACTTTGAATTATACTATATATCATTGTTGAGGCATTAGCTCCGTTAGGTGTATTCGCAAATAGCCAATTAGACCTACCTATAACAAATGGCTTCACACTTTGCTCAGCAAGATTATTACTTAATTGTATTCTTCCATCTTTTAAAAAGTTCTCCAAGTACTCTTTTTGGTTTATGACATAAGTAATAACCTTCCCTATTAAACTTTTAGAAAGGATTTTTGATTCTATTTGTGAAATCCAGCTATAAAGCTCATCTAATACTTGCTTAGATTTGGTTTGTCGCATCTCTAAGTGTTCTCTCAATGAAAGCTCAACTTCATCAGCTTTAGTTTCCAGTTGAAATAACTTTCTAAGATAAGTCTCTCCTTGTTTTGCATATTCATTACTCTTATTAATCTCATATGCCTCATGGAACTTTCTCTTCGCATGTACAAGGTAACCACATAGCATCTTTCCTACCAACTTTTTATATCCCACATAACCATCACAATGAAGGTATGTTCCATTCCAATCAGCAAGAAATTCCTTGGCATAATCCCCACTTCGTCCAAGTGTATATTCATATACTACTGCAGGATGTGTGTTATAGTGACTTGTCCTATATACCCACACATAAGATTTACTGCCCGCCTCTTTCCCCGGCTCGTGTAGTACCTCCAATACCGTTTCGTCTGCATGGAGTAGTGTCTCATTTAGTAGACTAAGCTTTATCTGCTCATATATAGGCTTTAGAATATTAGCTCCCTTTATGATCCAGTTGGAAAGGTTTTGTCTTGAGATCTCAAATCCCAGCATTTTAAACTCTTGCTCCATTCTGTATAGTGGTAGTGCAAGAGTGTACTTTTGATTCATTATATAAGACATAAAGCTTGGTGATACTACACTCTTTTTAATAAGAGCTTTAGGATGAGGTGCTATCTTTATAAAGCCACTCTCCCCATTCTTGTCACAGTTTATACAACTATAAACATAAGTCACATGCTCTATAACCTTAACCTCAGCAGGTACTATCACCAGTTCTTTTCTTATTTCTTTCTTCATAACAGTAAGAGGTCTATGGCAGTTATCACATATCTGTTCTCTGTCATCTAATTTATATTCAACTACCTCAACAGGAATGTCATTAAACTTGCTTCCCCCTTTAGCTTTTCTTCTTTTATGCTCCGGTATAATCCTTTCTTGTGGCGACTCACCTTGAATTGGCTCTCTAAATGTTTCAGCCTCATTAAAGACATCAAAAAGAGAAAGTTGTCCATCAATAGCTTTTTCGCTTGATTTACCAAGTTTCTCTCTTGCTTTTAATTTCAGTTGTTCCATATACCAATTATTTAATTTCTTTAGCTTAGCAATCTGTTCACTCTTTTCATTTTTTACTTTTTCTAAAGTCTCAATCTCTTGGTCTTTTTCATTTTTAGCTTTTTCTAAAGTCTCAATCTCTTGGTCTTTTTTCTGTAAGATAGCCTTAAGTCCGGAAATTTCTGCTTGCAATTCATCTATAGTTTTCATTTTACCAGACCTCCAAATCTCAAATATTTATGTAGAGATTATATTATAAAATCTATGATGAATCCAGCTAAATCAACACTTTTTAAAGACTTCACTACGCTTGATTTTTTGTTTTATTCCAGGTGCCATTATTATATTTTTCAAGTCATCTATTAATAAATCCATAGTGATTTCTGTATCACTTTGTGACGGCCAAACTACATGTCCTTTTTCTATTCTTTTAAAATGAATTCAAAATCCATTATCTTCCCATACAAGAAGCTTTATCCTATCTCTTGAATTATTACAAAAAGCAAATATAATCTTATCTCTTGGATCAAGCTTAAAATTGCTATAAACAATTTCAGCCAATCTATTTATGCTTTTCCTCATATCTGTAGCACCACAAGAGAGAATTACACGATGATTATCATAGTTAAACATTTATTGCATTCACCACCTTAATTAGTCTTGCTAATAATTCAAGATCTGTAGAACCATCAATTAAGATGTTGATAGCACCTATCTCTATTTTTATGGCCTTGCTAGGGTGTGGTGTTTTGATCTCAATAAATTTAACATCCTTAGAGTGCTTTGATTTCTTATCATGTTTACTCACCCACCATGTGACTGTTGAAATAGGTAATCCATTCTTCCTAGCCCAGCTTGTGATACTTAATCCACTATTTTTAAACTCCTCAATCAATCGATCCTTTTCTTCTTTAGGATATTTAGCCATAGGCACCTCCATATATTTAGTATGAAGCTATTTTATAGTAGAAGTGTATTTATGGGGAGGTGTACTTGAATTGACGCTTACATCCAAACAATCTGAAAGAAACAGTAGAAAATATCCTTGTTTTGAATTACAAAATTATTGTGTAAAGTTTTCATTGCAAGTTAATTATACCACAAAAATAGGACCTTTCGCATGAACGAATAGTCCTATTTCTTTTAGGGACTCGTTTCACAGCCCCTTTTCTATACTCTTTTTGTCATATAATACTTAGGATAAAAATCCTTGAACTTATTTGTGAATGCGACAAACACCGCAGGCAGTACCGAGTTTACGGCACCTGTAAATGCACCGAAGCTTGAAGTAAGTAAAAAATATGTCCATATAGGTGTAAGAAGATAGAGTACGGCAAAATATCCCGTAATAATCCGATTTGTCCTTAGAAAAAGCTTGTTTTCCAAAGGATTTTTTACGGAAAATTCGTTTAACGAGTAATAGGCGGTTAAAGGAACACGTAGGAAGAGCGTTACGAACCAAAGTACTCCGAACAATAAATAAGACAAAGGAACCAGTATTGTCGTGTCATATCCCAAAACGGACAGGAGACTCAAAAGATTTATCATAACTATACTTATATATTCGAAAATCACAGGCTTGTACTTTAAATACATAAAAGGAAGTATACTGCATGCCAGAATACTTATAAAGCCCCCTACGGTAGGGTTTATGGAAATCAATGTCCATGCGATTATCCAAGGGAAAAGAAGCAGGTTCATATTGCTTTTTTTGGAGTGTTCATCATTTCCCGATTTTTCGTTTTTATTTTGTGTCGTACCTATACCGAAGTATTTATCCCAGTTCATCATAAATGTGAAATCACCGTCTACTCTATACTTATGCTCCATAAGAGCCTCTTCTCCGCTTATTTCACCCCTGCTTATTTGTTGCCATACCGAAAAAGGAGTTTCTATTTTTGTAGTAAAGTTAAGGAAGTTTTCATTAAGGATCTTAAAACCGTCTTTGCCGAGTATTATTTGGTAATGTTTATCTATATCAGTGTAGAAAAGTTCCAGTATTTTGTCGCTACCGTCCCATGAACTTTTGTTGTAAAGACATGCCATTTGCTTTGTGAAAACGAGACTTTCATCATCTTTTGCCAAAGGAATATTAAAACTTTGTATATCAGAATCGGGGTTTTCCGTCGGGAGTTCTATACCCCAGCTTGCATCAGCCATTTGCTCAAATATTTCTCTGGGAAGCAAGACTGTGTTTAATATATTTACGGTATCTTCCTTGATACCTCCTGAAATAAACTCTTTTCCTGCTTTTTTTACCTGCTCAAGGTAAGGTTCCGTCAATGAACGAAGCTCCTCAACTCTGAAAAGTTCACCCTGTGCACAAAATATACTCGTATAGTTATTTTCGCCGAAAATCCTGTCAAATTGTGTCGTTACCGCCGAATAGTTGTTTTCGGTAGTATAGAAACCGCAGGTGGATATAAGCACATTTTTTTGATGTAAATCGTCGTATCTGTGCGGATGGGAGCCGCCGTGAGCATTTTTGTTCATAAAAGGCAGGCTTAAGGGGAGCTGCCTGTCGAGGAAAGCTTTTACTCTCGAAGGAAGTCCGAAGTAATACAGAGGGAAGCTCCAGACAATAATATCGGCTGTTTTGATTTTTTCCAGACAGTCTCCCATATCATCTTTTATACAGCAGACACCGGGAGTATCCCTCCAGCAGACGAAGCAACCCCTGCAATCCTTTATATTAAGTCTTGCGAGGTCTAAAATTTCTAAATTTGCCGAAGTCTGCTCGCATATTCCGTCGCAGAAGGCCTTTGAAAGTTTGAAGGTGTTGCTTTTATCGCCTTTAGGGCTTGCATTTATAAGAAGTATATTCATATATTTATTTTCCTCTCTTGAAATTTTCCAATTTTTCTATACAGTCCCCCGCCCATTCTATACAAAACTTTGTTTGTCGAAGTCCGTAATCTGCCGTAAATTCCCAGTACAAAGCCTGTAGTGGTTCGACAAAGCCCCTATTTGCATCTATAGCGGTGGGAACTTTATTCATGCTGTTTATGTAGGCGTTACAGTCATCTATAAATCGTTTAAGCATAGCGATGCTTTGGTCAATGTCCGAAGAGCCGGAAAAGAACACCTTCATCAGGAAAGCGTTTTTGTTTTTGCTTACATCTTCTGAGTCGGATGCAAGCCATCTTAAAAATTCTTTTTTTCCCTCATCTGTAATATGATAGAGTTTTTTGTTGGGCTTATCCTGTTGAACTATATATTCGCAGCTCACAAATTCTTTTTTTTCAAGCTTATTAAGTTCGAAATATATGTGATTGGCTCCGGCATACCAGAAAAATTTTATTGAAGAGTCAAAAAGCTTAGCCAAATCATAGCCTGTCATACTGCTGTAGGATAAGAAGCCCAGTATTCCGTGTGATAAAGACATAGTGTAAATACCTCTCTTTTAACTTAATCCAATTTTATTATATTCCAATTTTAGAATATATCAATATATGATGATTAAATTTTTTAGTATTATCTTTTTGCTTCCCTATAGTATAATAGACCCGAAAATCAATTTATTGCGGGGGAAATTTTATGCATTCAATAAGTGTACTTATGAAGCCCTCGTCCGGAATGTGCAATATGCATTGTGATTATTGCTTTTATACGGATGAGACTAAAAACAGGCAGGAAGCTTCATACGGCTTTATGTCGGATGCGACATTGAAAAATATTATAAGAAAAACAATATCAAAAGCCGATTTGATAAGTTATGTATATCAGGGGGGAGCCCTTACTGAGAGGATTGAAATTTTTTGAGCAGGCGATAAAATATCAAAAACAATATGTGAGGGAAAACACGAAGGTTTGCAATTCTTTGCAGACGAACGGATATATGCTTGATGAAGAGTGGTGTCGCTTTTTTTCGGAAAACAATTTTTTATTGGGGATTTCTCTTGACGGAATAAAGCTTACTCATGATAAATTCAGACACACAAAAACCGGAGAGGGAAGCTACGATAAGATAAAGAAGAATATAGTATCAAAATTACAAATATATATCATACAGCTATCCGGTATACTGTTAAAATCAGTTCCCTTCTCCACTAAATTAGTAGTCAAAACACTGCTATAGTACCTTACTCTCCTTTGATGATTTATATCATTTAAGTTTTGTACTTCAATATCAACTCTTTTTCCATTCTTTAACAAACAATAGGCATCTAATATGATAGATTTCCTATCTATGTTTGTTATAGCATTTTGTGAATGATTTTCTATCACTTCCAATTCAGAGTCTTGCATAAACTCTCTTAAAATCTCTTCACAAAACTCTTTGCTTTCTGATAATTTTCTAAATACCAAATCGTCAATTGGATTTAATTCCGAGATAACCTTTCGAACCCTTTCTATAGATATTTTAGAACTTTTCATAACGCTCCTTATAAAGAATATTTTAGATAAAAAGAAAAACCATGTTTGTTATTCCATATTATTGCATTTTAATATTTTATACAACAAAATATTTTTATTAATAAAAAAGGTGCAGATTCAAAATCCATCGAATCTGCACCTTTTTTCTAAGCGTCGCTTTCACAATCTTTTCTTGCTATTTCACCTGCCAGAAATACGGCTGCCATAATACAAAATATACTTCCTATTATTAAGTAAACTATTTCAAAAGTTCCGCTCGTTCCATATATCTCCAATATACCTTTGTATATTGAACCTGCACTAAGAGTTGCTATGCCACATTTCCAAGGCAAGGTGACATTATCCGAAACTGTTCTTTTTAAAATAAGATTATTTAAAAGGCTTGGTATAAAAAGTCCTATAAAAGGTATCAAAAATGCATACATCATATAGCTTGAATATACTCCATGTGAAAAGTACTCATATATCTGCCCGAAGATAAATACAAATACTGAAATTCCAAGATAAATCAATGATTTTTTCATCAGTTTCCACCTCCAATATATACTATATCACTGACAGATCTTTCCTGATTTGAGCGACCGTTTGTAGTAGGATTGTTTATAATTTCTCCCTTAAAAACCATAGTAGAAGAACCTCCCCCGTCAAGATTATAGGCATCAACTACACCAAGTTCTTTCATAAAAGTTGCCATCTCATAAAGACTTAATCCGGCACTCTCGCTTGTTCTTCCGTCTGATACCACAAATACATAGTGATTGTTTCCAAGATATCCTATTGCTGTTCTTGGATTGCTTGCCATTGCCATTCCTACTTCATCATTTTCGCCTACCGATATTTCACCATCCGCTAAAAGTACAGGACCGAATGACAATACCTGATATGCTCCGCTTTGTAAAAGTTCTTCTGCACTTGTTTCATTCTCTGAAACAAACTCAAACTCACCGGTTTTAGTTATAACCAAGGCATCTCTATCTCCGGATGTATTTCTGTAAAGATTTCCGTTTCTTATAACATATCCTGCCTGTCTTGCACCATAGTAATCTCCATTGATTGCAAGAACTGCATTGTTTTCTGCGGCCATATTTGAAGTTGTGTCGGTAATATTTCTTCCGTAAGTATTATTTGCAAGTGCTGTCTTTAAAACAGAAACATCACTTACTGTTACATCAGCCA
The DNA here is from genome assembly GCF_033242365.1 of Lachnoanaerobaculum sanguinis. Lineage (NCBI taxonomy): Bacteria > Bacillati > Bacillota > Clostridia > Lachnospirales > Lachnospiraceae > Lachnoanaerobaculum > Lachnoanaerobaculum sanguinis. The sequence goes on from NZ_BTHK01000014.1 coordinate 34,515, forward strand.
CATAAATATCACTGCCATATGCTCTGTACTGTTTTAATGTAATGCTTGTATTGCTGTATGAATATTCTCCTATAACAGTTCCACCTTCAACAGTCTCTACATTAGTCAATGTAGCACTGCTTGTTTCATTAGTACTTTCTGCTGTAGTACTGCCAGATGTCACATTTGTCTCTGATGTTATATTATTTGTTGTACTTGTTCCTGTATTAAGTTTCTCTTCTATAGCAGCTTCAACACTTTCCCTTATACTGCTATTTGTAGTCTCTGCGACTACATTTGAAGCCATTACACTTTGCATAGGATGCGGTATTACAAATGTATCTAAAAGCGCATATGTACTGAATGAAAATAAGGCTACACCATATAATATACCTAAACCCTTCTTATTTAATTTCTTCATATATTTTACTCCTGTCTATTTTAAAGAAGCAGCATAATTATTCTCTCTTACAATCTCTTTTTTCTTTGCAAAAACCAGATGTCTTTGCACAAAGTATGATACTGTAAATAAAACCACTTCTGTTATTATCTTAGCCAAATATGCATTTATATTTAATGCCTCTACCATTCCTCGAAGAATCAAAGTATTCATTGCAAATATAAGTGCTGCCAGTCCCAAATATGAGATATATTCTACAGCAAAATTTTTCTCATCTTTTTTATTATTTTTAAAAACAAACTTTTTATTTACAAAAAAGTTGAAGTGTAGTGATATAATGCGGGCAATCGCATTTGAAAGTATTATGCTTCCTGAAAGCAAAAAGCATATTGTGTAAAGTAAAAAATCTATAATAAAGGATAAAATAGAACTGCCGCAAAACTTGATGATCTGACTGTATATTCTTGCAGAGTCTTTTATAGTATCAAAGTGACTTTCTTCATTGTCATTGATATATATCGTTTCAATTGTGTATTCTTTCATCCTTATACCTTTTCTTGCAAAATGAAGCAACATATTCATCTCATACTCATATCTCTCTCCTTTTATTTGTAGCAGCTCCGGAATCAAACTTTTATGAAATGCCCTTATTCCGGTTTGAGTATCTTCAATATTTACGCCTGTAGAAATAGAAAATATCTTTTTGGTTATATAATTTCCTATTCTTGATCTGAGAGGGGAATCCTTTGACTGTTCTCTTGATCCAAGTATTAGGCTGTCTTCACTTTCCATTGATTTATCAAGCAGGTATAATGCATCCTTTAATGAATGCTGTCCGTCTGCGTCCAAAGTTATTACTACAAAATCATCCTCTATTTTATTTAAATAAGACAGACCTTCTTTTAGAGCTGCTCCCTTTCCCTGATTTACATAAAAGTGAATGACCTTTGCTCTGCTGTTCTTTTCCAGTTGTGAAAAGAGGGGAAGATATTCTTCCCCTGAACCATCATTCACCACTACTACCTCTATTCCCCTTGCTTCAATGGACTGCACAAAATATATCAAATTTTCATTTGGCTTATATGCCGGTATTAGGGCAAATTTTCTTTTCATTACTTCTCATTTCCGGATGTATCTCCTGTCTTTTGATTGCTTTTTTGCTTATTCTTTTTCTTCTTAGAATCAGTTTTATTTTTACTGCTCTGATTGTTTTCATTCTGTGGCGGCTGACCCATTGGTGGCTGACCTTGATTATTTCCCTGACCTCTTCCCTGGAAGTTGCCATTTGGTCCTCCCTGCGGCGGCTGGCCCTGTGGTGGTTGTCCCTGGTTATTTCCCTGACCTCTTCCCTGGAAGTTTCCATTCATTTCAGGTGGCTGACCTTGTGGTGGTTGGCCCTGGCCATTTCCTCCTCTTCCTTGGAAGTTTCCATTCATCTCAGGTGGTTGACCTTGTGGTCGCTGACCATTTCCGCCCATTCCACCCTGTGGTGGCTGGCCAAAGTTTCCTCCCTGTGAATTTCCTGCAGTAACAGAACCCTCACTATTTCCTACACTTACCTTATAGTTTTTTCCACTTTCAATCTCGGCACTGCTGTATAAAACTGCATTATAGCTCTGTGTCTGATCTGCAGATGTGAAAATCTCCTTTCCGGATTCATCGCTTACCTTAATAGTAGCTCCGGCAGCGGCACTGCTGTCCAGGTAGTAGATAATACTTGACTGGGTTGAATTATTTCCGTTAAATCCCTGGAACATTCCGGAATTACCTGTTGCAAGTATGCTTCCACCTGTAATAGTACCTGTTCCGTCATAATCAATCGGTGCATTCCCACCATCTGAAGGTCCGTCTACAACTATATTTCCACCGGAAATATTTAGATCTCCATTGGAATCTATACCGTCACCGCCGGGAATAATCTTTATATCTCCACCTGAAATATTTATAGCATAGCTGACTTGTGATCCGTCTGTTGAATCTCCGGCTGCATTTATACCGTCATCACTTGAGTTTACCAGTATATTTCCACCTTCAATATTTACTGTAATTCCTTCAAGACCTTCATTTGAAGCCGCTATATTTATTTTTCCGTCTTTAACAGTCAAAGTATTATCAGCATGCAATGCATCATCACCTGCATTTATATTTAACTCTCCATTTTCAAATGTAACATCACCCTTGGAATGTAGTGCATCCTCTACAGTAGTGATATCAAAATTTCCATTCTTTACAACAAGTGTTTTCTTACCGTTAAGTCCATGATGTGAAGCAGTAATACTGTAGTTTCCGCTTTCTACATTCAAATTTGATTTTGAATGTATAGCATCCTCATATCCACCTTCCACTGTAAGCTTACCTGATCCTGTTAAGTTTATATCTCCTTCGCTGTAAACAGCCGCATCATAAGCATTATTTTCACTTGTTGAATTCTCATCCTGAGTATTTGCAGCTCTCATATCGCTTATCTTATTATCACTTCCATCAACCAAGTTGATATTTATATTTCCGCTCTTTCCGACTATTGGTGCATCTGAAGAATTTGATATTGTAAAGTTATCAAGATTTAAGTTTACATCTCCGTCTGCATCTACAACTATCTGTCCTTCATCAAGCTTCCCGCTTAATCGATATGTTCCGGCCTTACTTATTGTAATGACCTTTCCCTCACTGCTTGCTCCGTCTCCGTTTATTGAAACTGTATTATTATCAATACTTATACTTGTTTCATTTCCCTGAGTTTTTTGAGTTTTATTACTGTTTACATTTGCACTTACAGTTGCTGCACTTGCATCCTGTGATGCATTGCATGCTCCTAAGCTAAGCATCAGTCCCATTCCCATCAATGAAAATGCAATATTTTTATTAATCTTCTTATTCTTATCTGTTATCTCTCTTTTCATAAGCTCCTCATTTCTCTTATATTCAAATTATTTTTAAAGGAATGTTTTCCTTTCATGCCCTAAGAATACACGAGTAAACTGAAATGAAGCTGAAAAAAACAGGCTAATTTGTGAAGAATATGTGAAAAAAAGCCTTACAAACAAGTTTAACTTGAATGTAAGGCTTTCTGATACCTACTCAAACCATGCAACCGCTCTTATAGGTGAACCGTCACAGTTTTCAATTTTTAAAGGAAAACAACTAAACCAAAATAAATCGTCTCCACACTTCTCAAGATTTGTAAGATTTTCTATATTGATGATATCACAGTTTTCGAAAAGCTTTTTATGTCTTGTAAGATTTTCATCTGCAATGGGATCCAGTCCTATTACATCAAAACCTATTCCCTTATAATTTCCTTTCAAAATATAACCCATCACTTCATTATCAATGCATGGATAATCTCCAAAGTAATCTTCAGTTCCCCATCTCTTGTCCCAGCCAAGATTAAAAAGTAAAAAGTCTGCCCTGTCTATTTTATCACCATACAACTGCAAATTCTTCATAGTAATAGCTTCTCCCTCTTTTAACATTCTGCAATCTATCACTATGGCTTTTCCGATAAACTGATCTATCGGAAATTCGTCTAAAGTCTTCTTACCTTCATAAAGATGTACAGGAGGATCCATATGTGTTCCTGTATGAGTATACATTTGAAGAAAAGTTTCTTTAAAACCATTTTTCTCATATGTGTTTGCAGGAGTGAGCTTTGGTGTATCTGTACCGGGATATACAGGCATGGTTTCATTTATTGTATGTGTTAAATCTATTACTCTCATTTATAAAACTATTTTATCTCCACTTGACAGCTTCTCAATGTTTCGATTGCGGCATTATGTTTTTCAACACTAACTCCCGCACAGCAATTTGAATCAACACTGATTTTCACCTCCGGCAGGAATGCTTTAATTAATAGTGCATTTGATACAACACATATATCGGTGCAAAGTCCTACCAACTCTATTTCAATATCTTCCTTTTTTGATATCTCAAGCATCTTATTTGCCAGATCAACACTTCCGAAACTCGGTTTTTTAAAGATGTTTTCCGGATCAATAAGCTTTGATATATCCGGATGCAACTCCCAACCATTAGTATCTTCTATACAGTGCTCTACCGGAAGATTTTTACCTTCCTGACTTTGAAGATAACTGTACTTATGAGTATCCATAGTCGCAAATACATCTTCTTTTTTGTACTCCTTGATTTTATCTGTTACACCTTTTACAATAGCCTCCGCTTCCTTTGTTCCAAGGCTCCCGTCAATAAAATCATTTTGCATATCTATAACAATCAATACCTTTCTCATATAACCTCCACTGTAATATTTTATTTAAATTCCTAACACAGCTCTTTTGTCTTTCGTATTATAACACATGTCTTTATTGACATTAAACCTAAAAATACAAACCTGTAATAACCATTGTACTATGAGTATCTTGATAAATTGTTGATAAATTGTTAAGATTTTGATATAATTGTCGTCAGTGATACTTCACAATTTTTATTTTTTGGAGGAACGAAAAGTGAGAACATTTTTGACAATACTTATTGTCATACTCGTTATATTACTTGTCGCCTTAGTTGCACTATACTTCTTCGGAAGAAAAATGGAGACAAAACAAGTAGAATCCCAGGCCGCTATGGAAGCTGCCAAACAAACTGTTTCTATGCTTATTATAGATAAAAAGAAACTGAAGATAAAAGAATCAGGTTTGCCGAAAATTGTTTATGAGCAAACCCCATGGTACCTAAAATGGTCTAAAGTGCCTATTGTAAAAGCAAAGGTAGGTCCGAAGATCATGACATTGATGGCAGATGAAAAGGTATTTGCATCTATACCGCTAAAGACGGAAGTAAAAGCGGTAGTAAGCGGTATTTACATCTCAGATATAAAGAGTGTAAAGGGCGGTAAAATCGTAAAAGCCGAGCCTAAGAAAAAAGGCTTTTTTGCAAAACTTTTCAAAAAATAATAAAATGCAGATGTCCCCGCTAATCCTAAGATTAGGGGGACATTTTTTATTTGGTAGTCAAACCGATTTGTATCTTTTCATCCTCAGTAAGTATTCTTCCCGAAAGAATACTGTCTATCTCATTAGCTACCTCTTCTTCATTAAGTATCTTGTACACTGTTGACTCGATATATTGGTTGTTTTTTCCGGCATTGAAATCATAATCGGCATAATAATTTTGATCTACAGCTATCATCTTACCGTCAGAAGAAATATGTCCGTTTACAGCATATTCTTTCAATGTGGAGTTAAGAGCCATCTTGAGTCTTCCTGTTGAAAAATCCACTACATAGCATTTTCTTTCAGTATCATTATTTCTGATCATAAGCAATATATCGGCATTTGCATTATACAAATTGACATCTTTAAGACTCAGAGGTGTTTGACTGCAGGCCTCATCCATTTCCCATGATTTCAGTCCTGTTTTACTGCTCCAGGTAAATGCCGTATTATTTTGTATTCCCTTTGCTCTTATTTCACCTGCACCGTTTTCCACGTATAATACTTCTCCCGGTATATCTTCTATATGTTCACCGGTCTCAAGATTATATATCGAGGAAATTCCCGAATATTTGTTTATAACAAATATCTTTGAATCCTCCGACAATTTTATATTTCCTGAACTTTCCTTTATATCACTGTAGCTTTTTACTTTCTCAAACGAGTCTGTACTATATACATTCAGACCTTCTACAGCGTCAAGTACAAATATCTGCTTTGAATCATTGCTAAATGACAGTATTGAATCCATTGCATTTATATATATATTGTTGATTGTATCATTTTCAATATCATAAATACTTAATGTAGGCTTTTTATCCGGCGTATCCTTATCTATTCCCAAAACAGTATAATATCTTCCGTCATTTGATATCTTTTGATCTTTGAAAGTTGCTGCTATTCCATATGTAATATTATTGTTAAAAGGTATTTTTTTACTCGTTTTACCGTTATCATCCGATATAAATACATCATTCCCGTCAAACAAAAGCATTTTTGAAGAATCATTTGAATTTGACACTATTCTTGCATGTATGGAATCCGAAGAGATTCTTGACTTTAAATCTATTATCTTTATTGTCTGACTGTCATGAGAACTTGCCAATACTTTGCTTCCGTCTTTTAAAAATATATATTCTATCGGCAATATTCCGCCATAATTTAAGTTACTGTCAGTTATAGCTCCATCCTTCCATACAGAATAATTTCCGTTTTCCGAAAATCCGACTACAGTATTTGTATTGCTGTTGTAAGTATAATACTTTAAGTCCTGAATATATATTTTATTAATTGTCTCTCCGGTTTTTCCATCCAGAATATATACAGTATTATTTGATTTTATTGCAATTTTATCGCCATTCTCACTTTCATATATTACCTTGGGATCACTAAAGTTAATAGATATCTCCTGATGAAATAATTCCCTGTTATCATATGTAATTTTTATTAAATCATTCTGGGTATTCAATAAAATACTCTCTCCGTCAGCTGAATAGGCTGCCGTTTTGTACTGTTTATTTTTTATTACTCCCGGTTCCACCGTATTAACTGTAAGACTTGGAATAACTTCTATTATACTTCCGTCTGTGAGACTTCTTCTTGTTATCTGATCGTCACTGTCCGGATTTGTAATTATAATTGCCTCACTTGCGTCACTCTTTATATCGGCATTTTTTATAAGAGAGTCAATTACAAATCCTCCTGTCTGCTTCCAGTCAGCGGTGTCATATAAATAGAAATTGGTAGAGGTATTATTATTAAATGTAATAAGTGTCAGTTTTGAATCATCTTCTGAAAATCTGACAAGCATAGGTACACCCTCGGTTTCTATCTTTGCCCTTTCTTCACCTGTTTCAACATCATATATAATACATGTATTATCAAATGAAAATGATGCCAGATATCTATTGTCATTAGAAAATCTCACCACCTTCACCTGCTGAGTATGACCCGGCAAGATTTTTAATACTTCTCCGTTATCTACACTTGCAATTGCCGTATAATTGTTATCAAATCCGTAAGCTACATATTTTTCATCCTTACTTACATCCATATATGTAAAGATATTTTTAGTAGATATGGAAGTCAATGTTGAAGCTCCGCTGTGATATATCATACTGTTGAATATCGTATCCTCTTCAGCCTTCAAAGTATCATAATATTTCATATCAGGTTTTATAGACTTCATAGCTTCCTTCGCCACTAAAACAGCCTTGATAAAATCTCCCTCTTTTGTAAAGTCCTTAGACCTTTTCATAAGTATGCTTGCATTTGACTGCACCGCCTCCTGTCTGGCAAGTTCCGCCTTTTGATAAGCATTTGCCATAAACAGACCGAATATCAAAAATACCGCTCCTGCAACAGTAGAGACCGTCATAATTCTTTTGCTTTTTCTCTCCTTATCTCTCTGCTTTAGATCTCCGAAGCTGCAGCCGAGAATTGTTGCCATTACTCTGTATTTTTCTGTTTTTAATATGTCTAAAGACTTCTTTGTAAGCTCTTTTAACTTTGCTTTATTGTTATTTTGCAAAGCTTCATAACCCTCAAAATCAGCATTTAATGTCTCATCCGGTCTTATATCTGCCGCCAGTATCTCGCTTACAGATTCCTCACCCTTTAACTCTTTTAACGGCAGAGGAAAAGCTTCACCCGGTTCACCCTCTATAAGTACAGGTATTATCCTCTCCTCACCGTGCAAACTCTTAAATATCTCTATCTCTCTTTGACACCACTCTGAAAGCGGCGTTCTCTTTGAACATATAACAATTAAGTATCTGCTTGTTGCAAGCGCTTCTTCTATTGAAGCACTTAAATCCCTTGCGGCAAGCTCCTCTCTGTCACGAAACACTCTGAATGTAGGCCTTTTACCGTTTTGATAAAATTCCTTAGGTGCTTTAAATGTCTCTATCAATTGGTGAACCTGTTTAGCTATACTTTGATCAGGCTCCACATGCCTATAGCTTATAAAGGCGTCATACTTATAACTTTTTTCTTTATATTCATTTGCCGCCTTTTGCATTTCATCTACATTTTGCCTGTGATTTTGTTCTTTTTCCATTCTCAATCCTCTCTCTGAAATAAAGTAAATACCGATAATAAATCATATTCCGGATGGCAGGTGTCAAACTTTTCACCTATTATGATTTTCCAATCATCTATCAAACATGGATGTGTCTTTAGGTTCTCATCCTTCTTTTCACCATACTTAAAGTTCATAGCATAATAGCTGTTACACCATCTCTTATGTTCAAGCCTTGATAAGAAATCAAGTACAGGAGCATTCTTTAGATATTCACAAAACTTTTTCTTGAACTCTTCATTATCAACTTTTCTGATTTCCTGCAGTGCACTGAATTCTTCAAACTTTAAATTCAGATAAGCTTTTATCTCATCCTCAGATTTATCCGAAAATATCTTTCTTACTATCTCTTCCTTTACCCTGTCATGTGCGGCAGATAATCTTGAAGATGTCTTCTTCACATATGAGAGCTCATTCCATTTCTGTCCATCTCCCATACCTGCTGCCGCTGAAGATATGTTATAGCTGTCATTAAACTGCTTTGCTCTCTTATCAAGTGCCGCCCTTATCATAACATCTTCTGTCATAATCTGCGAAACATCTCCGAAAATTTTTATATTATCATTATTTTTAGGTAATACATAACTTAAATCTATATTTGATACATTTCTTATTATCTTCGGAACACCTTCAAAATACCTGTTTAAAAGCTTCAAATTTTTAAGACTCTTAACTACATCTTCGTTCATCAAAAAAATAAGAGACAGATCCTTTTCGCTTTTTATACTTTTAAGATAATCATACATCATATTTCTTTCAGAGCTGAGACTCATTATCTGTATATCCAAAGAATTATTTAAGCCCTCATTGTCCACCAGGAGCTCTTTCATCTTCCTGTCCGCATCCCTGTCTATGATGCTTACCCTTGTATTTTCCTTTAACGACATGGTCATATCGTTTGAAATAAACTTTAATAATGTAGAAGTCAGCTCATTTATACCTATTATTAAAATATGCATCCTTTTGATATTTTCATCAATCAGCTCAGGAGTCACTGCATCACCTATACCGGAGAGGGCCTCTACATTATTTGATATACTTTTGCTTACACATTTATCCGATATAAGCATTCTTACAGTCAGATCTCTCTCATCAAAATGTACGGTATCTATATTTTTAAGACTCTCTTCTTTTTTTCTTTCCTGAGCTATCATATCTTCTATATATGAGGACACTGTTTTTGACTCACATTTTACATAGCAGGTAATATGTCTTTGAGGTTTTATTCTCTTTATAACATTTGTGTACAGGGCATAATTTTCAAGATCCGCATCGGCACAAAAAAACATATACTTTGCCTTATTTATATTAAGTGCGGCAAAAAGCTCTCTTATCTCATTTCTGTCACTGTTTTCAAACTCCGTCTGATAAACGGCAATTCCCTTTTTCTCATACTTGTTTTTCATATTGTCATCTATGAAATTCTTTGAAATAAGTGATATCTTATATGAACTTTTTTCATCTATAAGATTATTTATCAATGTTTCACCCATAAGAGAGTTCTCAAATACCAAAATATGATTTCTGCTTATCTTATTTACAACTATGTTTTTCATATGTAAAAGAGTATTTGAAATTTTGGTAAATACAAAAGTGGACGTAAGTATCGGTGCAGTCCATTTTGCAATCTCATAGAAAATATTTGTCTTATCACTCGGTGAAATCGGAGGTGCAAATAAAAACAGTTTTATGATACCGTATAATACGGCAGAGATCAGTTGGAAAGGATCGTCTATCTTTGCACTGTAATATTCATACATGCCTTGAAATCCGAAAAGAATTGTCATAACAAGTATGACAAGATATATTTTCTTTTTGTAATAGGTTTTATTTTCTCTCATACTACCACCTTTTTTAGTTGTTAAACCTTATAAAAATGTAAGGCATCGCACTAATTATATCTTATCAGTGCAATGCCTTACAACTATAGTTTATAACAACAAACTTAATGATTTATAAAGTATTCCGGATTATAAAGTTTTTACAAATCTGTCAAAAGCTTCCTGACCTTCACTCGTTCTCTTATAAACACCCGCACATTCCAAAACCTTTACAAAAACTTTGCTGATTTCATCCTGTACAATACCGTGAATATTTTCGGAATTGATATCATATTTATCAATCCAGCCGTCTACCCAGTCCGCATGCTTTTCCAATTCTTCACTGCTTCTTAAATCCTTTTTTGAAAGAATATACTCCTCAAGTAGTGCCATTTCTTTTTTAAGTCTTGCAGGAAGTACCGCAAGTCCCATTACTTCAATAAGACCTATATTCTCCTTCTTGATATGATGAAGATCCGCACTTGGATGATATACACCCCATGGGCTTTCATCAGTTGTGATATTATTTCTAAGTACAAGATCTATCTCATACAAATCTCCATTCATTCTTGCAATCGGTGTAATGATATTATGAGGAGTGCCGTCAGTTTCTGCAAATACAAATGCATCCTTATCGGTATAAGCCCTCCAGCTTGATAAAATATGATCGGAAGCCTCCACAATCCTGTCTATATCCTTACCTTGAAGTCTGATAACGGACATAGGCCATTTTACAATACCGGCTCTAATATCCTCATATCCCGGAATCACAAAATTTCTGTCATACCCCGCCTTTGCCATAGCAAACACATAGCCGCCGCCCTGGAAATGATCATGGCTTAAAATAGAGCCTCCCACTATAGGAAGATCCGCATTTGATCCTGCAGTATAATGCGGAAACAGCTTTACAAACTCTAAAAGCTTTTTAAATACCGCCTTATCTATCTTCATAGGTTTGTGCTGTTTATTAAATATTATACAATGTTCATTGTAATACACATATGGTGAGTACTGTAAAAAATAATCCTCTCCGTCAAGAGAGATAGGAATTAATATAAGATTCTGTCTTGCCGGATGTGAGAAATGTCCTGCATATCCCTCATTTTCCATACAAAGCAAACAGCTTGGATATCCTGATTTCTTTGCCTGTCCGGCTTTGGCTATATCTCTCGGATCCTTTTCAGGCTTTGAAAGATTAATAGTAATATCTATAGGTCCGTACTCCGTTTCGGTAACCCATTTTTCATCCTTTGCAATTCTGTCTGTACGTATATAATTTGTTCTCTTGCTGAATTTATAATAAAAGTCTGTAGCAAGTTTACTGCTTATATGATATATCTCTTTAAACATTCTTCTTACAGTTGAAGGCATAGGAGTAAGCTGTCCCATAATTTTTGTATCAAAAAGATCTGTCATTGTTACGGTATCATCCTCAATAATACCGTTTTCATAGGCAAACTTACACATATCTGAGAGTATATCCACAAGCGCTCTTTCTTCAGTCACCTCTTCTTCTTCAAACTCTATCTGACCGAAAAGATCCAGCAATCGGTTTGTAATATATACTCTGTCATCTTCATCCACAAGATACTCACGCATACCGTAAGCCATAAGTTCATTGATAAGCCTGTTAATCATTTTTTTGCTCCCTAAACCAATTCTTTGTTTTTTCACATGTAACACTCTGCAATTTAATTATCAATCAAGAAATCCACAATTGCAATAGATAAAAATTGCATTACTAACGAAAATTTATTCTTTTTTAATAAAGGGCTGTTGACAAACATTTGCATTTGCAGCAGTCCATATCTTTATTGAAATATTATATTGTAGAACAGATTCAATACTCCCGAAAGAAGCATTACCGATATAGGATTCTTATTATACTTTACAAAAAGTACCAAAGATATACCGAATATAAAAACCATATGTAGCCTGATATCATCTATTTTAAATCCGTTCAATCCGAAGGCTGACTGTAATATCTTTATTCCCGATATTGCAATCAAAACCACCACAGCCGGTCTTAATACGGAAAGTATTGTTTGCAGTATTGTGAGCTTTTTATATTTCATATACATCCATGAAAGAAAAATAAGCAGTACGCTTGACGGAAGTATACAACCGAAAGTGGCAACTATTGCACCCGGTATACCGCCTATTCTGCTACCTACAAAGGTAGCCGAATTTACTGCAATAGGACCCGGTGTCATCTGAGATATGGTGATGAGATCTGTAAACTCCTCAGGTGTAAGCCAATGATATGCATCCACCACTTCACTTTGAATAATAGGCATTGCCGCATAACCTCCACCAAAACTGAAGGCGCCTATTTTTAAAAAACTTATAAACAATTTTAGGTAAATCATTTACTTTTCTCCACATTTTTTGATATAAAGGTCTTTATAATTCCAACCAAAATGCAAATTAATATAATATATATCACGTTAACTTTAAAATAAAAATTCAAAACAAAGGCAGCCAACATTATAAGGATATTAAAAAAGCCTTTCTTTACTACACCTACCCCCATCTGAAAACTTACAGAAGCAATTACCGCACCCACTCCCGATTGCATACCTTCAAGCATAAAAGCAATATATCTGTTTTCTCTAAACAAAATATAAAACATGGATATAATAGAAATTATTAAAAAAGGAGGAATGACAGTGGCGACTATTGCCACAATAACTCCTAAAATTCCTGCAATCTTATATCCGACCACTATGGCTCCGTTTACTGCAATTGCTCCCGGTGCCGACTGTGCAATAGCTACCAAATCAAGCATCTCATCATTTTCTATCCAATGATACTCATCAACAAACTTTTTCTTCATCAAAGTAACTATGACATAGCCGCCACCAAAGGTGAATGCACTCAAATAAAGAGTTGAAATAAAAAGCTTAATGAGAATTTTCCTATTCATATGCTTTTACGATTTCATCTATCTTTTTTAATTCTTCTTCGCTGAATGAAGTATTTTCTACAGATGCAATATTATCAAGTACCTGTGAAGGTTTGGATGCACCTATAAGTACCGATGTAATAACATCATCCTTAAGTACCCATGAAAGTGCCATCTGTGCAAGACTTTGATTTCTCTCTTTTGCGATATCATTTAATTTTCTTATAGCTTCCATTTTCTTCTCCGTAAGATTATTTTCATTTAAAAATCTTCCGTCAGTTGCTACTCTGCTGTCACTTGGTATACCGTTAAGATATCTGTCACTCAAAAGTCCCTGCGCCAAAGGACTGAAAGACATAATGCCCTTCTTTAATTTGCCTGCCATATCTTTTAAGCCGTTATTTTCAATAGTTCTGTCAAAGATTGAATATCTGTTTTGATTTATTATAAAAGGAACTTTAAGCTCATCCAAAATCTTTGCAGCCTGCTCCAAAGTTTCTCCGTCATAGTTTGAAATTCCGACATATAATGCCTTACCGCTGTTTACTATCTGCGCCAAAGCACCACAGGTCTCCTCAAGCGGTGTATTCTTATCCATTCTGTGGTGATAGAATATATCCACATATTCAAGTCCCATTCTCTTTAAACTCTGATCTATACTTGCTATCAAATACTTTCTGCTGCCGAAATCTCCGTAAGGACCGTCCCACATCGTATATCCGGCCTTTGTACTGATAATCATCTCGTCTCTGTACTTTCCGAAATCCTCTTTTAATATAATTCCGAAATTCTTTTCGGCACTTCCGGGTGCCGGACCATAGTTGTTTGCAAGATCAAAATGAGTGATACCGTTGTCAAAAGCTGTAAACAAAATATCCTTCATACTTTCAAGATTGGAATGGTCTCCAAAATTATGCCAGAGTCCAAGAGATACCAACGGCAATTTTAATCCGCTGTTACCACAATAAGCATATTTCATTTTCTCATATCTGTCTTCCTTTGCAAAATACATAAAAACCCCTTTCAAATATCAATTTTCAAATTCCTTGAACATCATTAAAAAAATCATTGTAAGCATTCCTGCCGCAATCAAAATAGCCTTTTCATTAAAAAGCCCTACTGCAAAATATCCTAAAGCGGTACCGGCTATAAATATCAATATACATATATAATAATATAAACCCTTTTCTAAAGAAAATTTGTCACCGGTACTGATTCCACGATAAAGATTCTGTGTTCCGCTCTTTAAATTTCCGGTACACATTGTAGTTGCTATTACAACATCTCTAATTTTAGGGAATGTGGCAAACTGCACTCCCGATACCAAAGATATTATGGAATTGGCAATTTGGTTCATATCCTGCGGCAAAAATGCCACAACTATAAATGCTGCTATTTCAAGCAGTAAAGGAATCTGCCTCCAATGTATCATATCAATTTTTTCTTTTCTACGCTTTATTATTTCAGATATAGCCACTCCTATGGCAAAGGATGTTATAGGTATAATATAATTTACCGATTCTAAAAACTTTCCTTCACATATCTTTATTGTCATCAGTATAATATTACCTGTCTCGGCATTGGCAAAAACCTTTCCACGGTTTATATATGAATAAGCATCCATAAAGCCTCCGGAAAGTGCCAAGAACAACCCGACCGTTATGGACTCTGAAGTCTGCCATCTTTTCATTTTATCCCTCTTAATCTAAAAGAATACCTTTTTATTTTAAACCATTACATCGATAAATTAAAGCAATAAAAAAAGTATAGCCTATATTTTTATATAAACTATACTCTTAAAATTTACTTCAATGATGTAAATGCATCCAAAGCCTTTTGTGCTTTTTCTTCAGAAGTACTGCTCGCTGTAATAATTGCCATGAAGTTTCCCGACTTTATATAAATCTGCTTTCTGTACACGGTATAATCACCGCTTGTATCCGTAGCACTCATTGCTATGGTTTCTCTACCGTTAAACATTGCCTTGGCACTCTCCACACTGACATTTACCATACCTGAAGCTTTGTACTGCTCCTGGAGTTTGGCCACAACATTTTCCAATTCGGTTTCAGTCTCAAAAGGTGTACCCATCTTTTCTATGACAACATTTACATTGCTGACTCCGGTACCGTTCTCACTGGTAGCGTATAAATCCATATATATACTTTCATCCGCTTCTTCCTGTGTCATACCGGCTTGCTTTATAAAAATATCTCTCATCTGAGCGATATTATCTCTGCTTTCCATCTTGTAATTATTTGCAGGCGCATCAAACCTGATATTGAAAACTTCATTTGTATATACTGAATCTTCTTTTCTGCCTCTGTAATATTGTATATCATCTTCGGCATGTGTCTCTTCCTGTATGACTTCAGCCTGTGTGGTAGTCTCCTCTGTAGTGGGTACTTCGGTAGTACTTTCTACTACAGTTGTTTCCGCCTGTGAGGCAGTTGTCTCGGCATTAGTTTTGCCGCTACAGGCAGTCATCATAACCGATAAAAATAATATAGGTATAAAAATATTTTTCTTCATTGTCATCACTCCGTGTAATAAATAATTCCCGAGTATTCTAGAATCCATCTGTGACTAAATTCTGATAAGATATTACAACAATGTGATTAAAATGTAAATATTTTTTTAAACCCTCTTCTCTAATCATTAATAATTAGCCTAATTCTTTTTATATAAAGGCTCTTGTTTCATCATATTACTTGCAAAATCTGCCTGTTTTAAAGTGGCAAAATCCAGATATACCACTTCTCTAAGAAGATCTCTGCAACTCTCATAAACACTCTTATAGTATTTTCTGACATCTTCATCATCTATATCCATTATTATAAGATATGATTTTGTACCTGTCTCATCCACCCTAAGCATCATGTCTATTAATTTTATCTCACTATGAGCATTTCCAAAGGCAATCAATCTCTTTTTTATAGCTGATACTTCTTCATTATCTGAGGGATATACCAAAAGATTTTCCTCTCCGCCTTTTGTAACCTTTTTTTCTATAACTGCCTCTCCAAATTGGCTTTGATACCCCGGTGAATTAACTATACGGTTGATACTTTCCTGATTCATATAAAAAGACTTAGGACCGTAAGGATTAATAATAAATCCACCGTCATTCTTTAAACATCCCAAAATATCCGGGAATCTTACAATGATTGTTTCCTGTTTCCAATTTGCAGGTCCTTTATCCGCCCAATTTTTCAAAGCAGTCCAGTCTGTAAATACCGGAAGTGCAGTTACTCCACCTTCAAGATTTATACCGTAAATATTTATTTTTGTATCTTTTTTTAAAACAGTCTCTCCGCTGCCCTTAAAATCTCCCGACATATGTATGGGCAACAGATAATGTGCACTTACCATCTCACGGAAAAATAGATTTACAAAATCTTCATCCTTATAGTAATTATCATATTCATATAGAAGTCCAAGTATATATGGATTTTCCACCGCCTTATTCACATCGGATTCTATCTGAAATTCTATATTTGTAAGTAAAGCGTATTTAAAATCATCCGACTCGTCTATATGTTCAAACCATATATTTGCATATGAATCTTTTATTACTTCCAAATCATTTCCTGCACCGTCTGTAATCTTTGCAATTTTAAGATGAGATACTTTACCGCTTTTAAAAAGTACGGTTACTTCCTCTTTACTTACCGTACCGTGCACATATCCTTCAAGTACTATACTTCCCGTATCTTTACAGCTCTTTACCAACATGGTAAATCTGTTTTTAACTGTTTCAACCGATTTATTTTCTTTATTATCAATACTTTTTTTAGATGAAAAAGCATCTTTTATTTTATTCCAAAACATATATACTCCAAGTTACTGCGCTTTTGTAAAGGCGTTCAAACAGTCTTTAACAACCTTTTCGTCTTTAGCATTTATAACTATAACTGATACATCCTTTCCCGACTCTAAAAACACCTGTGTATGATACTGTGTAACACCGTTTGCGGTTAACTTTGCATTTATACAAGGAGCATCCTGACCCAAAAATTTTATAGTTGTACTTTCCGCCTTAATATCTCCCGCACCCTCATTATCCTTATTGATTTTCGCTATATTTCCGTCTATATATGCCTTTAAATCCGAGGTTATATTTACAAGTCCGAATAATACAGAGCTGCTGTTTGCAGTGTCATGTGCATACATTTTTAATGTATCATCATGTGTCTTTTTTTGCATATCACTAAGATCCTCGGTACTTACCATCTCCATATTTACAGACTTAGCATCAAACTTTATATTAAACACTTTATTGGTATATATACTGCCGTCATATGTACCGTTCATATCTTCATTGTTTGCGCGCTCAGCAGTGCTTTCTACAGTACTTGCAACAGGACTCTCTGTCTTACTTTCAGCTTTGTTATCGGCCTTGTTACCTCCACAAGCAGTTATGGAAAGAGCAGACAAAACTACAATACCCGCCATTATAAGTTTAATATTCTTCTTCATTTTTCCTCCTTTATAAACACTTACTCTGCCTTTGTAAATGCACCGAGGCAATTATCAATACTCTGTGCATCTTGTGAATTTACTTCTATTACAGCCACATGGTTGTCCGACTGTAAAAATACTTTTGTACGATAATATGTCACACTTCCCGAAGTAAGCTCCGCATGAAGAGACTCTACATCCTCACCCAGAAAGTTTATTGTATAGCTTTCCACTTTAACATTCTCATCACCAAGACCTTTATTTTCCTCTTTTATTGTAGAGATATCTTCATCTATGTACGCCTTTACATCGGTACCGTCATCCAAAACTGTAAAATCCACCCTACTACCCGAATCGCCGCTTTGTGCCTCCATCTTTAATGAATAATCATTGTGGCTTATACTCATAGCATTAATCTCGTCGGCACTTGTTATCTCCATATTTGCAGCTTTTGCATCAAACTTAACATTAAATACACTATTGGTATACACATCCCCGTCAAGCTTACCGTCAAGCTCAGTATTTTTTTTGTCATCCGAAAAAGACATCACCACTATATCCTTATCCGCCTGTGCACTCTCTTTTGCTTTATCTTTACGGGCGCAAGCAGTTATATAAAGTACAGACAGCACTGCAACACCCATAATTATAAGCTTAAAATTTTTCTTCATTTTTCCTCCCGAGTACAAAATATACTTTTTATTTGAGTATATCACCTATTAAAATAAAAATAAATTGTTCAACCAAAAAAGCACACCTTTTTTATCAAGGTATGCCTTTTATTATAAATAATGTTTACTCTGCCTTTGTAAACATATCAAGTCCTTTAGAGCTTTCTTCAGCATTTGTTGTTATTGTCGCAATTGTATATATTCTTCCTCCAACCTCAACAAAAGCCTGAGTTGTATACTGAGTTACTCCACCCATAGTTAAATCTGCAACTATAGCAGGTACATCCTTGTCCATTAATTTTGTTGTAGTACTTTCAATCTTTAAAGCATCCTTTCCTAAGGACTCATTATTTTTCTTTGTTGTCTCAATATACTCATCCATATAGGTCTTTAAATCTGTACCTTCATCCAATATGCCTATCATAGCTATTTTAGTATAATTATTGTTGTAAGCATAAAGTTCCAATTTTCCTTCAGACTGGATTCCCATAGCTTCAAGCTCAGCTTGATCTGCTATTCTCATATCATTGGCTGTGGCATCAAACTTCAAATTCAAAGCCTTATTTGTATAAACATTATCTGCAGTAACTCCTGCCAAATCCTCTGCAGGGATATTGGCTTCACTTGAAGCTTCTGCGCTGCTTTCATCTTTCTTTTCTTCAGTAGTCGCTTCTGCGCTTGTTTCTTTACTTTGTGCTTCAGAAACACTTTCACTTCCCACTGTTGCTTCAGCCTTTTTGTTACCTCCACATGCAGTTACAGCCAATACCGATGCTATAGCCAATACCGCTAATTTAAAACTTCTTCTCATAATGTCCTCCGTTTTATATAACTTTTTTCGTACTGATTATACAAGACAGAACATATAAAAGCTTTAGGATTTGTATTAATTTTTATTTAAGATAATTTAGGTTTAATATGATTTATTCGTATTTCTGAAATAAATCAAGTCCTGCCTGTGCCTCTTTTTCATCCTTTCCGCTTGATACTATAATCATCATGTAATCATCCTTTACTACAAAGAGATATTTCTGACACTGTTTTGCAACTGTTGTATCCACATAAATATCCAAACATGATAATTCCTTACCGAGAAAATATGCATCCGATTTCTTTACCTCTGAACTTTTCAGCTGATCTTTAGGGACTTTACTAAGTTGACTTTCCATTATCTCTTTTTGTGCATCCAAATATTCATCCATAGGCATTAACATATCATTTTTTGCCAAAGAAACACTTATTCTCTTTGTAGTGTCTGTATTATCAATTAAAAACATATCTATAAATGATTTACCATCTTTAATATGCTTATTTACAGCATTTACATCCGATCTTTCTATACCGTCATTACCCATATTTTTTAGTCCTTCATCACTTACAAACTCCAGACCTGTTGTATTGGCATCGAATTTTATATTCATCATTTCATTACTGTAGACATTATCATTTATTTTTCCCGGAATAATTCCATCTGTCTGCACATCACCGGAATCTTCACTGTTTTCTGATGTTTTTGTAAACATTTCAAAAGCTGACTTAGCACTGTATTTATCCGGACCGTAAGAATTTATTACTCCTATATAATCTCCTGCCTCTATATAGGCGGTATATTGATATTTACTATCTTTATCCTTTGTTTCAGTAAATAAACAAGGTACATCCTTTCCGGAAATTTTAACAGTTAATCTTTCTGCCTTAGAATCTTTTTTCAACTGTTTCTCTAAGTATTTGTCTAGTTGTCCTTTGTTTTCTGATATTGAAACTACCAGCTTTTGTGCATTATCTCTCTCCTTACTGACCACCATATCAATAGCAGATCCGCCTTTTTTAATATAATATATCCTATCTTCTTCTGAAATAGGGTCCATAATACTTGTTGCTACTTCATCAAAAACATATCCGTTTGCTTTTGCATCAAATTTTATATCAAACATCTTGTTTGTATATACATCATTATTTATCTCTCCCTTTGAAAATTCTATCTCCGATTTAGTATCGTTTTTAACGGATTCATCAGATTTACTGCTCTTTGCATCACCATCAGTTTCCGTATACTTTTCAAACATTCCCAAATATTTATCAATATCCTCGCTATTATCTCCTCTTACATGAATTTCTATAAAGTATTCACCTAACTGTTTATACAATGTAGAATCGGCATATTCTATACCGTCCTCATTTATAACGATATCCACACTAAGCAGCTTTTCTCCCATAAAATCTCTTATTGTCTTTTTTACTTTAGGATTTTTAAATCTCTCTTTTTGCTCACCTTCTTGTTTTTTAACCTCTTTATCAATATACTTTTCCAAACCGTTTTTCATTTCATGGTTTTTATCCTTATATATCATTACCTCTACATAACTACCGGGGTTTTTATTATCAATGGCTTCCATATCACTTATATAATAGCCCTTATTAAGTCTGTCATGTACAGCATTCATATCTGACCTTTTTACAACTTTGCCGTCAAGCCTGTTGATAAATTCCTCTTCAACTGATACCTCCATATCATTGGCATTTCCGTCAAACTTTAAATTAAGCATTTTGCTTGTGTATACTCCATCAACTACTTCTCCCAAAGAAATATCCTCAGCCTTGAACTCACTGACAGTTTCACCTATTTTTTTATCTTCTTTTACTCTACACCCCGAAAAGCAAAGTGATAAAGTAACAGCCAGCATTCCTAATTTAAAAATTCTCTTCATAGTCTCCTCCAAATATATTTATTCCTCAATTTTACTGATTGCATCAATCATTTGCTTTGCTGATAACTCATCACCGGCAAATGCAGATATCTCAGCAAAATAATTTCCAACTTTTAAATATACAGCTCTTTCATATAAGTCCTGTCCATATATATTTGCGTGTAGACTTATATATGTTCTGGTTTCTCCCAAAAATTCATCCTCACCTTTTTTTATCTCCGGGTATATACCCTTCATGTGATATTTATCCTTTAAGCCTGCCATTTGCCTGTTTATATAACTGTCTAGGTCCTTTAGTGTATCCTCCTTTTTTATAATGACGCTTAATATACTTTTATTTTCAATATCTGCACGCATATCCACAAACTTGTCACCATTTTCCAGAAGTTGCGATACCTCATCAATATCCCACTTTTTTTCATCGGTACTATAAAATCTATTATTTTCTTCTTCCCTACTTTTTATCTTCATGCCAAGTGATTTTTCATCAAATCTGATTCCGAACATCTTGTTTATGTAAATACCGTTGTTTATCTCACCGATAGAAAACTCAAAATTATTATCAACTTCCTCCCCATCATTTATACTCTCTGATGAATCTGTTGTTTCATCACTATCAATCTCAACTTGTTTATCTAATACTTCAAATAATTTAAATCCGTCTTTTGGTGCCAATGAATATTCTCCCCCTGAAGAAATAATGGTTATATATTTTCCTCTTTTTATAAATGCCAACTCTATGGTTGCTGTTCCGTCATAATAAACCTTTTTAAATTCTATACCCGGAACCTCTTCTCCAAATAACTCTATTGTTTTCTTTTTTGAATCAAAGTCTTTTTTCAGTTTATTAAGTTCTTTTTCAAGGAATGTATTCAAATCATATTCGGATTTATAAACAAATATTGAAATAGCTAATTTATTATCAGGTGTAGTAGCATGCATATCTACAAAATAATCACCTTTATTTAAAACCTCTTTTACAGACTCTATATCTGCTCTGTCAGAATCATTATATCCAAACTTCTTTTTAATTTCCTCATCATTTCTAAACCTTAAATTATTAGCTTTACCGTCAACTTTTAAGTTAAGCATCTTATTTGTATATATACCGTTTTCAATTTCACCGACGGTGAACTTTACATTTTCATCTAAATCAAAAATATATTTGGGTTCTACATGCTCTTCATAATCCGGAGCTACAAACATACTCAAAACTTCCTGAATATCCTTGCTGTCTTTGCCCTCAACTTTTATCTCAATAAAATAGTCATCAACTTTCATATATAAAATACTTTCAGCATATTCTATTCTTTCTCCGTTTAAGCGAATATCTATGCTCTGTACTTCTTTATCTAATAATATTCCGGTTGACAATTTCACTTCAGCATTATCATATTCTCCTTCATATTCTTTTTTTTGTTTTTGGAGCTCAGCTTCAATATGTTTTTCCATGCCTTTTTCTTCGGTTTCTCTATATATCTTTATGCTGACATATCTGGATGCACCTGACCTATCCGATGCTTCCATATCATTTATATAATTTCTTTTGTCTTTACCGGCCTTTGTAGAGTCAGTATCCGAGTATACTTCCATACCTTCTATTTCTTTTCTGCCGAGCACATACATATTATGTATTTTACCGTTAAGTTTTAACTGAAACATTTCATTTATATATACATCTTTACGGACTTCTCCAGTATAATCATCTGAATATTCCGTATCTGAGTATTTTAAATCCTGATGTTCTGAATCCAAATTTTCTACATTTTTTAAATTATTTCTACAACCTGAAATCAGTAATATAATTACTGCAATAAACCATATAATTACTAATTTTAAGGTTCGTTTCATAGACTCCACCTCATGTGCAAAATACAAACCGGAACATATAAAAGCTTTAGGATTTGTATTAATTTTTATTTAAGATAATTTAGTTTATTAAATATTATTTTTCAAGTTTTGTAAACATATCTATATATTTACTTGCACCTTCTTCACTGTCCGCATATGATGTTATCTCCGCAACATAATTTCCTACTTTAAGAAATACTATTTTTTGATATGCTGTATTTCCATTATCGGTTGCTCTTACAGTTACATAAGGCATAGTTTCACCTATGAACTCACCACTACCTTTTTGTGTTTCAACCTCCATTCCCATTCTCTCCATACCTTGTTTTATTCCTACTACAGCTCTGTCCGCATAAGTATCGGTATCTTTTATATTTTCTTCCTTTTTTATCATTACACTTACAGAACCTTTTTCACTTACGGCATGCATATCCACAAATTTTTTACCCGTATCAAGATACTCTATTACTGCTTTAATATCAGATTCATTTTTTCCTGTATCATAGAAGTTTTTATTTGCCTCTTCTTTACTTGCAAATATCATATCATTTGACTTTCCGTCAAAATTTAATCCAAACATTTTGTTTGTATAAATATCATTTTCTATCTCACCTATTTGTACTTCTACATCTTCACTTGCAGTTTCTGTACTTTCAGCAGTACTTATTACTTCATTGGAATTGTCCTTTGTTTCCGCATTTTCTAATTCTTCCTGATTATCCAATATTTCAATTGAATCAAAACCTGTCTGTGGAGCGGCTGCGTAAATTCCACCGGAGATAATCACCATTACATATTCTCCTCTTCTTATAAAGGCAAGTTTTTGATATACTTTTGAATCTTTTCCGTTTATTGTGTATCTTATACCTTTAACTTCTTTTCCAAGCACATTTACAGTTGTCTTACTCGCACCTAAACTTGGGTCTAAATCCGATAATTGTTTTTCTAAAAAAGTATCAAGGTCTGAATCAGACTTAAGGATCATCACTGAAACGGCCCTTTTATTTTTTGGTGTAGTCGCATACATATCTACAAAGGCATCACCCTTATCCAATACCTCTTTTACCGAATCAATATCAGATCTGTCTGAATCATTGAATCCGAATTGATTTTTGATTGAATCATCATTTTCAAAATTATACTGATTTTCTTTTCCGTTAACTTTTATATTGAACATCTTATTTGTATATATGCCGTTCTCTACTTTTCCAACAGAGAATTCTTTATAAGTATCTGAATCTACAACATAATTTGATTCAACTTTTTTTGTAGTTTCCACTTTTTGTTCAAAATCTTCACTGTTTTTCTTACCGCAGGCATTCATAGATAACATAGATACAGCCATCAAACCAATAACAGAAATTTTAAATATTCTCTTCATTTTTCCTCCTCATGTGCAAAATACAAACTCCAACAAAAGTTCTCTATTGCTCAAATACATTTTAATGAAATTATATTCTTCATTAAGAAAAAAATATATTATGCACAATAACGAAATTATGTCCTTTATTTTATACAATATTACTTTAACAATTTCTAATTACAGCTTATTGCATAATTTTTAAAACTTTAAACACAAAAAGGGCACACCCTGTTTCCAAGGTATGCCCTATAAGCTTTATTATAAAGTTTTATTACATCATTCCCATTCCGCCGCCTGCAGGCATTGCAGGTGCGTCTTCTTTTATATTGGCTACTGCCGACTCTGTTGTAAGAAGTGTAGATGCAACCGAGTTTGCATTCTGAAGTGCAGATCTTGTAACCTTTGCAGGGTCCAAGATACCTGCCTTAACCATATCAACATACTCTTCTCTGAAAGCATCAAATCCTACACCTTCGCTTGACTCTCTTACCTTGTTTACAACAACGCTTCCTTCAAGTCCGGCATTCTCAACTATTCTGAAAAGCGGTGCCTCAAGTGCCTTAAGTATAATCTTTGCACCTGTTCTCTCATCACCTTCAAGGGTAGCCACAAGCTTCTCAACTTCTTTACTTGCATGGATATAAGCTGAACCGCCTCCTGCAATGATACCTTCCTCAACAGCCGCTCTTGTAGCATTGAGTGCATCTTCCATACGAAGTTTTGCTTCCTTCATCTCAGTCTCTGTAGCCGCACCGACTCTGATAACCGCTACACCACCTGAAAGCTTAGCAAGTCTTTCCTGTAATTTCTCTTTATCAAACTCGGATGTAGTTTCTGACAGCTGTGCTTTAATTTGAGCGACTCTGTTGTCAATATCAGCCTTTGAACCCTGTCCGTCAACGATAACGGTATTCTCTTTTTGAACCTTAACACTCTTTGCACGTCCAAGGCTTGCAAGTGTAGCATCCTTAAGCTCAAGTCCCAGTTCCTCGCTGATTACTGTACCGCCTGTAAGAACAGCGATATCCTTTAACATATCTTTTCTTCTGTCACCATATCCCGGAGCCTTTACAGCTACAACATTGAATGTTCCTCTAAGCTTATTTACTATAAGTGTTGTAAGAGCTTCACCCTCTACATCCTCAGCTATAATAAGAAGCTTCTGTCCTGATTTAACAAGCTCCTCAAGTACAGGTAAGATATCCTGAATATTTGAAATCTTCTTATCTGTAATAAGTATATACGGATCATCAAGATTTGCTTCCATCTTCTCCATATCTGTACACATATATGCAGAAACATAACCTCTGTCAAACTGCATACCCTCTACCAAGTCAAGCTCTGTCTTCATAGTCTTTGACTCTTCAATAGTGATAACACCCTCGTTTGTTACCTTCTCCATAGCATCTGCTACAAGGCTTCCAACCTCATCATCACTTGCAGATATAGCTGCAACTCTTGCAATCTGGTCTTTTCCCTTTATAGGCTCACTCATCTTTGCAATAGCCTCTACTGCTGCATCTGTAGCCTTCTTCATTCCCTTACGTAAAATTATAGGATTTGCACCTGCCGCAAGGTTTTTCATTCCCTCATTTATCATTGCCTGTGCAAGAACTGTAGCTGTTGTTGTACCATCACCTGCCACATCATTTGTCTTTGTAGCAACTTCCTTTACAAGCTGCGCACCCATGTTCTCAAACGCATCTTCAAGCTCAACTTCCTTTGCAATAGTAACACCGTCATTTGTGATAAGTGGTGTACCGAATGACTTATCAAGTACAACATTTCTTCCCTTAGGTCCCAATGTAACTCTTACTGTATCAGCCAGCTTGTTTACACCGGCTTCCAATGCTTTTCTGGCTTCAACGCCATATTTAATATCCTTAGCCATATTTACCTCCGTCTAAACTATATAAAATTATTATTCAATTACTGCCAAAATATCATTCTGCTTTACAACGATATATTCTTCCTTGTCAAGCTCCACCTCTGTACCTGCATACTTGGAATAAATAACCTTGTCGCCAACCTTGACCTGCATCTTTATTTCTTTTCCGTCTACAACTCCTCCCGGACCTACTGCAACAACCTCTGCCTGTGAAGGCTTCTCCTTTGCCTGTCCCGGAAGTACAATACCTGATGCTGTTGTCTCTTCAGCAACCAATTGCTTTAAAACTACTCTATCGAATAAAGGTACTAACTTCATTTTGTATTCCTCCTAAATGTTTATAAACTTAACTATGAAGTTTTATACCACTTTTTATTAGCAGTGTCAAGGTTTGAGTGCTAATATTCTTAATAAATTAAAAATCAGCCTCAACTTTAACAGTTTATGGCTGATTTCTTTTATTTCTTATTTTAAAAACTTATCATATATTCCAAATACGAATATAAATAATACTATTATCGGCAATATAAATGTAAGGTAAAATCTCATCCAGTTCTTCATCTTAAGACCTTCACCCTTATTGCACTCCTTTAGATAATTATCCCATCCCCAGCCGTATCTGCTTACACAAAAAAGTAGATATACCAAGGAACCGAGCGGCAAAATAATATTACTTACAAGGAAATCCTCAAGATCAAGTATTGTTCCTCCAAAAGGCTTTAGCCAATCAAATGCCCATGCACCAAAACCTAATACACATGGTAATGAAAGTACTATTATTAATATCAAATTAAAAAGACTTACCTGTTTTCTTGACTTCTTTGTAAGGTCCATACCGCATGAAACTATATTTTCAAATACCGCAAGTACTGTAGAGAATGCGGCAAATGACATAAATATAAAGAAGAAACTCCCCCATAGTCTTCCAAGAGGCATCTTATTAAAGATATTCGGCAAGGTGATAAATATAAGTGCAGAGCCTGATGTCTGATCCACACCATATGTAAATGTAGCCGGGAAGATAATAAGTCCTGAAACTATAGCTACGAAAGTATCAAGTATAACTATTGTAACAGACTCTCCAAGCATACTTCTGTCATTACTTATATAACTTCCGAATATAAGCATTGCACCTATTCCAAGGCTTAATGTAAAAAATGCCTGATTCATAGCACCGGTTATAACATTACCTATACCTGTTTCTTCTATTCTGCTTATGTTCGGTACAAGATAATATTTAAGTCCTTCTGCAGCACCTTTTAAGAAGAATGAATTTATTGCAAGTATAATCATTACCACAAGCAGTGTAACCATAACTATTTTTGTAATATTCTCAAGTCCCGCTTCAAGTCCTCTTGATACTATAAACATACCTGCAACTACTACCACCACCATCCAAAAGATCATGATGGAAGGCTGTGAAAGCATTGTATTAAATACATTTAAAACTCCGTCCGAATCCAGACCTTCAAATCTGCCTGTTATAGTCAGGTAAAAATAATGAAGCATCCATCCTGTTACAGTGGTATAAAACATCATCAAAAGATAATTACCTATAAATGCCACTATTCCATGTATATGCCATTTGCTTCCTGCAGGTTCCAACTTTTGGTATGCAAGCACCGGACTCTTTCTTGCAGCTCTTCCTATTGAAAACTCCATAGTCATTATAGGCAATCCCAGCATAACCAAAAATAACAAGTACAACAGTACAAATGCACCGCCGCCACCTTTTCCTGTCATATATGGAAACTTCCATACATTACCGATACCTATCGCACATCCGGCTGAAATGAGTATAAACCCGAGCCTGGACTTTAACCTTTCTCTCTCCAAAATATCCTCCTACTTAAATCCTTGATATTTTTGAGGATTGCAAGAACATTGTGTAAAGCAATCCGACATAAAGGTAAAACACTTTACCTAAATGACTTGATAAACTGTAGTCAATCAAATGCAAAACATTATAACACAATTAATTAAAAATTTCTATCTTATACCTTAAGTATATCCTTTATATTATTGTATTATTCAAAAATTAATTAATCATATTTTGACAGATCATACCCCAAGAATTATTTCTATTTTGATATTTAATCTTATATTAAATTTATAAATAATCTTTAACTTAAGGTATTGACTATTACATTGCGTCATAGTTTATACTTATCCTTGTTAGGAGGTTTTCAAATGTTTTTAATTAAAAAGGTTAGTGAAATAAGCGGTGTATCGGTGCGCACTTTATACCATTATGATGAAATAGGTTTGCTTTCACCTAAAAAAAGTGAAAACGGGTACAGATATTATTCCGAGGATGATATGTCTTTTTTGCAAATGATATTGTTTTATAAATATCTGGGATTTCCTTTAAAACAGATAAAGGATTTATTAAAACAGGAAGATCCGGAAATACTCCATCATCTAAAGAAACAACTCGTTTTGATGCAGAAAGAAAAGCAAAAACTCTTAACACTTATTGATACATTGGAAAAGACTATTGAATCAAGAGAAAGGAAAATTACTATGTCAATAAAAGAAAAATTCAAAGGTTTTACATATCAGGATAATGAAAAGTATAAACAAAAAGCAATAGACCTTTATGGAAAGGAAGTTATTGAGGAAGCCGTTAAAAAGCAAAAAGGAAGAGAACAGGAAATTGCCGACGGTTTTAATAATATCTTTTTTGCAATATCGGATAATATGTCAAAGGGACTTAAGGCTACATCAAAAGAAAATACCGAACTGGCAAAAAAGCTTCATAAACATATTTGTGAATACTCTTTTGACTGTAGTGCGGATGTGTTTTCAAGCATAGGCTATGGATATGTTAAAAATCCGGAATTTAAAAATAATATGGACAAATTCGGAGAAGGTATGGCACAGTATCTGTGTGATGCGATTCAACAGTATGTAAAAGAGATTTAATTGATAAATCTTTTTAATATATTTTCACCTCTAAGTATCGTTTTATTGTACTTAGAGGTGAAAATTAAGTATTTTTATGTGTTTAATCTATCTTTATATCAATTCTCATTTTCAATTATCTCTTTAATAATTTCAAATATAGGAACAAAATTAGAAAAATCAAAATTTTCAAATCCGGATTTTTTCTCCAATACACATTCTGCAAAATCCATTTTTGAAAGTGCAAAGTTCGGACTGTTGTCTTCTTTAGGATTAATTACTCTCTCTCCGGATGATCCGTCAATAATTGAAATCTTATCACTTCCACACAATTTTTTCTTTTCACAACATTTATCCTCTTTTGTCATATAACCATTACTGTTAAATTCATTACCTAAATATAATCTACGTGAAATATCTCCTTCTTTGTATTCAGTTTTAATTTCATCATCACTATAAAGATGTTCTATACAAATTTCCGGAGTATCTTTTCTAAAATCAGGAATAGGTAAAATAAAAGAAAATACATTATTTCCCCAAGTCTTATATTTAACACCTTGTAAAGACATCTTGTTATTTGTCCTATCATCATCACAATCTGCAATAAAAATCATTCTCCTACTATTGGGCATTTTAGAGTAGCTCTCACACATTGTTGATAATGCAGTGTTACCCATATCTATCTTATTTTCTGTGTTTTTATTACTATTCTTTGCTTCATACTCAAAAAATTCAAAATCTAAATCTTTAAATACTTCTTTATACTTGTCGATTTTTGACAGTTTATTATACGCAGCAAGCATATGCTTCCAATCTGTTGCTCCTTCAGTTATAATAATAGGTTTACTTGATTCAGATTTATCGATTGCTTCCCTCAACTTTTTATTATGTGTTTCAGTCTCAGTAAAGTATTCATAGGCTCTTTTAAATTCTGAAAAACTTTCAACACCAATTTTGTTTCCATCAGGCATTTGGTAAATATCAAAACCATCATCACCATACTCTTCCTCCAGTCCCAATAAAAATAATGGTGAATGTGTTGTTACAATAAATTGAATATATGGAAATACTTTCATCAATATTGGTAATACATCTTTTTGATGTATTGAATGAAGATGTAATTCTATCTCATCGATAATTATTATTCCCTTTATACTATCCGGATATACACTCTTATTGATATCATTATTATCTGCATAACGAATTATGGTTGTAAAAATATTAAAAAGAGCCAATTGTCCTGTAGACAACGAATCCATTGATAAGGCAATTATTGAATCATCTTTAACTCTTTTTATATTAAATCTTGCTCCACCATGAACTCTCAAGTTAAGCCCAAAATATACATCTTCATTTAGTATAATACTCATAACTCGCTCAAGGTAGAATCGTGCTGATGACATTGCCATTAAATCTTGTATATTTATATGAACTATTTTCAGAATGTTATTTTTTTCTATACCTATATCTGCCCTTGAGTCGGCAATTACATCAAGTAGCCATCTAAAATTACCTTTACCAATATCATATGCCATTATTGGATTTTTTAGCATACCCGTAATTTTAGGTTCGACATATAAATGTGTTGACAAATCATCATAATATGTATCACCTAACCAACTAGGCTTTTCATAGCGCGCGGGTCCAAAATAACATATTACATTTTCAGAAAATACTTTCTTTATTTCTTCGTTATCTGAACCACGAATTTCCTTTATTCCGGTATTTGTATCCCAGTTTGTTATATCTCCATCATAACCACTCTCATTCTTAAATTGTTCAAATGAACAATCACCAGTTTTAAATAAATATTCTACTCTATTATCAAATATCACTCTTGAAAAAAGATATTTTTCTCCTACTTTTATCTCATTGCTACTGATAATCTTATAGTATGAATAATTGTAACTTTCTTTATCATGATGTAATGCATTACTAAATCCTCTTCCTGCAAGCTCATATAGTGAATCTACAATATTGGATATCATTGTTGATTTCCCACTGCCGTTTTCACCTACTATTATAAGGGGCTTGGGCTTTCCATCATCCATAAAAGAAGGGCTTATATCAATTTTTGAAATCGGTCCTATATTTTTATCTATTATTCTACTTATATACATCTTTGTTAACACTCCTCTTTTTTAATTTAAACTACACAAGTTCCATGCGCAACTTATTTGTATTACTATTTTTTATTATATTTTAGTTACACTACAAACAGGAAGATACATAAATATTTCCACCTTCTCTTACTTTTAAATGCTGAATCCTACAATCATGACAAATACTCTATCATGTTGTTATGAAGTATGTAATACACAATCTGATTTACAAAGTATGTATGTTTGCTTTCAAATTTATTTCTCTCCATATATTGTAAAAACCATCATTTAATACATTAATATCGATTTTCACTATTTTACATATTGCTTTATAGTAAAATTATTTATTTGAAATTTTTAATCATATATTACACCCGACACTTTCTAAATTCAACTCATCATTCTTATATTACTTCCTCTGTATTTTATAGGCTATTATAAATTTAATAGTCTTTCATATTTTATTAACTTCATCTATTTTACATCGTTCTCAATAGATAAATACAGAACTTGTATTATTTTATCACTGTTAAAAAGATACTTACTTAAATATAAGCCTTTACAAGGATATTTCAAAGTCTTGGAATAATCAATGAGTTATGTCAACTAATTGATGTACTACTTGAAGTGTAAAAAATAATCCAAACCTTTTGCACCACTGTCATGTAATTTTCATGCAAAATATTTATCCCAGTGTTTTAAACTCTATAAGTTTAACGGATTAGTAGACAACCGCATACCCATATACAATAATACTTATCCTCAATCTTTAGAAATAATACCAACTATATTTATTGATTAAATATATTATTAAAGGGTATAATAAAGCCTATAATTTTATGACAGATATTTTGATATAAAATTTATACATTGCTATATCGGCTGGTATTATATCATTTTAATCTGTTTTATTTTTTGTGAGGAAATATGAATCAATATATAGAAGTATCTTTACAGGCTGTTATACTGTTTCCCTTTGTGGTTGCTATATTTACATTACCTTATATTGCTTATAACTACCATAAATACGGATCTGTTATAAGTCTGAAGGTTGTAATCGTTTATTCTTTTATTTTTTATATTCTGTGTATGTACTGCCTGGTGATACTTCCTCTTCCGTCTCCGGAAAAGGCTGCCACGCTGCACAGTCATAAAATGCAGCTTGAACCTTTTTTATTTATAAAAGATATTTTACAAAGATCGGATATTATTAAAGATCAGCCAAAAACATGGTTAAGTGTAGTACTGAACAAGGCCTTTCTTGTAAATATTTTAAATCTGTTTTTAGCTCTACCTTTTGGAATGTATTTACGTTACTATTTTAAAAGATCATTTATAGAAACTATTGTTTTATCATTTCTACTATCATTATTTTTTGAAATAACTCAACTTACAGGACTGTACTTCCTATATTCCGGCAGTTACAGACTCTTTGATGTGGATGATCTTATAGTAAATACTTCAGGCGGTTTACTCGGATTTCTTTTAATGGAACCGTTTATGAAATTTTTGCCTTCTAGAGATGAGCTGGATGAAATAAGCTATAAGAAAGGAATGGAAGTATCATTAACAAGACGATTTATATCATTCTTTTTTGATATGGCATTTATTGCTTTTTTAACTTTTATTTGTGAAATTTTAATACCTGAATTTGCCTTGCTGTTCTCATTTGAAGCAAGTATATTATTTTATTTTTCTGTTTTTCCGATATTATTTAAAGGAAGAACTTTGGGAAAATTTATCACGAGTACAGCCATTGTATCTTTAAATGAAGAACGTCCTGCATTCTATTCATATTTTTTAAGGTATATTCTTTTTTACGGATTTTATTTTTTTATTCCTTTAAATATAAGAAGACTTCTTGAAAGTTTAATACTTACAAATACAGATCCTTATAAAGATATGGCATATGCAACTCTTGAACTTTTAGCAACTATTTTGTACTTTATGATATTACTTACAGCTCTTATAAAATCCGCAAGACATCGCAGACTTTTGTATGAAAATTTATCAAAGACAAAAATTCAGAGCACTGTTAAAGTATCATAATTAAATCATATTTAATTTTTTATACTTGAAATGTCCCAATTGTTGATGTAGTATTTAAATACATTACATATAGTTTTTAAAACTACATCAAGGAGGGATAAATATGAACTCAAAATATAAAGAAAAGACAAGATTCGGTGTACTTCCCGGAACTATATCAATAAAAATAAGGGAACCGGGCTCAGCACTTACTCACTTTTTGGGGCTTATTCTTTTATGGATAGGAGCCGGCCCGCTTATTCAAAGAACTGTAGAACATGGAAGCTTTTTAACTTCAATATCTATGTTTGTCTTTATTGTATCAACTACATTATTATATGCGGCAAGTACAACATACCATTCTGTAGTTTTAGACCTTAAAAAGACAATGATTTTCCGTAAAATAGACCATATAATGATTTCTGTATTGATTGCCGGAACATATACACCTGTATGCCTTACAGCACTTAAAGGAAAAGTAGGATATATATTACTGGCTGCCATATGGACACTTGCTATCGGAGGAATTATACTGAAAATTTTCTTTGTAAACTGTCCTAAGTGGCTGTCATCTTTAATTTATCTTATTATGGGATGGCTTTGTGTATTTGCATTAAAACCTATATTCAAAGCACTCCCTCTAGCCGGATTTTTGTGGCTTTTGTTTGGAGGTATCTCCTACACACTCGGAGCTGTAATCTATGCCTTTAAATTAAAAGCTTTTAATGAAAAACATATTTATTTCGGTTCACATGAGATTTTTCATGTCTTTATTATGATTGGAACATTTTGCCATTATATGTTGCTTTTTAGTACATTATCCTTTTATTAAATATTCTTTCAATAAAAGTCATATATCTATAAATTACTGTTTTTATTTCATTTATTTATAATATTTACAAAAATAAAACTGCAAATAATACATATGCTATTGAATACACCCGTCTTATTATATATAATTAATATAGAGTTAATTTTATATTTTAATGTATGTATATATTTTATAGGAGGTATTTATATGAAAAAGCAGCTTTTTTGTACATTGATAATATTTGCTACATTATCTTTAACTTCAACTGTTTTTGCAAGTCAAGGATATAAAAAACAAAGGTATGCATTAAAAGATACTTGGATGATTCATAATGATGCCTGGTGTTATGTGGATTCTGAAGGAACTGTTTCTACAGGATGGAAAAATATTTTAGATCATTGGTTCTACTTTGATAATGAGGGAAAAATGGTTACAAATCAATGGGTTGGTGACTATTACATCGGTCCAAACGGAATGATGTTAACCGATACTACCACTCCTGACGGTTATAAAGTCGGAAATGACGGTACAAGAATTTCTGAAAAAATTGTGCTTAATGAGCCAAAGGCAGCCTCTACAATTGAAAAACATGCCTATTATAAATATTGTACTAAGGAACAGGCCGAGCAGGCTGATGCTGTTGCAAGAAGTATTGCCACAAGAGTTTTATCAGACACCTCGCTTATAACAGATCTTGCAAAAATAAAGAAGGCTTCATCTATTATTTACAAAGAGTATATTATAGAAAGTTCACGTGAAAATGATGAAAATAAGTACTACAGAAGTCCTTATGGTGTTTTTATAGCAGGAATAAGTACAAGTGCAGGCGGTACCAGAGCACTTGGAAGAGTTCTTGATTTTATGGGGTATGATTGGGAACATGCAAATCCTAATACAAAAACTCATCAATGGTGTATCGTAAATATGGACAATCAGGCAGGATATGCCGATGCCATGGGATATGGATGCGGATTTGGTATTCATCCTTATATTTCTGAAGATATGAGTTCTGTAAATAAAGATATTGCTAACGGTGTATATTAAGACTGTATTAAAAACGGCCGGCACTTAAAGTGCCGACCGTTTTTCTCTACATACTGAAATTATTTTCTATCAGCTATTGCTTGAGCTAATTTACAAAAATCATCCAATGTTATCTCATCTAATAAATACTTTTGAAATATTCTTCCCATTTCCGAGATATCATTCATTGGATTAGATGACAGCGGCCTGACTTTAAAGTTTGTATTCTCAACATACTTTCTTATAATATCAATATCAGGAACATCTATATCTTCCTCTAAGATAACATCAATTCTTGCAGGTATCTGCTTCATTGCGTTACTATATTCAATGCTCCCTTCTCTACTTGAAATATAACTTAAAAATTTCTTTGCCGCATTTTTATTTTTTGAAGCTTTATTAAGTACATACTGCCACGTTGCTATATTAGTTGCATTTTTTTTGAACATAGGAAGTTCTGCCACATGTATTCCATCTTCTCCATACTTTCCTGAATTCAAAAAGATATTTATAGCACCACTATACATAAATACACATCCATACTTGCCGTCAATAAATTTTTGTTCCATTTGTTCGTATCTGTCTATCATTTGATTTTGAGGTGTATAACCATGTTTCAGCATATCATGCAAAAACTTAACAGCTTCCTTTGTATTATCATTATTCCAATTATAATAGTCTCCATCAAACATATTTATAAATTGTGATAAATCATTATATATATATGTTTCATCCCATGCACTTCCATATCCATACATGTTTGTACCATAATCATTACCGACAAATAATGAAAAATCATCCAAATTTTTAACTCCTTCGAGTTCTGAATATTTTATATATTTTTCATTTACCCAAAACATCATAATATCCATAAGGTATGGAACAGAATAAAAATGATTTTTATACATAGCCACTGATTCTACATAGTCTTTAGGATATGATTCCACAATATTTTTACTCATTATATCATCTAAATTTTCAATATATCCTTTTACTTTAAACTCACTTACCATCTCATCATTAACTGAAATCAAATCAATATCTGAATTTCCTGATAAAAGTAATGTTGAAATTTCCGCCTGTCTATTATTTGCATCAGCCGGACAAGGAATTATATTTATTTTCATATTTAATTTTCTTGATACATCGTTAATATAATTTTTAAAATCAGGATTATCAGCTTCTATATGCATGATATTTAATTCAGCTTCATAATAGTTGCTTATTTCTATTTCTTCATTCTTCTTATAATTATTACAAGAAGATAGAATTAAACCGATACATAATAAAATACAAAAAATTTTTTTATACAAATCAGCTCCTATCTTGGACGCCTACATTCTCTTCCTACAAGAGGTAAGAATGATGAATGAGGCTCTGTCTGATACCAATATGCTACACTTGCAACATCATCCTGTCTTTCAAAAAGACCTCCATGTCCAACACCGATTTGCTGTATAGTAACCTTTAAATCTTCATCAAAGCATATAGGATCCTGTATATGCCACCTATAGAACCCTCTCATCGGTAAGCAATCATCATTGTGATAATCATTATGAATCAATTCATCATGTGATGAATAGTACGGATATCCCAAATATGATGTACTATAATTTTGCTCAACTGTTTTTCCATTTATCTGTTTTGCAAAACTCCATGAACCTCCAAAATAATCTTCAGTTCCTGTACCGCAAATTGTAGGATATTCTATATCTCCGTCTATGTAAAATTTTACTTCTCCTTCTCCCCACCAGTACCTTTCCAATGTGGTCAATGCAATATATGTCCCGATATAATGTCCCTTTCCTTTTACATTGTCCAATATTACATAATCTTTACCTAAAGTTGTAACTCTTTCTCTTCTCCACTGAGCATGAAAATAAGCTATATCGTTAGGAAGATTATCTACAACACAATAATCAATCTGATAGAAAAATGCCGGTATCGGATTTGGATGCTGGTTTTCCAAAGTTATTCTTGCTCTTTTATTAAAAGGCATTTGAAAATAACTGTTCATTCCTCTATTTGGTACTACAACAATCGGCATTGAATTCACTACACATTCCCTTGCAAATCCACAACAAAAGAAATCTCCAAGTGGACTCTCTACAGAAGGAGTTTCCTCATCGTCCCAATATATCCTTATAATCAGATCACTTAAAACAAAACAATCTGCTTCTGTTGTTTTATTTGTAACCGTAATCCATATGTGATTTATTATACCCGGTCCCTCTATATCGGCAAGTGTTACAGTTTCTCCACTCGGTATATCTTTTAAACAAGGACTTCCTTTTCTTGAAGGCCCCAGATTGCTTGATGCCATCCCGCCTTTACCTTTTTCTCCTGTAGGATTTTCTGCATTTACAGCTCTACTTTTTCTGTTTTTTAAAATTGCTAAATTTCCTAAACTTCCGTATAAATCATACATAAACTTAACTCCCTATCTAAATTAAGATTTAACACCACCTGCCATAATTCCATCCATTATCTGCTTTTCAAAAACAGCAACAAATAATATTATCGGTAAAAGTATTATCCATCCCATTGCACTGACTAAATCCCATGGTACACCATACATATTATCTCTTAAAGGAAGTTGAACTATCGCTACAGATAAAACCTGTATTCCGTTTGAATAATATAAAGGTGTAAAAAAATTGTTTAAACAATTTATAAAATTAATAATGCACACTGTGGCAATAGCAGGTTTCATCAAAGGCAATATTATATAAAATAAAATCTGTATAAAATTTGCTCCATCTATAGCAGCAGCCTCTTCCAGTGAAACAGGTATTTTACCGACGAAATTGTTTAATATCAAAACTGTAAACGGAATAACCGAACTTACATATAGTATTATCAAACCTTGATATGTATCGAACAATCCAACCTTTTTCATAAATTCATATAAAGGCCTTGCAGTAACCACCTCAGGTATAAGTAAAGTTGCAAGAATAAATGCAAACGCTACACTTATCCATTTTGAATTAAACCTTGAAAATCCATAAGCTGCCATTGTACATAATATTGTGCTTATTATTAATGTACTTCCTACTATTATTACTGTATTTCCTATTTTACTTAACAACCCTACATTTTCAATAAGAAATTTATAACTGTCAAGTGTCGGATTATTTGGCAAATAATCTATAGGCTTCTTAAATAATCTCCTGCAGGAGTAATTGATGATATAAAAATCCAATATACAGGAAATAAGATAAGAAATGCAACCACTATAAATAATAACCATCTGCTTATAGATATACATTTTTTATATATTTTATATTTAGTATTACTACTCATATTAATCTCCATTCCGCGGTCAAGCCGCGGCACAAATAGTAATGAAAGTATTTTACATCTCAACTCTGTGATTTAAAATAGATAACAAGAAGCTATACTACAAAGCACGTGAGGAGAAGTTGTAAAAACTT
>NZ_BTHK01000015.1:0-71721 GCF_033242365.1 Lachnoanaerobaculum sanguinis
GTATAGTTCTCTCCAAGTTTCTCTCTTCCGTCAAGTACCTCAGGGCTCTCTAAAGGTACATTTCCGTTCTCATCTATATGCTCTACTACAACATCTCCCGCATCATCACGCTTATAGATATAGTTTACAGTTATCGGATCCGGCGTAAATATTCCGTTTGCGTTACCCGGTACTGTTATAAGAGTATATCCCGGTATTGTCTTCGGTGTTGTTATGTATGGCAAGCCTACATTATCTGTTCCTGTTATTGTATCAGGTGTCTCAATTCTGTTTCCATGATTGTCCAGATAATTTACCGTTACTCCGCCTGACTGCTTTCTCTTGTATAGATATGTTACAGTTTGGCTTCCGCTTACATATGTTCCTGTTGCGTTAGACGGTACTGTATCTATCTCATAGTCTGAGTAAGTCTCAGGGCTTGTTGTATATGGTAATCCCAGCTTTCTGCTTCCGTCAAGTACTGTCGGTGTGCTTAAGTCGCTGTTATCATATACTGATTTGTGGTATACGGTTACATCTCCCGCATCAGCTCTTCTATATACATAGGTTACTGTCTGTGGTCCCGGTGTGAATGTTCCTGTTGCGTTAGACGGTACGCTCACTAATGTGAAGTTTTGTATTGTCTTTGATGTAGTTGTGTATGGAAGTCCCAGCTTTCCTGTTCCGCTTTGTGTATCAGGAATATCTATCTCATTTCCGTCCTCATCTACATATATAGTTGTCACATCTCCGGCAGGTATTCTTCTATATTCATAGATTACTGTCTGTGGTGTATTTGTATATGTTCCGTTCTTATTGGCAGGTTGTGCTACCAACTCGTAGTTAGGGATGTTCTTCTCTGTTGTTGTGTAAGGAAGTCCGAGTTTTCCGACTCCTCCCATTACATCATCTGTATCCAGAGGTGTTCCGCTTCCCTGTTCTACATATTTTACAGTTATACTCTGAGCATCATTTCTCTTATACTCATATGTTACCACTGTTGTTCCTGTTGCAGGATATGTTCCAGTATTGTTTGCAGGTGTAGTATTTACTACTGTAAAGTTTGTTACATTTGCAGGGCTTGTTGTATATGGAAGTCCTGACTTGCCTGCACCGCTTAAGTTCTCATCAGGAGCCAGTGGTGTTCCTGTTCCCTGTTCTACATGGTGAACTAATACATTTCCTGCATCATTTCTTCTATAAAGGTAAGTTACAGTCTGGTTTCCTGTAGTATAGTTTCCGTTCTTATTTGTCGGTTGGGCTACCAATGTAAAGTTCGGAATACTATGCTCAGTAGTTGTATACGGTAATCCGAGCTTTCCGGTTCCACTCATTGTGGTATCCGGTACAAGCGGTGTTGTTGTTCCGTCAATATAGTGATGTACAACTACATCTCCTGCATCATTTCTCTTGTACTCATATGTTACTACTATTGTTCCTGTTGCCGGATATGTTCCGGTGTTATTTGCAGGTGCAGCATTTACTACGGTGTAGTTTGCTATATTTGCAGGGCTTGTTGTATATGGCAATCCCGCATTTCCTGCACCGTTTAGATTCTCATCAGGAGAAAGAGAGTTTGTTGTGCCCAGCTCTACGTGGTGTACCAATACATTTCCTGCATCTTTTCTCTTATAGTAGTAGTTGACGGTCTGTGTTCCGCTTGTAAATGTTCCGTTTGCTGCAGGACTTACAGATACAAAATCATAATCATTTATATTCTTTTGTACTGTTGTAAATGCTGTTCCAAGCTTTCCTGTTCCGTCTAAAGTCTCCTGAGTATCAAGCACCGCATTTGTACCCTGCTCAAGATAATTTACCACTACATTTCCGGCATCATTTCTCTTATAGTAATAAGTTACTACCTGATTTCCGGTTGTATATGTACCGTTCTGATTTGCAGGTGTGCTCACCAATGTAAAGTTCGGAATGGTCTGTTCTGTAGTATTATATGGAGTTCCGAGTTTTCCGCTACCACTCATTGTGATATCAGGTACAAGCGGTGTTGTAGTACCCTGTTCATAATGGTGTACTGTAACATCTCCTGCGTTCTTTCTCCTGTACTCATATACTACTGTTGTTGTTCCTGTACTTGGATATGTTCCGGTGTGGTTTGCAGGTGTTGTACTTACCACCTCATAATCTGTAATAGTCTTCGGTGTAGTTGTATAGCTAAGTCCCGACTTTCCTGCTCCGCTCATTACTGTCTGAGTGTCAAGCTCCGTGCCGCTACCCTGCTCTACATATTTTACTACCACATCTCCTGCGGTCTTTCTTCTGTACTCATATACTACTGTTGTTGTTCCTGTACTTGGATATGTTCCGGTATGGTTTGCAGGTGTTGTACTTACCACCTCGTAATCCGCAATGTTCTTCGGTGTAGTTGTATAGCTAAGTCCCGACTTTCCTGCTCCGCTCATTACTGTCTGAGTGTCAAGCTCCGTGCCGCTACCCTGCTCTACATATTTTACTACAATATCTCCAACATCTTTTCTCTTATAGTAGTAGTTGACGGTCTGTGTTCCGCTTGTAAAGGTTCCGCTTGCTGCAGGACTTACAGATACAAAATCATAATCATTGATGTTCTTTTGTACTGTTGTAAAGGATGTTCCAAGCTTTCCGGTTCCGTCCAAAGTCTCCTGAGTATCAAGCACCGCATTTGTACCCTGCTCAAGATAATTTACCACTACATTTCCCGCATTCTTTCTCTTGTAGAAATAAGTTACTTCCTGCACTCCGGTAGTAAATGTACCTGTTGCATTTGTAGGTGCCGGTGTTGTGAGTTCAAAGTTTGCTATATCATTTTCTCTGCTTGCAGTTGTATAAGGAAGTCCAAGCTTTCCGCTTCCGCCAAGTTCTTCAGCTTGTGGTGAAGTTTTTCCTGCCGGTGTGTAAAGCTCTGTAGTCTGCCCTGTTTCATAGTGGTGTACTATAACTTTTCCGGCATCCTTTCTCTTGTAGTAATAAATTACTTCCTGCTCTCCTGTAGTAAATGTTCCTGTCGAATTTGTAGGTGCAGGAGTTGTAAGCTCAAAGTTTGCTATATCATTTTCTCTGCTCTGCGTTGTATATGAAAGGCCAAGCTTATTTGTTCCGTCAAGTTCCTCAGGTCCTGCCGCAGTTGCACCCGGAGCTTTGTAAAGCTCTGTAGTTGTACCTACTTCATAATGATGCACTGTAACTTTTCCTGCATTTTTCCTCTTATACTTATAAACAACAGTTGTGTCTGTAGTCGTATAAGTACCGTTTGCATTTGCCGGAAGCTGTGTTGTATCCACCTCATAATTCGGATCTGTTGTAACCGCCGCTGTGGTATATGGTGTTCCCACACCTGCAGCAGTCGTTGTATCCGGTATAAGTTCGGTGTTGTCATCAATCTTTATATGTTTTACCGTAAGATTTGAAGTCTGATTTTTCAGACCTATGTTTTTAACAGATTTAGTCTTTATCTTTGTAAGGCTTACATCTGTTTTTGCCCAAGTACTTGTCTGTCCGCTAAACAATGTTGAGGCTAAAGACTCTGTAGAGTTAAAATCCTGTCCTATTACCGAACTTGTGCTTGGATTATTTGGAATGATTGTATCACTTGTTAATGTTTCGACCACCACATTGTAGTTACCTGCATTTGTGATAATGTTTTTGAAAGCATAATCACCGTTTGCGTCTGTTGTAGTTTCGGCAATAACATTTCCGTCTTTTAAAAGCTTTACAGGACGGTTTGCAATCAGCACATCTCCTGTACCATACTCCCCGTCATCATTAACATCATAGTATGCTTTTCCGGATACCTGATACTTATAAATACCAACCTTTGAGTTGATTGCCTCATTTGCACCGTCAATATTGTTTCCATACCATGTTGCAATAGAGTTGTTACTTGTATCAGCTTCATCCAAATCTTTTGTATCAGGCATTTTTACCTTGTAAGTAAAATACTCCTTGTCAT
This sequence comes from Lachnoanaerobaculum sanguinis, assembly GCF_033242365.1. NCBI lineage: Bacteria > Bacillati > Bacillota > Clostridia > Lachnospirales > Lachnospiraceae > Lachnoanaerobaculum > Lachnoanaerobaculum sanguinis. Next base: position 3,923 of record NZ_BTHK01000015.1, read on the forward strand.
CCCTTTCCAGCTTCACACCTGTATTCATTATAGCCTTAAACATTGTTACCTGACTCCAGTCTGAAATACCTGAAGCATTTACCCAGGTATTTGCAAGGTTCTCGGCAAATGTATCCTTAGGTGAATCTGTAGAATAGTAAACCGTATATCCTGCCGGAGCAGTTACAGGTCCTTGTAAAACAGTTGCAAATTTGGAACCTCGGTCTACATAATTTCCGGCATAGTCCTTTACCGTGTTCTTATCTCCCACATATGGGAAAACATCCAAGAAATTCAACTCTGTTGCATCCGCATTTGAGTTGTTATAAGCCATGATACGATATTGAACTATCTCATCCTTTTCAGCTTTCATCTTTGCACGGTATGCACTGTCAGGCTCGGATTCAAGCTTTTCAACCTTGTTTATGATAACCGACTGTGGAGGTACGAAGTTGAACTTCCACTCTATTCTTGAAAGTCTGTCATTTGTACTTCCGTTCTCGTTTGAATCATAAATATCAAGGTAATTTGCAGTAGCCTTTGAAAATACTGTGTGAGGATCCTTACTGTTTGCCTGATCCGTATTATTGGTCCATGAAAGTATAGCTTCAACTTTATGTTCTCCCGGCTCAAGACTTGAACTTGGAGTAAATGAAACCTTTATATTATCTCTCTTAAAAATTGCCTGCTGTTGCTTTTTGAAGGCAAAATTATTGAGATCGAAGATATATGCTTTCTTTCCTGTTCCGCCGTAATTGGCTACTTCGGTAGGATTTGCATCAACTGTAAAGTAAGGCGTTCCTCCGACTGTAATGCTGTTAAAGTTTAACTCCGGATCGACAACCATAACAAGCTTACCGTTTTCTACATCTCTGTCCTCGCTGAATATATATGAATTGTCATAGTTGACATTCATCTCATATTCCATGGTATTTCCGGTGTAGGCTATATTTGAAGAAGTATTGCCGTTGATCTTCTGACTTAATTTATCAAGCTGCATCTGAGCATACTCTTCACGCATAATATATACCGCATTTGAGCTTATAGTTGTCCATACGCCGTTGGAGTATGACTGTACCTTACCTGTATTTGTAACATTTGAGGATGAAGGTGAAGGATTTGCAGCAAGTCTGTTTTTCTCCTTTGTAAACTCGGCAGGTGTAAGCTGTGTCTCAACTACAAGACCTATAGCCTTCTCACCGTACTTTGATATTGTCACCTCGTTGTCAAATTCAAGTCTTACACTCTTATAGTGCTTAGGTGTCATGGCAATCGGTATGCTGTCTGTTGTCATAGCCGCATCATTATTTACCACTTCATACGGCACATTTGTCTGTATAACTTCCTCGCTGCCGTCATCATTTACACCGATCAGCTTGTTTTGAGCTATAAGCGCAAGATTTGCGGCATCAAAATAACCGTTTTGTACACGGATTCCGTAACCTGTAAAAAGGCTTGGACTCCATGGCTCATCAATGATTGTATTTAATGTTGTTGTAGTATTTTGTACTACCGTAGTTCCCCAATACTGTCCTGCTGTAATTAAATAAGCATGTTTGTATTCTTCTTTTACGGGAACCGCATAATTGTAGCGAAGGTGATATTTGTTTCCTTTAAGCTTTCTTACATAAGAATAATCCTTAAATACGCTACCGTTTCTCTCTGTTGTGGAATCTGCACTTCCGTCAGTGTTTACAAGTGCCGTTTTTACCGGGAAAGTCTGTCGTCCCACTGTGGTTCCGGTTCCATACTTTATGGTAAAAAGAGGCCTAAACTCATAGCCTGTTCTTGTAAAATCTTTTGTAATTGTATTGTCAGCCGAATTATAAGTCCAGCCTGCATTGTTCGGTAATGAAGCATCCCAAACCGATGTTGAAGGCAATGTAACGGTTACTCTAACCGGTCTCTTATCCAAACCTTCCGAATATACTACTCTCACTTCTCCATTGGTCGCGTTCTTTTTTCCGTTCATAATAGAGAATGTGATATCGTTTTGGTAATTTGGTGAAAATTTTGTATGTGTTGAATCAACATCCGCATCTACGATTGTCTCACCATAACCCATCTGTCTCGGATTAGTCTGACTGTTGTCATTTCCTTCAATACCTGCCACATAGCCTGCAGCAGTGAAATTTTTGTTGTCGTTTACAATCTCCACTCCGTCTTTGTCGTGGAAAGTTGTCTTAATATTAACCTGCTCCCCTCCGGCGACATTCAAGTTTTTGAGAACTGCTCTAAACGGGAATGTAACAGGCGGTCCTGCCGTCAATTGTCTATAGGTAACTTTTATCTTATAGTATTGTGCATCGCTTGTGCTATCAACTGTAACTCCTTGTATGAAGTTGGCTGTTGATACATCCGCTGCAGACGGTTCCTCAAATTTGTCTTTTGACAAATAAATGATTGAGTATGGCAGTGTATAACTTCCTACCGTACCTGAAATACCCGTCTGAATACTGTAAGATTCCTGTTTTCCTATCAGCGATGTTGTTTGACTACTTACAGAGTATCCTATTTTTGTTGTAACTTGACTACCTATACCTGTTGCATGTGCGTCGATTGGCACAGAGGTAAATGTAATTATAAGTGCAAGTATGAATGACAGTACTCCGGTCAAACGTTTTCTTAATGTGTTGATATGTACTCCTCCTTCCGTTGTCCTTTTACTATTAAATATAGTAAGCGAAGAATATTTAACGGTACAATTATACTTATTCTTATCTCGATTTTCTACACTTTTTTATTGTATAAAATTAATTTCTCCGGTTTTTACTCCCTAATAATAGGAATCATTCCTTCTTTTGTAAGAATTTACAAATAAGGTTTTATTGCTTACATTTTAAAAAGGTATATAGGCCGAAGCTTACATACCTTTAAATCTTATTTAAATATATTTTCAAATTTATTCAGGATATATCAGTCTCTCTTTTGATATATCAGACAATACTTCATCAAGATACTTAGCTGAAATATATCTTGCCATAGGCAAATTTATATCCAGATAGTTGCCACAGTCCTTTGCACAGGCTCCGGGAACCTCTCCCTCATAGTTCTTTATAAACTCGAACATCTCCTTAAGCAAAGGTATAATCTCATTTGACTCATGATTGCCCTTTAAAAGCAGGTAAAATCCTGTTCTACATCCCATAGGTCCGAAATATAGAATACTCTCTCCGTAATCTTTGTGGTTTCTTAAAAATGTTGCTCCCAGATGCTCAATAGCATGAAGCTCCGCAGTATTTATTACCGGCTCAAAATTCGGCCTGGTCATTCTTATATCAAATGTGGTAACTATCTCTTCACCGACATTATCTTTTCTTGACACATAAACTCCCGGCAAAAGCTTCAGATGATCTATTGTAAAGCTTGTTATCTTTTCCATAAAATCTCCATTATATGTTTTTTGTCTGCAGGTTTCTCATAGCATTGATTACACAAAGTACAGTTACACCTACATCAGCGAATACCGCTTCCCACATAGTACCAAAACCTATGGCCGCAAGCAATAGGAAAATAAGCTTAACACCCAAAGCAAATATAATATTTTGCTTTGCAATGCTCATAGTTCTTTTTGCAAGTTTGATACCTCTTACTATATTGTAAAGCTTATCATCCATTATAACCACATCCGCCGCTTCAATAGCTGCGTCGGAACCTATACCTCCCATTGCAATACCTATATCGGCTCTTGCCAAAACCGGAGCATCGTTTAATCCGTCACCTACAAATGCCAGTATTTTATTGTCATCAAGTTCCTCTTCCACCTTTTCAACCTTATCCTGTGGTAAAAGTTCAGAGTATGCATAGTCAATTCCCAGCTCATTTGCCACTACATCCGCGACCTCTTTTATATCGCCTGTAAGCATTACAGACTTTTCAACTCCGACACTCTTTAGTGCAATCAGGCTTTCACCTGCATCTTCCTTTATTCGATCATTTATTACAATCGATCCTAAGAATTTGCCTTCCTCAGCCACATAGACAACACTTCCGAATTCTTCACTTTTTTCAAAATCTATACTGTTTGAACTCATAAGCTTGTCATTACCTACAAGAACCTCTTTGCCGTCAACTTTTATACTGATACCATGTCCTGCAATCTCTTTTAAGTCACTTAATCTGTCGGAAATATTTGTATTTTCTTCCGATTCTGTTTTCAGTTCTTCATATGCCTTTTTAATAGATATTGCTATAGGATGTGAAGAATACTCTTCCGCCATTGCTGCCTTACTTAACAATTCTTCTTCACTCACATTATTTGGATGTAAGCTTACCACCTCAAAAACTCCCTTTGTTAAGGTACCGGTTTTATCAAACATAAAAGTCTTTACTCCGGCTAAAAGTTCAAGATAATTGCTTCCCTTTATCAGCACACCTATTTTTGATGATGCACCTATGCCGCTGAAAAAGCTTAAAGGAATCGCTATAACAAATGCACAAGGGCATGATACAACTAAGAATGTAAGTGCCCTGTAAATCCATGTGGCAAATCCTGTTCCCGGGAATATAAAAGGCGGAATCACAGCCAGTGCTATAGCCGCAAAAACAACTATAGGAGTATATATCCCCGCAAACTTCGAGATAAAGTTTTCTGTCTTTGACTTCTTTGCTGCGGCATTTTCCACAAGGTCAAGAATTTTACTTGCTGTAGAATCACTGAATTCCTTCGTAACCTCAAGCTTTAAAAGACCGTCCTTATTTATACTTCCGCTATATACATTGGCGCCCTCATTTACACTTCTTGGAACCGACTCACCTGTAAGTGCCGAAGTATCAAGCATTGCCTTACCTGAAACTACAGTTCCGTCTAAAGGAATAATCTCTCCGGCTTTTACCAGTATGATATTTCCTACTTCCACATCATAAGGATCCACAGTTTCCACACTGCCGTCTTCTTTTACAAGATTTGCATAATCAGGTCTTATATTCATCATATCCGATATGGATTTTCTGGATTTATCTACAGCCAGCGACTGTAAAAATTCACCCACCATATAAAAGAGCATAACTCCGACAGCTTCCGGATATTCACCTATTATAACTGCACCTACAGTAGCAATAGTCATAAGGAAGTTTTCATCAAATACCTTACCTCTTTTTATATTTGAGAAGGCTTTTAGTAATACATCCTTTCCCACTATTATATATGCCGCTATGAACAGTCCGAAACTGATTATATTTGACATGGAAAAGCTTATTTTTGAAACTATGACGGCAATTATATAAAGGCTTGCCCCCATAATTATTTTTCTTAACATCTTCTTTTGCTTATTGTTCATATCATCCTTCTATCTAATGAATACACCTGCATTAATTAAATTACGCTCTCTTTACCTCTACATCAGGCTCTTCAATCTTTATTATCTCCATAGCCTTTTCAATAACATCATTTAACTTGTCAGCCTCTGCCTCCAAAGTACATTTTAAAGTCATAAAGTTGATATTTGCACTTGTAATACCGTCAATGGCGGCAAGCTTTTTCTCAAGCTTTGCAGCACAATCCGCACAATCCAAACCTTCTAATTTATAAACTCTCTTCATTTCTTTTCTCCTTCTAAATCTGCTTTACATCTATGAGAGACATGTACGATACCTGTTTCAAATATCTCCTTTACATGTTCGTCATCAAGTGAATAATATACTTCCTTACCTTCTCTTCTTGCTTTAACAAGCCGGGCTTCCTTAAGTGTACCAAGCTGATGTGATACCGCCGACTTCGTCATTCCCAGCACATCACAAATATCAAGTACACATAACTCATGTACATTTAATGCCCAAAGTATCTTTATCCTTGTCGGATCTCCAAATACTTTAAAAAGCTTTGACAGTGAATCTATTGTTTCAGCTTCAAGCATATTTGTCTTTGCTCTTTCCAGTGCCTTGTCTCTGCTTAAACTCTCTACTTCAATACACCTCCCTTGGTTGAATGCTTGTTCAACTGTTATGTTGCTATTATAGTTGAATGCTTGTTCAACTGTCAAGTGTTGTTTTTAAATTTATATAGAAAATTTAATCAAAAATCCAAGCCTTAAATTTTACAGTCTCATATAGGATCATAAAATAAAGCTCGGATTTAAAATTTATTATTTATTGTGAAATCTCTCCGCCTGTGACTTTATAAGCTCGATATCATCAAAGTAATTTATTCTCATAGCGTTCTTTACTTCTGAAAGTGTATTTGCGGCTTCATTTCTTGCCACTTCACAGCTTTCCTTAAGCATCTCATAGATGGCCGGAATATCTTTTTCAAATTCCGCTCTTCTTGCTCTAATCGGTGCCAAGGTTTCTTCCATTATGCTCGCAAGGAACTTCTTTACCTTCATATCTCCTAATCCGCCACGTGTGTAATGCTCTTTGAGCTCATCAAGTGAATTATAATCCGGAAGGTACTCTGTAAAATGTTCAGGTCTTGAGAAAGCATCCAGATATGTAAATACCGTATTTCCTTCAAGATGTCCCGGATCACTTACCTTTATATGCAAAGGATCTGTGTACATAGTCTTTATTGCTGATGCCACCGTATCCGCGTCATCTGAAAGATAGATACAGTTGCCAAGCGACTTACTCATCTTTGCCTTACCGTCCGTGCCCGGAAGTCTCTTTGCCGCATCTTCCTGTGGTATAAGTGCCTCAGGCTCTACCAAAGTCTCACCGTATACTGAATTAAACTTTCTTACTATCTCTCTGGTCTGCTCAATCATAGGCAACTGATCCTCACCTACAGGTACTGTAGTTGCTTTAAACGCTGTAATATCCGATGCCTGTGATATAGGATATGTGAAAAAACCTACCGGAATACTGTTTTCAAAATTTCTAAGCCCTATCTCAGCCTTTACTGTAGGGTTTCTTTGAAGTCTTGAAACAGTAACAAGATTCATATAGTAAAATGCCAGTTCTGTAAGCTCCGGTACCATTGACTGTATGAATATAGTAGACTTCTTAGGATCTATACCGCATGCCAGATAGTCAAGTACTACCTCTATAATATTCTGTCTTACCTTTTCAGGATTTTCCATATTGTCAGTGAGTGCCTGAGCATCCGCCACCATTATAAAAATCTTTTTAAATTCTCCTGAATTTTGCAATTCAACTCTTCTTTTAATAGAGCCGATATAATGTCCCACATGTAACTTTCCCGTAGGACGATCTCCTGTAAGTATTATCTTATCCATTTATAACTTCTCCTTTGTCTCTAAGTATTGCCACCATGATACTTAGGAATATCCATAAAAATGGTGTTACCACAGGTAAGTTCAAATTTACAACAGCCTGAGTGGCATAGCAAATTACCGCAATAGCACATGCATACAAATATGGCAGCATTGTATTGTCTCTAAGATAAAACAGTCTTGTTCTTAGCGCTTCAACACTTGGAAGTATAAGTGCCAGAATATAGGCTATTGTAGCTATAGGTCCAAGAGTAAATAAAAATTGTATATACTCATTATGTGTTGCATCAAAGAACTGACCGGTTACACTTGTCATTTCTTCGTTTCTAAGTAAGCCGATATATAAGCCGAAAGTATCCGGTCCGCTTCCAAAAATCTTGTGAAGCAACGGGAACTTCATATACTCTTCCACAGCGGCTCTCCATATATAACCTCTGAAAGTACCCCATGAATCGTTAAATACGAAATAATCTGCAAGAGCACCGTACTTTTCTTTAGCAGCAGTTACATCCGAGTTTATCTTCATTCCCATAAATACTATTGCCGCAAATACTATAACAAGTATTGCAAGCCAGATATATCTTAAGCTTCTTAAAAGCGCTTCGTTGTCTCTTCTTTTTTCTTTCTTTCTGTATTCAAGTACATACATGATAATAACTACGATTGCCAAAGCAACAATGACTAAATCCAGATATTTAAAATCACTTATAAAATCGTACAAACCTGAAATACCGAGCACTTTGCCCGCATAGCTTATATTTATCAGCTGTATTATCTTTATTCCGAGAAGATAAGTAAAAATCGTGAGTATAAATCTTCTTACACCTTCCATTGTTCTGAATGCCACAAAAGGTACAAGACCGAAGAATGCGGCAAGTGTAAGATAACCGTTATCAGAGGTACCCATTGCAAGTGCAATAAAGTTCATAAGCATTATCACATAGTAGAAAACTATTTTTCCAATGCTCTCACCTCTTCCGTTATCACTTTTAAAAGGTGTGGTAATAAACAGAGTTCCTGCAATGGCGATATAAAACGCCAATACCGCAGTATATGTATTTATATTACCGATTGTCGAAGTAAATATCGGCCACTGCTCAGGACTTATTTTCTCCTTAAATCCCAATATGTCCATATTGAAATAATCTGTGTATCCAAACAAACATACAGGAATACTTACTGCAAGGAAAACTGTAAAGTAGACCTTGCCGAATGAAAACATGCGACTTACTGTAAAATAAAGTATCACATAGATAGAAATAAGTAAGAGTCCCGAATATCTTCCCTTATCTCCTGTAATGGATTCCATTATAAATCTTCCTGCAAATGCTGTAGAAAGTGCACTCATCAGCCAGAATACCATTATACATATATCCCATATGCTGAATTCTTCTTTGAACCATACAACAAACCCTTTTTTATTCAGATTATCAAAGAAATTTTTAAATCCGCCTGCAAAACCGCATATTACAATCAAAGCCAAAATCATTATTATTGAAAGAGTCAATACCGTATAATATTTTGTCTGCAAGATGTCAAAATAAAAATCATTGTAAATCAAAGGGAAGATGGTAAACATAGCCATAACCCAAAGTCCGACTATAACATTTGATGCATTCATCAGCTTTCTTTTAGATTTCATATAACCTCCATATCTACAGTCCTAAAAATACCGCTATAGGGTTCATTCTTGATAAAAATACCAAAATCGGGCTGCATTCCAACATTTCAGAAAGATTCGCCCCCATCTTTGTTGTAGAAAGGGCGATGATAAAAATACAGCCGACCCAGAATATTATCAATGCAAAAATAAAACCTGTAAAAGCTCCAAGCAGCTGATTGACTCCGCCCAAAACCGGTATCTTGCTTAGAATCTTGTTACCTTTAAACAGTATCCCAAGCACCAGCCAAACCAGTACAAATGAACCGATGAAACTTATAGAATTGACAGTCATCTGAGTAACATAGCTTGCAATATAATCTGAAAAAGTATATACTCCGAGCTTTTCATAAAATACTCTGTCATCATTTTTCTTCAAAACATCTTTGACCTTTGTGGGTACATTCAGTTTATCAATCGCCTCTCTTCTTCCATCGGCATTTGATGAGTCTTCATGCATCTCATTAAGTCCTATTTTTTCATAAATTGTGGTCAAAACAAGTTGGTTTAGTTTGGTGTTTTGCTGCAACTCATTTCTAAGATATGGATTCACAAAATTCAAAGCAATTACACTTGATATGAGCGCCAGCATTGTAATTGATATTTTTAAAAGGCCCTTCATATACCCTCGCGCTATCATACCTATAAAAAACAGTAATATACAGACCTCCAGAACATTAAAACACATTATATCCTAAAATGCTCCTCTCTTAGAATCAATCTGCCTTCTTTATCATACTTAGGATTCATAAATCCGAATATAGCCTTCACAACCCCCGGCCTTTCAGCAAGGTCTGCTGCGTGATCTATAAGATTTCTGGCATTCTTTCTGGTCAATGGAGTTTTATCCTCCTTCATATAATCCGCTCTTTCTTCAACAGCATACTTTGCCTTGTTGTAAAGCACGCATTCTATTTCCTTTGCATAACTGAGTGCATAGTTAATAAAATCGTCCACATCCATAGGAGCGTTATCCTCACCGTCTTCTTCCTCATCCGCTATATCGGCTTCTTCCTTCTCTTCAATCTGAACAGGCTCTTCATCCGGTATCTCATCTTTTTCCACTTCTTTATCTTCTTCCTTTACAGGCTGTGATATAACAGGCTCAATCTTAATGGCCTCTTTTTCTTCCTCTTTCACATCAGACTTTAGATTGTTGTTTGCATGTAAGGTAATGCTGTCCGAGCTTCCTATTTCCTGCATTTCAAACTGAAAATCCTCGCCATATTCCTTCTTTAAAATATTCGCTATGATTTCAAGGTCCGATAATTCTTCAGTACTCTGTGGCTCTTTTTCCGTATCGTCTTCCTCAACAGCTTTCTCCTGTGCCTCCTTGCTTTCTTCCTTCTCAGGCTCCTTTGCTTTATCCTTCAGCTCAATATTTGCCACAATATTCTTTCTCTTTACAGGAACCTCTTCCTCTCTCATAACAAGACTCATTCCATGCAAAAGATCGTTTGCTTCTATAAGGTTTGCAATGCCTTCTATAGTATCCGCAAATACTACAGTCTCCTTACCGTCTCTGATAAACTCTATGAGTTCCGCAATAGTATTATCATCAAGGTATCCCGCATCAACTATAATAAGATCTTTACCTTTAATCTTATCAATAGAGTTCATCACTCCTTTTGCATTAAGGCTCTTTGCCTTGATTTTTAATACTGTATGCTTTATCTTCGTAAGTTCATTTACATCTCTCAACACCTCTATAGCATTTTCAAGAGCCTTTTGTCCTGTTATACCCTCTACCATTATGGAGCCCGGTCTTCTCATCAAATATTCCTTCGGATCTCTTGATTTTGGCGCTTTTGCTTTCATTACCTTTCCGTGCACAGGTAAATCAACCTCCCTACTTTCATCATTTGCAGCCTCTTCCACACTCTCTTCAATAACAACGGTATCGCCCTCTTCTTCATCTTCAGGTGAATCGGATTTTGCAATCTCTTCAGTTCCCTTTTTTTCTTCCCCTTGGATATCTGTTTCTTTTGTTGTATCCTCTTGAATATCGGTTTCTTCTATCATAACGGTACCTTCATCCTCGGCTTCCACTTCTTTATACTCAGGCTCTATAAAGATTTCCTCAGGTTCTTCACCCTTCTTTACCTTTGTTACAAAAGTTCTCTCTTCCTTTGTGTAATAGATTTCTTCATCATCTACCACTTCCATTGTTGTTTCACTTTTTATACTGCTTTGGACTACATCCTTTTGTTCTTTTCTTTTGGCCATAACAGATGAAACTGTAGGTACACCCATGTCTATTTCATCGTCAAAATAGCTGTTTATTAAATCATCCTTATCAAATATAGGATTCTTCTTTTCCGGGACATAGTTTTCCAATACCTTTGTTGAAGCCGTTTCTGTAACCGTGATATTCTCTACAGGCGGTTCATCAGGTATCTCCTCTATGAAATCATCATCCTCATCACTTTGATCCGTATTACTTTGAAGTACATCACTCTTATTTGTATTGATATTTATCAAATCAATCTTATCATTTTTTTCTTCTTCGATATCCGACTCATCCGCAACATCAGCCTCGTCTACATCAGCTTTGACTACTTCATCAGCCTGCTCTTTTATATTTTCACTGTCTTTGGCCTGTTCGGCTTTAGTAACCGTATCTTCTAAAACAGGCTCCGCAAGGTGTGAATCTTCAGATGTATCGTCATTGTCTGAAGACTTTCTTTCCTCTTCATCTCTTATCCATGTATTTTGTACTTTATCCATTCCCTCACGTTCATCTCTGCTTCCGTGAGTTTTTGGAAGTCCCATACTGTCAAAATGATTACTGATTCTGCTTTTTCTTCTTTCACCCACGACCGGTGGAGCATTAAATCTTCCCTGTTTGATTCTCTCCACTCTTTCCATATGTGCTCTGACTTCTTCATCTATCTCTCTCATAGATGCATGATCGCCTTCAGTCTTCATCTTATTCAAATTTTCATTTGTGATTGCTATGGCCCTCTTGAGTTCTATTTCAAATTCCGGGTTCACGTTTTCCCCCTTAAATGTTGTTTCTGATATCCTTATTTCGTTTACACCGACAGTCTTTGGAAAAAGCTCAGTATTTATGGAAGCATCCTCATTTGGACTTTCTTCCTCATCAATCAAACTTATAGTAGTTCTTTTTTCCTCTCTGGGTTTATATGCACTCATATCATCCAGATTAAGATTCGGATAATTCTCACTTTCATACTGTTTTGCAAGCGCATTTAATCTGTCCTCATAGAACTCCTTGTTATCAACCTGCTCCTGCTGCTTTGAGCTCAAAGGACAGCCTGTTGACTCCTTCAAAGCCGCGGCCTTTTCCACGTACTCACCGACTCCGAATAAAAGCATTATTTCATCACATGTCTTTATACAGTCATCTATTCTTCCTGCTTGAGCATAAAGCTGTGCAAGTTCATATTTCCACTGCTCATCCATCTTCTCGATATCACTGTACTTCTCAAGAATTCTTATCTTCTTATGTATGTCTTCACCCTTTGCCACAGCAATATGATATTCCATAAGATATTTTCTGCTGTCTTGAGGTGATATCTCGATATATTCTCTGTAGTAAGCTTCAGCCTCCGCTATATCTCCCTCTTTTATCGCAAGCATGGTAAGCCTGTACAAAGCTCTTTTGCCGACCGGTGCTCTGTCATAGGCCAAAAGCAATACTTCTCTGGCTTCCTTATACTCATCGTTTTTTTCATAGACTTCTGAAACGGTTGTCAATAAGCCTGCATTATGAACTCTACTCCAGTCGATTGTATCGGTGATTCTCATAGCAGCCTTGTAGTCACCGCTTTTCACCAATTTATTCAGTTGTTCAACCTTTAAATTAAATTCATATTTATCCATACTTGCACCAAACCTCAAGATTTTTTACTTTTGCACCCTAGAGTGCTCTTCTTCCCTCAAGTGCCCTCAAAAGAGTCACTTCGTCAATATATTCCAAATCCCCACCTACAGGGACTCCGCTTGCTATCCTGCTAACCTCTATACCTGTGGGTTTTACAAGTTTTGCTATATACATTGCCGTAGTCTCACCCTCAAGTGTGGAGTTTGTGGCAATTATAACTTCATTTACATCACCCTCAAGTCTTTTTATCAGTTCCTTCAGCTTAATATCCGCCGGACCTATTCCAAGCATTGGCGAAATTGCCCCATGCAAAACATGATATACTCCATTATACTTTCCGGTCTTTTCATATGCCGCCAAATCCCTTGTGTTTTCCACGACCATTATAGTCTTATGATCTCTTTTCTCACTGGCACATATAGGACAGACTTCTCCGTCTGTCAAGGTATAGCATTCTTTGCAATAATTCACATTGCCCTTGGCATCTTTTATAGCCTTTGACAATGACTCTACCTGTTCACTTGACATTCCAATTATGTGAAAAGCAAGCCTTTGTGCGGACTTTGCTCCCACCCCCGGCAGCTTTGAAAGTTCCTCTATAAGCTTGCTGATATGACTGCTGTAATAATCCATTAGAATGGCAACTTTCCTGCTCCACCTGCAATGCCGCCCATCAGTGCGGAATGCTCTTCTTCCATCTTTCTGAGAGCCTCATTTGTAGCCGCCATTATCAAATCTTCTAACATTTCCACATCGTCAGGATCTACCACTTCTTTATCTATAGATACCTTTGTGACTTCCTTTTTACCTGAAACGGTAATACTTACCGCACCGCCTCCGGCGCTTGCGCTAAACTCCTTACCTTCAAAAGCGGCACTTTGCTCCTCCATCTGCTTTTGCATCTTCTGAGCCTGCTTCATCAACTGATTTATATTACCGGGCATCATGCCTCCACCGAAACCGCCACGCTTTGCCATAAATATCTCCTTACTGTTCTATAATAATGTCTGCGTTTATAACAGATTTTATCTCGTCTATCGAAACATATCTTGTGTTTCTTACAACCTTATTTTCTCTTAAAGAAATCTGGATTGCAATATCTTTTCCGTATTTTTCTCTTAAAAATGTACGCAAATCTAAGATTGTCGTCTCCTTATTTCCCATATCGTAAAACATCTTATTAAAGAAAATAACATCTATACCGCCTTCTTTCACCGGCTCTATCTCAGCTTCCTTATATACACTGCCCGCCTTGCCGCCAAGATGTTCCACTATGCTGTTCCATTCCTTCTTTATTGCCATGAAATCATCATAGGTTGCCTTTGGAAGTTCTATCACTTCCTCAGCTACGGGAATATCTTCTGTTACTTCCACATTTCTTTGCACCGTATTTACCGGTCTTACTCCGGACTCAAGCCTTGAGAGTCTATCCAGTACACTGTCCAGATTATCCTCCATCTCAGGAGTCATAAGTCTTATAAATTCAAGTTCCGCCACAACTCTTTTTTGTGTGGCCGTCTTTAATTTATTGGACAGTTCCGACAAATTTCTAATATACCGCATAAGCGTTTCTTTGGAAACAATATTTGCTTTTTCTTTTAAATTTTGTAAGTTCTGTTCCGACATGTCAACCAAAGAACTGTCATTTTGTGTGGACTTAAGTATCAGAATATTTCTCAGATACCATAGAAAATCCGTCACAAACTGCCCTATCTCTTTTCCGTCTATTATGGAATTATTCAAAAGATTCAACACTTCTATAGTATTGCCCTCAAGTACTCCGTCCAAAAGCTCATTAAATACACTTATATCTGAAGCACCCAGTATATCCAGTACCGCTTCATAGCTTATCTTTTCATTTTGTAAAAACGAAATACATTCATCCAAAAGGCTAAGTGCATCTCTCATAGCTCCGTCCGCAGTTTTTGCAATATACTCAATCGCCCTGTCTTCTATATCAACGCCTTCACTCTTACACAGGATCTTTAGCCTTTCCGATATGGTATCGATACCTATTCTTTTAAAATCATATCTTTGGCATCTTGACAGCACTGTAACCGGCAGCTTATGTACCTCTGTGGTTGCCAGAATAAATATAACATATTGCGGCGGTTCTTCAAGAGTTTTTAAAAGTGCATTAAACGCTCCTGTAGAAAGCATATGCACCTCATCTATAATAAACACTTTGTACTTTCCGAAAGTTGGCGGATATTGTACCTGTTCCTTTATATCCCTTATATTATCCACACCGTTATTGGAAGCCGCATCTATTTCCACTACATTTATAGAAGCCTCACTGAGTATTGATTTACAGGTAGGGCATTCATTACACGGTCCGGCATCTGTAGGATTTTCACAATTGAGTGCCCTTGCCATTATCTTGGCTATACTTGTTTTTCCTGTACCTCTTGTTCCGCAAAAAAGATATGCATGTGATATTCTTCCGGTCTTTAACTGATTTTTTAAAGTTCTTGTTATAGCTTCCTGACCTACTACCTCATCAAAATTTGAAGGTCGAAACTTCCTATATAATGCTGTATAAGCCATCTGCTTCCTTTCTATTTGTCGCCAAAACTTATTCCAACAAGTCTTGCCTCTCTTACAAGTGAAGACTCGGGATCTACATATTTTAACTTGCCGGCAGACTCATTTAAAGCAATATCCGTAACCTCTGTGCCCTTTAATACCACAAGACGACCAAACTTTTTTCCAAGTATAAGTTCGGCTCCATGCGCACCAAGCCTTGTAGAAAGAGCTCTGTCATAAGGATTCGGGTCTCCGCCTCTTTGAGTATGTCCCGGAACCGTAACTCTTACATCCACATCTGTTTCGGCACTCAGCATATCTCCTATTTCATAACTTATGGAAGGATATCTGCCTGCATCTTTTAACTTCTTCTTTTTTAATTCTTTTTTTGAAAGGGCCGCATCTTCCTTTGATATTGCACCCTCTGCCACTGCAAGTATGGTAAACTTCTTGCCTTCCTTCTCTCTTGTCTTTATAGCCTCGGCTATTTTTTTTATATCATAAGGTATCTCAGGTATCAAAATGATGTCCGCACCGCCTGCAAGACCTGCGTACAGTGTAAGCCATCCCACCTTATGCCCCATTACTTCTACAATAAAGACTCTGCTGTGAGAGGCTGCTGTAGTATGAATGCAATCAATAGCATTTGTAGCTATTTCCATTGCACTTTGAAAACCGAATGTCATATCCGTACCGTAAAGATCATTATCTATGGTCTTTGGCAGACCTATGACATTTAATCCCTCTTCACTTAAGAGATTTGCAGTTTTTTGTGAACCGTTTCCGCCAAGCACCACAAGGCAATCAAGTTTTAACTTCTTATAAGTTGATTTCATTGCCTCCACTTTATCCATACCGTTTGCATCGGGCTCTCTCATAAGTTTGAAAGGCTGACGGCTGGTTCCGAGCATAGTTCCGCCCGTTGTCAATATACCCGAAAAATCTGAAGGTTTCATTACTCTGTATTCCTCATACATAAGCCCCTTGTAGCCTTCAAGAAAACCTATTATTTCCACCTCTTTATCAGATTTGTAAAGACTCTTTGCCACACCGCGCATTGTTGCGTTTAAGGCCTGACAATCTCCTCCACTTGTTAGCATACCAACTCTCAGCATATTAAACTCCTTTGCACAAAGTCGAAACAAATTCACTGCTTTTGCATTTAAGCATTGTCTTTAATTATAACCTAATTTTATTCATTATACAACAAAAAAAGCCCTTCCCAATAGCTCACTGTCTATCAAGTAGGACCTTCATGCGCCTTCAGGGACTCGAACCCTGGACAAATAGATTAAGAGTCTACTGCTCTACCAACTGAGCTAAAGGCGCTTTTTTTATTTTTTTTGCATTCCTGTTTTTTGAACACTTCGATATAATACAATATATAAAAGTTGTTGTCAACATATTTTTTAAAAAAGATTGAAATTATTTTTATTTTATTATTATATAATCTATAGTATATTTATTTTACAATTCCCGTCGTCGCCGGAACGCTTCGGGGATTGTAAAACAAATACTGTATAACTATTCTTTCGCTGTATATATTCTCCTATATCCCTCTTCCGATATTTCAGCCACCTGCTCTATTTCATTATGCTTATCATTGATCTTAAGTTCATTATCTTTTAAATAAAAGACATCTTTTTCATCCCAGAACTTTTCACTTAAACTCATATCAATTTCAAACTCCACACAGGTTCCGCAAGATGAACTCAGGCTTCTTGGCACCGGCTTCACGATACCCTTAATACCGTACTCCCTAAGTCCTCTTTCAAATCTTATAGCTCCAAAGTGTGAAAAGAAAGTGGCTATATATTTTTTGATCATTTGATGATCACCAGCTTGTACTCACCGTTTTCCTCTGTGACTTCTACATTATATCCCTCACCCTTTACAAATCTTGTGACATTTTCCAGGGCATTCTTGCTGTCGACCATCATTTCATATCTGCTCTCTTTGCTTGCCAGAGCTTTCTTTATCATTATTACAGGCTCAGGGCATGAGCATCCTCTTGCATCTACCATTATGCATTCTCCTTTTTCATCGTATTTGCTACCGCAATTATTGTTACTACAACAAGTCCTATAATAACGGCTATTTTTCCGTTTGCACTCGGTCCTTTGCCTGATGCCGCAAGTGCAAAGTTATGTGCAAATGCCGCACCTGCAAACAATCCAAGGAATGTAAAAGCTGAATCTGTATTTCCCTCACCTGTAAGTACAAGCTGTCTGAGAGGGCATCCACCAAGAAGGCAGCATCCATATCCTGCAAGCAACATTCCAAGGAAATTCCAAAGTCCGTCATTATGTGCTACAGGCTGCTCCAAAAATCCCAAATTAAACTTTCCAAGTACGAGATTTCCTACCAGAGCCGCTACAAGTATTGCCACAAATCCGATCAAAAGTCTTGTTTCTCTAAAGAGGATAAAATCTCTTATTCCTCCAACCATGCAAAGTCTTGTATACTGTGCAATACCACCAACGATAAGACCTGCAACAAGTGAAACGATAACTGCCGCATGCTTTGCTCCCGGACCTCCGTCAGCAGGTGTAAAGAAGATAAATGCAGGTGCCGCAATAACCAAAACAATTAAAACTATCTGTACTATCGGCATTACAAATCCCTGTACCTGCTCCTGTTTATAAGTTCTTCCAAGTGAATATCCCTTGTTTAAAAATACTATTCCCGCTACTATTCCACAGACAAATCCCAAAAGACCTACAATTGCATTTAGATCTCCGCCTGCAATACGAAGGATCATTCTAAAAGGACATCCCAAAAACATAAGGCATCCTATCATTACAAAAAATCCAAGCACAAATCTGAGCAAAGGACTTGAACCGCCCTTTACACTGAATTCCTTTCTGGCAAATGCCACTCCGAAGGCTCCAAGGATAAGTCCCATTATCTCCGGTCTGATATACTGTACAGGCTCCGCTCTGTGAAGTCCAAGTCCGCCTGCTGTATCCCTTATAAAACAAGCAAGACAAAATCCCATGTTGGCAGGATTACCCAGCTTTACCAGAACTACGGCAATTATTCCGATAATAATTCCCGTTCCTCCAATCACAACTTTTTCGTTCTTCATTTCTCCTCCTTAATGTTTTCTAAATAAAAAACTAAATATTTTTTATAATTATAACATGTAATCTAAATATTATTTATATGATTAACTAATCTTACACAACCATTTATTGACTTTGTCTATAAATAAAACTATAATTGAGATATAATTATTTGTGCTTCAAATATTTCGTGAGGTGGCTTTTTGAAAAGAATTTATTTTGACAATGCCGCAACTTCATATCCCAAGCCTGCAAAGGTTAGTGAATCCATGCTTGATTATATACAAAATGTCGGATCCAATGTAAATCGTTCGGGATATAAAGATGCATATAAGGCAGAAGATATTTTGTATGAGACCAGACAGCTCCTATGCTCAATGTTTAATGGAGGGGATTGTAAAAATGTTATTTTTACCGCAAATATTACTACATCATTGAATATTGTACTAAAGGGACTCTTAAAGAGCGGGGATCATATATTGACATCATCTATGGAGCATAATGCCGTAATGAGACCTCTAAAACAGCTCTCCTCATCGGGTATTTCATATGACAATATCCCTTGCTTTAGCGACGGCTCACTTGATACCTCCTCACTTAATTCAATGCTGAAGTCAAATACTAAAGCGGTTGTAATGACTCATGCATCAAATATCTGTGGTACTTTGATGCCTATAGCTGAAGTAGGAAAATTTTGCAGAGAAAACAAGCTCTATTTTATAGTCGACTCGGCACAAACTGCAGGTCTTTTCCCCATTGATATGGAAGCCATGAATATAGATGTGCTTACCTTTACAGGCCATAAGGCATTACTCGGTCCTCAGGGTATCGGAGGCTTTATATTAAAAGAACATATGATAGATATTATAGAACCGCTTATCCTTGGAGGTACAGGCAGTATATCACACACTTTGGATATCCCTGACTTTATGCCTGACAGATTTGAATCCGGTACATTAAATATACCGGGAATATACGGACTGAATGCCTCTTTAAAATATATTAATGAAATCGGTATGGACAATATAATAAAAAAGGAACTTAGTCTTACCGGAGCCTTTTTAGACGGAATATCAGATATACCTGAAATCAGGATATACGGTAAAACCGATACTAAAAACAGAGCGGCTGTTGTGTCAATTGATATAAAAGAAAGGGATCCGTCGGATATTGCATATATTCTTGAAGATACATACGGCATACAGACAAGAGTAGGACTTCATTGTGCACCGACAGCGCACCAAAGTCTTGGAAGCTACCCGAAAGGAAGTATAAGATTTTCCTTTGGACATAATAATAATTTGGAAGAAATAAAACACTGCATACAAGCATTAAAGGAGATAATTTATGGAATTTAGACAATTGGAGGCTTTCGTTGCCACCGCCGAATTAAAGAGTTTTTCACAGGCAGCAAAATATTTATATCTTTCACAATCTACTATCAGCTCACATGTTCAAAACTTAGAGGATGACTTGGGCAGAAAGCTGCTTTTAAGAACCACAAAGTCCATTACTCTCACACCTGAAGGTGAGACCTTTCTCTCATATGCCAGAAAAATAGTGGAAACCAAGGATCAGGCTGTACTCTCATTGCAACAGTCATCTAAAAGCATGTTACATATAGGCGCTTCCTCCATACCTTCAGGCTATCTTCTTCCTAAGATTATTGCAGGCTTTAAAGAGAAATACCCTGAAATGCATTTCAGTATCTGGCAGGGAAGCAGTGACGAAATAGCAGAGCTTTTACTTAGCGACAGCGTTGATATAGCATTTACCGGCAAAGACATAAACTCACCGCTTTGTGAGAGCCTTAAGGTATGTCCGGATCATCTTATGCTGGTTACACCTGCAACGGAGGAATACAAAAAATTAAGGGACAGCCATGCCAAAATATCGGATATATTAAAATATCCTATGATATTAAGATCCAACGGATCCGGCACACAATTTGTAGCCAGCAAGCTTCTCGAAGGGCTTGGCATAAAGAAAAGCGACTTAAATGTTATTGCACAGACAAATGACCTTGAATCAATACAGCAGATGATAGTTCACGGTATGGGCATAAGTATCTGCTCAAGATTTTCCACTCAGAATTTATTGGATAGCGACAAGGTGATAACATATCCGCTTGATAATGCAAATATGAGACATTTTTCATTACATTATATGAATATAAAGAAATCCCATCCGACAATTAAGCTTTTCCTTGACTATGTGCAAAACTTAGTAGATGAAGGTATTTACAAATAAAACAAGAGCCGATGAAATCGTTTTGATCTCACCGGCTCTTATATCTTATCTGAAAATTATGTACATGATTCCACAAATCGATACAGTGATTAATACAGTAACAATTACTGACAGGATTTTTTGATATGGACGCTTTGCATTTTCTTCAAGTTTCTTTAATTCATCCAATCCTTTTCCCTCTGTAAATGCTACAATTTCCTTATAGCTTTGAATATTATTGTTTTTCTTGATTTTCTCTATTTTAAACGCAAAAATCATTGCAGTCATCCATAATATAAAGCATGGAATAAACGCATAAACACCAATAAATTTAAACAGCGGAAATATTGACCCTACCGATAGAAAAAATAAAATCAGCATCATTAGAGAATACAACTTCATTTTCTTAACTTCTTCCGAATGGATTTCAACCTTCATCAAATCAACATCTCCTTTAATCAAATTATCAATAGATACCTCTAATACTTCACTCAATAAGATTATACTGTTAATGTCCGGATAACTTTTGTCATTCTCCCAATTGGAAATAGTCTGTCTTGAGACAAAAACTCTTTCAGCAAGATTATCCTGTGTAAAAGACTTCTCATTTCTGTAGTATTTGATTCTTTTACCAAGTTCCAAAATTAGTACCTCCTTTCTCGATAATATTATTGAAGATGTTATGATTTTTCTATCAAATGCTCTTTACATACATATGTTTTTACCTGTCAAAGCTCTTTTACGTACTCGTGGAAATCAAGTTTTCAATGTCATTCTCATCTTATACCAGATAGTATCGCCATGATTTGACTGTGATATACCCTCATCCTCATATCCAAATTCTGCATAAAAAAGTCTGAGTCCGTCTTTACAGGTAAGTACTATTCCTTTTCTTCCTCTACCCCTACAATCCTCTATTACCTTCTTCATCACCTGATTTGCAAGCCCCTGACCTCTGTAAGGCTTTTCTGTAACTACGGAGAATATCATCTGCCACTCTCCGTCTTTTTTATGCATAGAGGCATCGTCATACATAATATCGGTAAGATCCTCTTCATCGGTAGCCATACCGTTTATGAAACTCTTTATAATCCCATCCTCTTCCAGTATCCAAAAGCACTCCGGAAAACTTTCCATCCTCTTTCTTATGCTTTCCCTACTTGCCGCCTCAGCCTTTGGATAAGAATCCGCCTCTATCTGTGCCAGTCTGTCCAAATCCTCCGCTTTTACATATCTAATCATACATACCCCTTTAATTCATATAAAATCCTAAAACTTTTATCATCAAGCTGTATTATTCCAAGTCTTTTAAACCCAAGTTTTTCCACAGCTTTTTGCATAGTTTTGTTATCCTCATGGGTTTCTATTCTTAAAATAGATATTTCCTTCTTTGCAAAATCTACTATACGGCTTACAATATTTCTTTTACTTCCATCACTTGCCACTCTATGTATTATCCCATACTCCTTATCAGAAGGAAATTTAAGTTCTTGACTATTTTCATAGCCCTTTATAAATACAAAACAGGCAAAAATATGACCATTATCTTCCAATACATAGCCTATTTTTTCTTCTATATCCTTATTTACGATATTTTTTTCGGGATAACTGTCCTTCCACTGATTTGGATTGCCGCTATTTTTCATATATTCCCTTGCAATAGCATATATCTCCATTATCCTGTTATAATCAGAAGGAATTGCTTTTCTAATATTCATCCTATACTTCCTTTACCCAAAGTTTGTAATATAAACAGTAATAATATACTGCTCTCTATTTAAAAAAGGCATATTATAGACAAAGCCTATAACATGCCCTATATCTTTATGGTCCTACCGAAACCTTGATTCCAAGCTGTCCATATGGCCAGATAATATCCATTACATCATTGCTTACAGCAACACAACCCGCTGTAGGTACACCTTTTTGATAATTTCCGTGGATCATTATTGCACCGCCAAGTGCTGTATTCCATGGAGGACATACCTTCTTATCAATAGCTGTGTAGATGGCATCTTTTTCTTCCTGTGTAATAATTCCCTGTTCAAATCCTCTGTCGGCTGCTGCCTTATCAGGGTAAGAAAGTCCAAGAGATAAATGATATGCACTCTTATCATTTCTTACACAGATATAGTAATCGCCATTCGGGGTTGTTCTGTCACCCTGCTTTTGCTTTGTTCCGTTTGCTGAAAACTCTCCAAGACTGCATGGCCATTTACCTACTACCTTATTGTCGGCTATAAGTGTAAGCTCCTTGCTTGTCTTACTTACATAGATTCTTGTAGCAGGCTCAGTCTGCTGCGGTGTGTAATTGCTTGTAGTTACCTTTCTTACTGTTGCGGCATATACACTAAAGCTCATAAGTCCTATAATAATTGACAAAACAAGTAATGCCACAATGCTTTTTCTCATCTTCATAAAAACCCTTTCTAAAAATACATTTAATTTATAAACATCGCATCCCCAAAACTGAAAAATCTGTATTTCTCTTTTACAGCCTCCTCATAGGCATGCAATATATTTTCTCTTCCTGCCAATGCACTTACAAGCATTACTAAAGTGGACTCCGGTAAATGAAAGTTTGTAATAAGTGCATCCAAAACCTTAAACTTATATCCCGGATATATGAAAATATCTGTCCACCCCGACTTTTCTTCAAGATGTCCGTTTTCATCCGCCGCACTTTCTATGGTTCTGGTACTTGTGGTTCCCACACAGATAACCCTTTTTCCATTTTCCCTTGTACTGTTGATTATATCCGCAGCCTCTTTTGATATTTGAAAAAACTCGGAATGCATATGATGTTCATTTACATCCGTAACCTTTACAGGCCTAAAAGTACCAAGTCCCACATGCAAAGTAACCTTTGCAAGTCTGATACCCTTTTTCTCAATTTTGTCAAGCAGCTCCTTTGTAAAATGCAAACCGGCCGTAGGTGCCGCAGCAGAGCCCTCATTCTTTGCATATACTGTCTGATATCTGTTTTTATCCTTCAGCACATGTGTAATATATGGCGGAAGCGGCATAGTTCCAAGCTTATCTAAGATCTCTTCAAAAATCCCTTCAAACTCGAATTCTATAATCCTGTTACCTTCCTCCACAATATCAACTATTGTTCCCAAAAGTAATCCGTCTCCAAAATCAATCTTCGCTCCGACCTTACATTTTTTTCCCGGCTTTACAAGGCATTCCCAAGCGGTCTTTGACTTTCTCTTTAAAAGAAGTATTTCTATCGCCGCTCCGGTATCCTTTTTTACACCCATAAGTCTTGCAGGTATTACCTTTGTTTCATTAAGTACCAGACAATCACCCTCATTTAGATAATCTATAATATCAAAAAAATGCTTATGACTGATATCTCCGCTTACTTTATCAAGTACCAAAAGTCTTGAAGATGCTCTGTCTTCAAGAGGGTCCTGTGCTATAAGTTCCTGTGGCAGATCATACCAAAAATCTCTTACATCCATATCAGTTTCCGCTCTTTGTCTCGGCTATTGACACATTAGCTTCCTCTTTATCGGTTTCTGTAATACTCTCTACAGTACTTTCTTCTACAGTTGTTTCTGTAGGTTGCTCTGAAGTTTCCACTGCAGCACTGCTCTCATTTGTAGAAGCATTTTGCACCCAAATAGAATAAAGTGTACCAAGCTGTATATCACTTGTTACTGCAGTTGCAAGGTCTTTCCTCATCTGTGCATCAAGAGCAATAATATCTTCCGACTTCGACACCTCATCCACATACTGCCTCTCTTCAGCAGTCAGCTTGTCAGTCTCTACCATATAAAAAGCATCCTTAGGCTCTTCTTTTACATATGCCCATGTAAGCATAGGTGCCTTTGTATCAATATCATGGAACTTTACATTTGAACTGATAAATACCACATATGAATTATCCTCATATCCCTTTGTCACATAGGTAACAGTATCATCAAATGATTCGTATACCTTTGCCTCATCTGTAAGTTTTGCCTGTAAATCCGCAAGTCCGTCCTCATCGCTTCTTCCAAAGACATTGTACATTCTTCTGGCATCCGCATTTACTTTTGCATACTGATATGCCTTCACAAGCTCTATAATTCCCGGAATCGGATCCTTTTGCATACCATATGTTTTATAATCCGATAATACTTTTTCCTCTTCAGACATGGTAGACTCTGCAACTGTGGTGGTCTCCTCAGTGCTTGCCGTATTACTTGTATTGCTGCAGCCTGTAGCAACAGCCATCATCACTGCCATCATACCTATTCCTGTTATTATTTTTTTATTTCTCATAAATGCCTCTTTATAATTAATTTATAACCTTTTGATTCCGGTATTATTTTATCAAATATTATTGCAAAAAGCACCTATCAATTTATTATAAAAAATGATATAATTTTGTAATATTTGTTTGTATCAATAGCGTATTGGATAACGCATCAGACTCCGACTCTGAAGACTGTGGGTTCGAATCCCACTTGATACATTATTTTTTTATATGAAATATAAGGAGAACTATGTTAAAGAATGAAGTTTTAAAAATCTTATTATCAAATAACATTCACGTATCCGGTCAAGATATTTCAGAAAGTCTAGGTGTCTCAAGGACCGCCGTATGGAAGGCTATTTCCGCACTAAAAAAAGATGGCTACAATATAGAATCCGTCAATAACAAAGGCTATCTTCTTTTGGCAAAAAGTAATATTCTAAATCAAGTGGAAATAGAGCAAAATATAAGTTCTTATAAACTCTCCAATGCACCACAGATAATATATCTGGATGAAGTCGACTCCACCAATAACTATGCCCGACTGATGGCAGACAAGATAAATTCCGACTTCCTTGTAGTAGCCGATATGCAAACTTTGGGAAAAGGCAGAATGGGAAGAAGTTGGAGTTCACCTGCCGGAATCGGTATCTTTATGAGCCTTTGTATAAAGCCTGAGATTGCTGTAGAAAAGGCTTCTATGATCACTCTGGTAACCGCCATCTCCATTTGTGATGCTATAGAAGAGCTTTACCCTATAAGCGCCACCATCAAATGGCCGAATGATATAGTCATAAATTCAAAGAAAATATCAGGTATACTTACGGAAATGAGCTCAGATATGGACGGTATAAAATACATTATTTCGGGAATGGGTATAAATGTTAATAATAAGGAATTCCCTGATGATATAAAAGATATGGCATCATCTCTTTTGCTTGAAACAGGTATTTTAATGGACAGAGCTAAATTAATTGCAGGTATTATATATCACTTCTATAAGAACTTTAATACTTTTTTAAAAACAGAGGATATGAGCGGACTTAAAGAAAATTATGAGAAGCATTTGGCAAATATCGGCAAAGACGTGAAGATTCTTGACCCTAAAGGTAGTTATCAAGCCGTCGCACTTGGAATCGATGAAACAGGTGCCTTGCTTGTAAATGCCGAAGGAAAAATAAAAAGAATTATCAGCGGTGAGGTCAGTGTACGTGGACTCTATGGCTATATATAAAATGAGCAGGGAAAACTGCTTTTTTGTAAGCAAAAATCGTTGACATACAACTCAAGATACAACACATAAAAAATAACCCTTGTAAAATCAAGGGTTATAATCAAGCTGCTGACGGGACTCGGACCCGTGACCTCCTCACTACCAATGAGGTGCGCTACCACCTGTGCCACAGCAGCATCTAGGTAATAGTAGCATAAACACAAATTGCTGTCAATACGATTTGGATGCCCTACATTTACATACGATTTGGATGCCCGACATTTACATAGCCCTTGACTTTTCTCTCTCACATGCTACTCTTTACTTAAATAATAAAAATATTGGAGGTACTATGTTTAATATAGCTGATAACAGAATATATATGAATGATGAAAACGGTAAAATGATTGCTGAAGTTACTTTCCCAAATTTGGATGATAACACAATAGTTATTGACCATACATTTGTGGATGACTCTCTTCGCGGTCAAGGCATTGCAGCCAAGCTTATGCTTGAGGTAATAGACTATGCTAAGTCAACTAATAAAAAAATAAAGGCTACATGTTCCTATGCAGTAAAATGGTTTGAGAAAAACAAAGACGAATACAAAGACCTTTATATAGGATAAAAATAAATTGTTACATCACTATTTTCATTTCTGTCTTATTATTTACTTGATTTACCTATTACCTACCTGTATAATAGGATTATAAATTAAGAAGTAGGTGACTCATATGAAAATTTCAACTAAAGGGCGATACTCACTCCTTGTTATGATTGATTTAACAGAGAATAAATCTGATGATTTTATACCATTACGAGATATTGCCAAAAGACAGGACATTTCAGAAAAATACCTGGAAAGTATAATAAAACTTCTTGTAAAGCATAAGCTTGTTGTAGGGCTACGCGGTAAAGGCGGCGGCTACAAACTAACCGGACATCCAGGCGATATTACAGTAGGTGAAGTGCTTAGAATTGCAGAAGAAAATATAATGATTGATGATGAAGATACAGAAAGCATGTATCGTACAAGCGAATACCGCACTATTGATATGTGGAGTAAACTCTCAAAAATGATAAACGATTATTTTGACAACATTTCCATTGCCGATCTTATAGTAGAAGATCCCGGAAATGACTTTGTGATTTAACATATCAACTTACATCTGATAATTTTAAACTAATAACTGTCAAAATCTTTACAGGTCTTGACAGTTTTTTAATTTACTATCCGCCTTTGCTTGGGTGGATTTTTTATTTTCCACCTTTCTTTTCTAAAATAGGTTATATTTTTAATATAAAACTGCTAAACTATAAACAAACATAAACATATGGTTCGTAATTTTTAGGAGGAAAAGAATGAAAAAGATACTAAAAGCAGCTTTATTATGCTCAGTTCTGTCTTTGGGTCTCATGGCCTGCTCCGGCAGTAAGCCTGCAGAAAAAACAGAAAAAGGCGAAACTTCAGCTACCGAAACAACAAAAGCAGCTGAAAAATCTGAGAACTCTCAAGAAGAAAAAGTTCTGGTTGTTTATACAGCAAGAAGCGAAGCACTTAATAATGCCGTGATTCCGGAATTTGAGAATGCAACCGGCATTAAAGTTGAAGTAGTTGTTGCAGGAACCGGAGAATTGTTAAAAAGAGCTCAGTCAGAGAAAGAAAATCCGCTTGGAGATATTTTTTGGGCTGCAGATCAAACAATGCTCTCTTCTTCAAAAGATTTGTTTGAGGAATATGTGTCACCAGAAAATGATAATATGATTGAACCTGCAAGAAACACAACAGGATATTTCACACCTGCATTTGCAGATCCTACGGTTATGATTGTAAATAAAGATTTAGCCGGAGATATGAAGATTGAAGGATTTGCAGATTTATTAAACCCTGAACTTAAAGGAAAGATTGCTTTCGGTGATCCGGTTAATTCAAGTTCAGCTTTCCAATCATTGATGGCAATGCTCTACGGTATGGGAAAAGATCAGGATCCACTCTCTGACGAGTCATGGGCCTATGTTGATAAGTTCTTACAGAATTTAGACGGTAAGATGTGCAACAGTTCCAGTCAGGTTTATAAGGGAGTTGCAGAAGGTGAGTATATCGTCGGTTTAACTTGGGA
Source organism: Lachnoanaerobaculum sanguinis (assembly GCF_033242365.1). Taxonomy (NCBI): domain Bacteria; kingdom Bacillati; phylum Bacillota; class Clostridia; order Lachnospirales; family Lachnospiraceae; genus Lachnoanaerobaculum; species Lachnoanaerobaculum sanguinis. Next base: position 31,977 of record NZ_BTHK01000015.1, read on the forward strand.
AGATCCTGCTGCAAGCTATGTTAAAGACGGTGCTCCTGTAGAAGTTGTATTCCCTAAGGAAGGTGCTATTTTCCCGGGAGAATCAGTACAGATTTTGAAAAACTGCAAGCATCCGGAAAATGCAAAAAAATTTGTTGATTTTATGTTGTCTGAGCAAGTACAGTCTTATGTAGGTCAGAACTTGACTGTTAGACCATTAAGAGCAGATGTGAAATTAGCGGATTACATGAAGCCACAAGCAGATATAAAGTTATTTGATAAATATGATGAAGGCTGGGTTGCTGAACATAAGACTGAAATTACTACAATGTTCACAGAGCATATCGAAAGTTCAATGAACTAATATTATATTTATTAAATATCAAAATTAATCAATAAAAATAAAAAGTGGGTTGAAGGGCTGTTGCAGTAAGGGAAAATTTTATCTCTAAAGGCATCAAGCCCTTTTACCTTTATTTAGGAGAAAAATATGAGTGTAGCAATAAATATTGAGAATGTAGTTAAAAGATTCGGAAAAGATACCATTATAAACGGCTTATCATTAAATATTAAAGATGGAGAATTCTTCACACTTCTTGGTCCATCAGGTTGTGGAAAAACAACTCTTTTACGAATGATTATAGGTTTTAATTCTATCGAGGGTGGAGAAATCAAGCTGGATGAAAAGCTCATCAACAATATACCTACTAATAAAAGAAATATGGGTATGGTTTTTCAAAATTATGCCATCTTCCCACATATGTCGGTAAAGGATAATGTTGCCTTCGGTTTAAAACGTAAGAAAATGAGTAAACAGGAAATTGAGGAAAAAGTAGATGAGATACTAAAAATCGTTAAGATTGATCATTTAAAAGACAGAATGCCTGTAAAGCTCTCCGGTGGGCAGCAGCAAAGAGTTGCTCTTGCCAGAGCAATTGTCATACATCCGGAAGTGCTGTTAATGGATGAGCCTCTAAGCAATTTGGATGCAAAACTCAGAGTCGAAATGAGAAATGCAATAAAGCGTATACAACAACAAATCGGGATTACAACTGTTTATGTTACACATGATCAGGAAGAGGCACTTGCAGTATCCGACAGAATAGCCGTTATGAACGGAGGAGTTATTCAGCAAATCGACACTCCTAAGCGTATTTATCAAAGACCGTCAAATACATTCGTAGCAACTTTTATCGGACAATCCAATATTTTGGACGGTCATGTAATTAAGAATCAATCCGAACAGGGAATCAAGATTTTTGATGCATTTTTTGCAATGAATAATTTGTCTGAAGAATGCGCAGACATGGAAGAAGTCAGTGTTTCCATCCGTCCAGAGGAATTTATCTTAAGCAGAGATAATAAAGACGGAATTAAGGGTATAATTAAGAACAGTGTCTTTTTAGGAATCAACACCAACTATTTTATAGAACTTGAAAACGGCAAAGAGGTGGAAGTAATTCAAGCCTCTGATGCATTGGAAGCTATACAGGATGGCAGCACCGTCTATTTAAATTTACAAACTGAAAAGATTAATGTATTTACAAATGACGGTACAAAAAATTTGATTAAGGGGGTGTAATATGAACGGTATAAAAGAAAAGAAGCTGAATATATGGAGTGTATCCACCTTCGTTATTCTGGCTTTCGCTGTTTTATTCATTATTTATCCCTTAGTTTTGATTTTATATAAAAGTGTAATTTCAGACTCCGGAAATTTAAGCTTTGCTTATTTTACTAAGTTTTTTCAAAAAAAATATTATTGGAGCACATTAATCAACAGCTTTAAAGTAACTATCGTAGCAACTTTAATATCTACTCTTCTTGGGTTGATGATGGCTTATTTGCTCCGCTCAATTGTGATCACCGGAAACAAATACTTGAATATAATGATAGTCATGTCATATTTATCACCTCCTTTTATCGGAGCATATGCATGGATACAGCTGCTTGGTAGAAACGGCTTTATAACACGAGTGATAAATAATATTTTGCCGGTGAAATTTGCAGGTATTTATGGTTTTGCAGGTATAGTTTTGGTTTTTTCACTGCAATCATTTCCACTTGTATATATGTACACCTCAGGCGCTCTTAAAAGCCTTGACAATTCTTTGGTAGAGGCTGCAGAAAGTCTTGGTTGCAATCTATGGGACAGAGTGAGACTGATTATAGTACCTTTGGTAACACCTACATTACTTGCAAGCTCCTTACTTGTTTTTATGCGAGTTTTTTCCGATTTTGGAACTCCAATGCTTATCGGAGAAGGTTACAAAACTTTCCCTGTTATGATTTATGGTCAGTTTATGGGAGAAGTCAGTACAGATGATCATTTTGCAGCTGCATTATGTGTGATCATTATAGGCATTACCCTGTTTCTATTTTTCCTGCAGCGTTTTTTAAGTGCCAAATTTACTTATTCCATGACAGCACTAAAACCTATGGAAGCGGTCAAAATCGGTGGAGTAAAAAATATACTGGTGCACCTTTTAGTATATGGTATAGTGTTTGTAGCAATCCTTCCGCAGCTAACTGTTATAACAACTTCGTTTTTGAAAACCGGCAGTGGCGGACTTTATACCGGAGGTTTTACATTGGAAAATTACTACAACACTCTTCTATCAAAAAATAATAATTCAGCTATTTTAAATACCTACCTTTTCGGTTTTATAGCAATAGTTATTGTTGTGGTCTTCGGTATCATAATTGCATATTTAAGTGCCAGAAAACGTTCATTCTTTACATCTACACTTGATACTTTGACCATGTTGCCCTACATTATACCGGGCTCCGTATTGGGTATATCCTTTTTATACGGCTTTAACTCAAAACCTCTCTTACTTAGCGGAACCGCTATTTTAATGATCATTTCATTATCTGTCAGACGTATGCCTTATACGATTCGTTCAAGTAACGCTATTATCGGGCAAATAAGTCCAAGCGTCGAAGAGGCGGCTGTAAGTTTGGGCTGTAATGAACTTCAATCATTTTTAAAAATCACCGTCCCGATGATGTTAACAGGTGTGTTATCCGGAGCTATTATGAGTTGGGTCACATTAATAAGCGAACTCAGTTCTTCCATTATTTTGTATACCAGTAAAACACAGACTTTGACAGTCGCAATCTATGCCGAAGTCATTAGAAGCAGCTTCGGTAATGCAGCGGCTTATTCTACAATACTAACAGTAACCAGCATTTTATCATTATTGATTTTCTTTAAGATCAGTGGTAAAAGCGATATAAGTATTTAATTGTAAACGGAGGGAAAGCATGAAAAGTATTACATATAAAAAATATATAGAGTATTCATTTTTAAGGTATGCTTTATCTATTATTGTCATACTATTTATCATGATGCTAGCCTTTCTCTCCGTTAATTTTAAAGTAATTGAAAATCTTGAAAATAAAAAGAATACTCAAAAGTTGTTACAAGTACTTGAAAAACAGTTTTTAATTTATGATTCTGAACTGGAGAATTTGTCCACAGATGAAGATATTATTAGACTTTTATTAGGTGGTGACAACAGTAAACTAAGTAAAGTTAATCAAACTTTGTATAGCTTTGTAAATGCCCAAAATTTAAAAGCAAATTTTATTTTACTGGATAAGGACCTACATATAATATCTTCCAATTTATTTGAAGGCAATAAAGAGCTGTTTTTGGAAAGTCGTGTATTGGAAAAGGTTAAATCCGCTCCTTTAAATCACACCTATATAACCCCAAGCCGAATGAATTATGACTATGAACAGGAATCAAGCCTGATATTTGCCCATGCAATAATGGATGGTAAAGAAACGGTTGGATACCTTTTTTTTGATGTTTTAAGTAAGGATTTTGAATATTTGTTTATGCGCTCTCCTATAGACAGTATTGTGTTAACCGACAGATATGATCATATTATTTTTTATACCGGGAAAAGAAATGCAGATTTAACCTTAAAATATCCTGCAGATAAATATATGGATACCTTTTCAAAAGACAGTGATATTGACATAAACGGAACAAGATATCAAGGACATATTAATACCTTTATTGACGGTCAATTTACATTATATACTATGACATCCAAAGAGATCCAAAGGCGTTCTTTCTATTACGGTATATTATTTATAATATTATCAGCGCTTATAATGCTTTTTATGATTCCATATATTACCAAACGTATTTCCGAAAAAAATGCAGCCGCCATTGAAGAGCTGATAGAATTGATAAACAAAATGAGCAAAGGAAATAAAATTGATAAGCCTATTATTTTTGAAGAATTTAATATGCTATTATCATCCTTTGATGAGGTATTGAATGAAAAAGAGGCTCTGTTAAAAAACAATTCCGAGCTTTCAGAAAGAAAGCGTATTATGGAAATCAAGCAACTTGAAGAACAGTTTAATCCACATTTTTTATTTAATATCCTCGAAACTTTAAAGTATCAAATTATGATCGACAAAGAAAAGGCGGTAGAGATGGTATTGGCATTTGCAGGGTTGATGCGTTATAGTATTTATTATGGAAGTACTGTTGTAGCACTTGGAACAGATATAGAATACATTAACGACTATCTTATGCTGCAAAAACTACGTTACAACAGACGTTTGACTTATAGTATTGATATACCTGAGGAATTACAAGAATGTATGATACCCAAGCTTTTATTACAGCCTATTGTTGAAAATTCCCTGGCTCATGGTTTGGTAGATGTAATTCATATCACGATAAAGGCGGAACACACAGAAGATATACTCACTATATCGGTAGAGGATAACGGCAAGGGTATTGATACTGATAATTTAGAGTTACTTCGAAACAGTTTGGAGAAGGATTCTATTTACAAAGAGCATATCGGTTTATATAACTCCCACAGAGTTATTAAATTGCTTTATGGAAATAGCTATGGACTGGAAATAGATAGTTGTAATGGAACAGTTGTAACTATCCGATTGCCTTTTATGTTGGAGAGTGAAGATGAATAAAGTATTGATAGTTGAAGATGAGGACATTATCCGAAAAGGCTTGATGTTTATGGCAAAGTGGAGCCAATACGACTGCGTTATAGTTGGAGAAGCAGTAAACGGATATGACGGATTAAGACAAATTGAAGAAAAAAGACCGGATATAGTGATTGTCGATATAAATATGCCTGAAAAAGACGGACTAAGTATGATAGAAGAAAGCATACATATTTACGGCTATGATGCTGTTATAATTTCAGGATATTCTGAGTTTTCCTATGCCAAAAAAGCAATCAGTTTGGGAGTTTGTGAATATTTGTTAAAGCCTATTAACTTTAATGAGTTGTATCCCATTTTAGAAAAAATAATTGCAAAAAGAAATCATTTGCAACGATTAAGTCAAGACAAAAAACAAATTGATATAGAAAAAGCAAGACTACATCTCATTTCCGGTGAAGAACCATCTCATTCAAATAAATATGTGACAATAATGCTTGAGAGTATACGCTCACGATATCAAAACAGATTGTCATTGACCGATATCAGTATAGAATGCGGTATGTCTTGCACTTACTTAAATGCTAAGTTAAAACAATATACCGGCTATACTTTTAATGACTATTTAAACAGATATCGTATTCAGCAAGCTGTAAAACTCTTAAACGACAGTGACTTAAAAGTGTATGAAATAGCGGATGCAGTGGGGTTTTCCGACTACAAATATTTCATAAAAGTCTTTAAAAAATACATAGGTATTTCACCCGTAAAGTTTATTGAAAGTGAACATTTCAAAGAAGAAAACTTTGAATCTATATAAAACAGCAAAAAGCGGACATCGTTTTCCTTTCGATGTCCGCTTTTCAATTTTATCCCTCCACCGCTATCTTTGCTATCTCTACTATAACATCTATAGCCTTTTGTATTGACTGAACGCTTACAAACTCAAATCTTCCGTGGAAGTTCTCTCCGCCTGCAAATATATTCGGTGTAGGAAGTCCCATAAAGGATATCTTGGAACCGTCTGTTCCACCTCTTATAGGATCCTTATTTACTGTTATTCCAAGATTTTCCATAGCCTTTGTAGCAATGTCCACACTTCTTGGATCATTCTTTATGATATCAGCCATATTGCGATATTCATCATGCATCTCCAGCTTTACTCTGTCTATATCATATCTTGAATTGATTTCTTCACAAATCTTTCTTACAGTGTTCTTCTTGTCCTCAAAAAGCTCACGGTTGTGATCTCTGATAATATACACAAGACTTGCATTCTCCACATCTCCATGCGCCTCTATCAAATGTATAAATCCCTCTCTGCACTCAGTTGTTTCAGGTACAGATAAAAGCGGCATTGCCATCTGAATATCTCTTGATATGGTAAGCGCATTTATCATCTTATTCTTGGCATCACCCGGATGTACGCTCTTACCTAAAATATCGATCTTGGCCTCTGCGGCATTGAAACATTCAAACTGTAACTCACCTACAGAACTTCCGTCCATTGTATAGGCAAAATCACAACCAAAGTCTTCCACATCAAAATTGTTGGCTCCGACACCTATTTCCTCATCACATCCGAAGGCAACTCTGAGTTTACCATGCTTTATCTGTGGATTCTCAATCAAATACTCCATAGCTGAAACTATCTCACAAACTCCCGCCTTATCATCGGCACCAAGCAGTGTAGTTCCGTCAGTAGTGATAAGAGTTTGACCGATGTAATTTTTTAAATTAGGGAACTCCTTAGGGGAAAGCACAAATCCGCTGTTTCCAAGTACGATATCCCCTCCGTCATAGTTTTCATGTATCTGTGGTGAAATATTCTCGGCATTAAAAGCCGCTGTATCCACGTGTGAAATAAATCCTATTACAGGAGCGTTTTCCACATTTGCAGGAACTGTTGCTGTAAGGAATGCATTCTTCTTATTTATCTTAACGTCTTCTAAGCCTATTCTTTTTAACTCCTCACTAAGTTCCTCCAAAAATTCCATCTGTGAAGGTGTGGACGGAATAACTATCCCCGCCTTACTCTCATCAGATCTTGTATTTTTCTTTACATAACGCAAAAATCTATCTACAAATCTTTCCATTGTATCTCCTCTCTATAATTCCAATCTAAATTTATTCTGCTCATTGAACACAGAATCCAGTATACTCTTTATATATAAAGATGTGAAGCTCTCATGCTGATCTTCCCAAAGTCTTATGCCTTCTTCAAACCCCGTAGTATCAAAAATCTCTCCGGCAAAATAGCATTCATTCATCCTGAGAAATGCTCTGCCCATCTTTTCAATATCTTCTTCTTCATCATTGTCAAAGGTATGAGTCTTAAACAACTTATTCAATTGTCTGCTTCCGACACCTTTAAATAACTGCCTGCTGTAATTTTCAAAATCATTTACAGCCTCCACCTTCAGACATTCTGTAAAATATTTAAAAGACTTCCCGTCATAAATAATATTTGCAAAATGATTCGGTGACACTGCCAAAGAAGATGTCACTATCTCTGTTATAAGATTCTTTTCAATATGCTGAATATGCATATGGCCGCTAAGATTCAGCTTTACATTGTATTTGGCATAAAGAGCTTCTATTTCCTCCGCATTTTTAATCATAAAACCTTCAGTAAACATATAATTTTGCTCAAGAAGATTTTGATGGCTTACTGCAAGTATTTGCGCATCCGCTTTTGACAGTCTAAAAAGCACCTTATCCAACCAAAGAAGACTTTCCTTGCACAAATAATTTGAATGATAGGAATTGGTATCCAGCATTAGCAAATATAAATCATCCCTAAGTTTTGAAATATAGCTTCCGGAATACTCATCATAGTACTCATAATTTTTATAACCGCAGTCGGCATATATCTCTCTGAAATCTTTTGCACACATGCTGTCAACCTTATATATTTCATTTCCGCGAAATCCGAAGCTTCTTTCATAATCTATATCATGGTTTCCGGGTATCAAATATATCGGTATACCCTCTTTCACTATACTGTTAAGCTTTTGTGAAAGTTCCAAATGGCTTACTCTCTCTCCGTTAAAAGTTAAATCACCAAGTAAGAGTACCAAATCCGGTCTTCTTTTTTTAACTTCATTGCAGAATGCATCCACTATTTCTTCAATATATGTCATTCCCTTACCGTCGCCCTTTTCCATTACATTTTCAAAGGCCTCTCCACCGTCATTTATACTCTTTGAAAGGTAGTGGAGATCGGTAGCTATCATAATATTCAAAGTTTTCTCACTCATACAAGATAACCTCTCAATCGTAGTCCTCCAAGAAAGAGTGTTTTACCCCGTTTTTCTTGTAGGCTATTACTGTATCCAAGCTGACATTTTCCACACTTCTGAAAATATTCTTCTCAATATATGGATTTTTGGCAGCCAACTCTCTTATAAGTTTCTTTACTTCCGCCCTCATAGATCCCTTATCACCGGTCTCTGATATAGAGCAATTATCTGTCAATCTGCAGGCACATCTTATAAAATTCAGCTCATTATACTTTGCCCAATGTATAATGTCCTCTTCCCTTACAAGGTAGAGCGGTCTGATAAGCTCCATACCTTCAAAGTTTGTGGAGTGAAGTTTAGGCATCATTGTCTGAATCTGGGCTCCGTATAACATTCCCATCACAATAGTTTCTATAACATCATCAAAATGATGTCCAAGAGCAATCTTATTGCACCCCAGCTCCTTTGCCTTCGCATACAGATGTCCTCTTCTCATTCTTGCACAGAGATAACATGGCGATTTCTCATCCTCTGCCACAATATCATATATGGAAGATTCAAATACTACTATAGGAACATCCAAAATCTTAGCATTATCTACTATAGTTTGATAATTTATATCATCATATCCCGGATTCATCACAAGGAATACCAACTCAAAATTCCTCTTTCCATGCTTTAAAAGCTCCTGAAAGAGCTTTGCCATCAGCATAGAATCCTTTCCTCCGGATATACATACCGCAATCTTATCACCGTCTTTTATAAGTTCATATTCATTTATGGCGGCAGTGAATTTTCTCCAAATACTTTTTCTAAACTTCTTTATAATGCTTCTTTCAATATCTCTGCTTCTTTTATTCGACTCATCTTTTTTACTTTCCTCTTTTAGAAACTCATTTAATTTAAGTTTCATATAGGCCTCATATCCGCCTTTCAGATTATATATATTCTCATAACCCTGACTTTCCAGTTCCTCAGACAGATACTCAGTCTTATTGCCTGTAGCACATACCAGACAGATAATATCGGTTTTATCAAAATCTTTTATTCTCTCAAGTATATCTTCTTCCGCTATATTAACAGAGTCCGGAATACTTCCTCTTTTGAATTCATGTTCGGGCCTTATGTCTATTATCTTTTTATTCTGTAACTCCGGTAATTTTCCTATCTCAATTTCCATTACATTTGTTTCCTTACTATCAAATAGTCATCATTACTTCTATAATACGGACAGGTAGAATAATCACTGCTTCTCATTCTTGCATACTCATCCTCATCCATATCCACATCACAGATATACCCTTCCACATCTTCGTCATATATATAATTAATACAATAATCGCAAATCATGTTTCTTCCTGTCTCTGCTCTCTTTTGTATACCTCCTGCTTATAATCCTCAGGCGCATACTCCTTAAGCCAAATCTCTTCACCCTTCTCCAAAAGCTTTTTACCGCTAAGTACAGCCTCAAAAGCCAGATACTGTGAAGCTCTCTCTTTTCTTGATAACGGAACCTTCAAGCTTGGAAGCTCCATATCTATAATATCACTGTAATCTCTTTTTATTCCATTCATAATGATTCTAATATACTATAGTATATACTTACAAGTCAAACAATCGAGCAGGAAAACCTGCCCGACCGCATATAAAAAGAGCCCCTAAGGGCTCTGAATAGTTTTATTTAAATATTATTCCTGAGAAAACTCATCCTTGCCTACGCCACAAAGTGGGCAAACAAAATCATCCGGAAGATCTTCCCATTTTGTTCCAGGAGCTATTCCGTTATCAGGATCTCCAAGAGCCTCATCATATTCCCATCCGCAAACATCACATACATACTTCATAAATTATACCTCTGCTTTCCATAAACCATGTAAATTACAATACTCATAAGCTGCTATCAGCTTCTCGCCATCCTGTAATGCGAACTCAGCATGTGGCTTATCCTCAGCTGTAAGTCCCTTGTACTGCTTTCCAAGGTTTGTTTCAATCATGATGAAGTTGATAAGATGCTCAGGTGTCATAGGATGATCTACGCTACCTACATTAACAACAACCTTATTACCATCAACAGTTACTACAGGTACATGCTTCTCTTTAGCTGCATCTGTTGTGTTAGCCTTTAAGAGCTGCATAGGCTCTCCACAACATACAAGTGTACCACCACCATCAACTACTACTGAGACAATCTTTCCACAGTGTGCACAACGATAAAAACTCATATTTCCTCCTTAGTTCTTTGCTTTTAATAAATCTCTAATTTCCTCCAGAAGAACAACATCATCCGCCTTTGCAGGTGCTTCCTCTACCTTAGCATCCTCTTTATCTTTTCTCTTAGTCTTCTCTATAAGCTTTACAAATATGAAGATACAGAATGCAATGATAAAGAAATTAACTACATTTTGAATAAAAGATCCGTAAGCAATGGCATTCTCAGCTACGTCACCATGTTTAGGAGTTATAACATACTTCAAATCAGTGAAGTTTAAACCTCCTATCAAGATTGATATGATAGGCATAATCAAATCATTTACCAAAGATGTGACAATCTTACCAAAGGCCCCACCTATGATAACACCTATCGCCATATCCAAAACATTACCCTTAAACGCAAATTCTTTAAAATCTTTTAACATATTGTCCTCCAATATCAGGTTGTACTTGAGCAATTTACTTACTTAAATCTCAAAATCATTAGATTTAATTTTGCACAACCACAATGTGCTTTTATTATGAACTAAAATATCAAAAAAGTCAAGTACTAATAATGAGAATTATTCCTGTTTTTTATTAAATACAATTTACATATGATAAAATCAAAAAGAGGAATACCTCCTTAGAAAGTATTCCTCTCGCATTAGATTTATCAGATGCCATGAGGCTTCGCTTCGCTCCACCTCAAGCCTATATAAAATCTATTTAATTAACTGAGATTATTCCTCAAGACGTACCCAATCTACTGTGTAGTTAGATGTCTTAACCTTGTAATCATCTCCGTCCTTCTTTGTTCCGCTCTTAACCATAGCACCTGTTGTGTTAACAACATAAGCCTTGTGTCCTGTTGGAAGACCTGTGAACTTATACTCTGTATAATCTAAGTCTCCGTTTGACTTGAAGTGCTGAACGCCACCGTTACCGTAAGCTGCAAGAGCATCCTCTACAGATGACTTAGCAACTAACTTGTTGCTGCTGTCAAGGATAACGATCTCGATCTTGTTGTCAGCATCAGCTGTTGTAAGCTTTCCACCAACATAGAACTTGTGATCTTCCATACCGTTGATACCAACACCCTTGTTAGAACCGTTCTTAGCGAACTCGAATGTGTACTTTTCGCTATCAAGCTCTACAGTCTGCTTTCCTGTCTTCATAGAACCGTCATCGCTTCCACCGAAGAAGTAAGCCTTAAGCTCTCCTGATCTGAACAAGCTGTCGTTAGCCTTTACAAATCTGTTGTAGTTGTCGCTTGTATCATATGTACCGTCAGAATCTACCTTCTGAACGATCTTCTTTGTGCTGTAACCTGAACCTACAGTGTTACCTTCCATCTGAAGTACAACGAATCCGCTGATCATTCTACCGTAGTTGTCGAATGCATACTTCTTACCGTTTACTGTCTTGATTTCGTTAACTGTAAGCTTTCCGTTACCGTCTGAGTAGTACCAGTAATCTGATCCATCCTCATACTTATCTCTCTGGAGGTAGTAACCCGGAGTTACCTTGAACCAACCCTTTGTAGATCTAGCACCATCCTCAGGTGTTGAGTAGTATAAGAATGAGTTAGAGTATGTAGCAATACCCTGTGAACCGCCGTCAGCAGCCTTAGTGTTAGATGCTGTAGCTGTTGTGATCCAACCGGCGTTCATACGGCCATACTCATCGAAGCCATACTTTCTTCCGTTGATTGTCTTACCTGTCTGGTTCTTCTCCTTCTTTCCTGAAGCCTTGAAGTAGAACCATCTTGTCTGATCCTGATCCCAGTAGTTGTCACCAGGCTGAAGGTCTGCTGCCTGATCATCAACGATAGCAATCTCTCTCCATCCCTCTGCCATAGAACCGTCGTTCTCATCGCCGAAGAAGTAGTCTGAATCCTGCCAAGCGTTGTCATCATGCTGTGTCTCGCCGTCTTTTACCCAACCATACTGCATCTTACCGTCAGTATTGAATGTGTACTTCTTACCGTTGATAGTCTTTAAAGAAACGTCGCCTGTAGCTGAATCGCTTCTCTTGTAAGCCTTACCGTTAGCTCCGAAGTAGTACCACCACTGATTTGGCTCGTTCTCTTCGCCTGCGTTCTCGTTGTCAACTGCAACCCAACGATTTGTAACCATAACACCGTTAACGTCAACATAGTATGTATCGCCGTTATCGTCGATAAGTGAATCTGTAGCCATCTCGCCGTTGTCGTCAAGATAGAACCAGTAGTCACCTGACTTCTGCCATGTCTCTGTTACTTTCTCTTCGTTTCTGTTATAATATACCCATGTACCATTCTCCTGTTGCCAGCCTGTAGCAGCGAAAGCTGTCATAGCTCCACCAACTGAGAGAACAGCTGCTGCTGAAATTAATGCAGCAATCTTTGTTTGCTTTCTCATAATGAATGCATCTCCTTTTTGAAATCCTTTTAAAATCTAATGCGTCCCGTAAAGGCTCTTATCAGTCCTTTATCTTAAGACAAAGCTAGTATATAACTTTATTTTATTACTTACAATATATTTTCTTTTTCTGATTTCTTACAAAAATATTACATTTCTGTCTTTTCTAAGATATATATGTATACTTATACCCCCTGTTATGCTAATATGTTCAATAAGGATATATTTTTATTGTTTTTGAACTTAATGTTTATTTTATTATATTGGGAGCTTATATGAACAGATACGCATATTTACTCAGAGAAATATTTGAATGTAATACTATTACTCAAAGAGAGCTTGCAGATAAGTTAAACCTCTCTCTTGGAAGCATCAACTCACTTATAAAAGATGCTATGGCATTAAACTATTTACATAAGGAAGGAAGTAGTATGAGTCTTACCGAAGCCGGACTTGATTATCTATCTCCTTTTAAGGTGGAACGTGCAGTTATCATGGCTGCAGGCTTCGGCTCAAGATTTGTTCCTCTTACATTTGAAACACCGAAAGGATTACTTGAGGTGTTCGGCGAAAGAATGATTGAGCGTCAGATCAAGCAACTACATGAAGTCGGTGTCTTTGATATAGTAATAGTTGTGGGATATTTAAAGGAGCATTTTGAATATCTTATAGATAAGTACAATGTAAAACTTGTGTATAATCCGGATTATTCCACTAAGAACAATATTTCCACATTGCACTATGCATGTAAATATATAGAGAATTCCAATGTCTATATACTTTCTTCAGACAACTGGATGAGAGATAATATGTATCACAGCTATGAGCCTTACTCCTGGTATTCTTCTATATATATGGAAGGAAATACGAATGAATGGGTACTTGATTTTAATAAAAAGCGTGAAATAACAGCTATAAATGTAGGCGGTAGCGATGCCTATGTAATGTACGGACCTGTATATTTCAGCAAAGACTTTTCAAAAGAGTTTATGCCGATACTGGAAAGAGCATTTGCTACTCCGGGAAGCGATGACTGGTATTGGGAAAATGTACTTATGAGTGAAATACAAAAGAAAAACTCTACACTGCCTGCCATGCATATCAATCCACAACCTAAAAATCAGGTCTATGAGTTTGAAAATCTGGAAGAGCTTCGAGCATTTGATGATAAATATAAGGAAAACAGTGGAAATGTGGCTCTTGAACTTATTGCAAAGGTTTTTAATATCCCCGAGAGTCGTATAAAAGGTCTGCGCACATTAAAAGCCGGTATGACAAATAAATCTTTCCTTTTTGAAGTGGATGATAAGAGTTATATATGTAGAATACCCGGAAAGGGCACAGATGTACTTATAAACCGTTCAAATGAGTATGATTGCTATATGGCAGTCAAGGATTTGCATATTACGGAGAAAATAATTTATTTTGATAAGGAAAGCGGTTATAAGATATCAAAGTTTTATGACGGTTCAAAAAATGCCGACGCCTTTAATAAGGAAGAAATGTCAAGATGTATGGAACTTTTAAGGACTTTGCATGAAACTGATGTAAAAGTCAGCCATCGCTTTGATATAGCCGAGAGAATAGATTATTATACCGGACTCTGTGAAAAGAGCGGTGGAATATCTTTTGAAGATGTAGAAGAGGTTCACAAAAATATGATGCTCTTACTCGATTTACTTAAAGGAATGAAGTCTGAAAGTCGCCTCTGTCATATAGACAGTGTAGCCGATAATTTTATTATCACAGCGGATAATAAGATAAAGCTTATTGACTGGGAATATGCCGGAATGGCGGATCCTGTTATAGATGTGGCGATGTGCGCTATATATTCTTATTATGATAAATCTCAGGCTGATGAACTTTTAGAATCTTATCTTAAAAGAAAGCCTTTTACAGATGAGTATAAGAAGCTGTATGCTTATATGGCACTCAGCGGTTATCTTTGGGCGCTATGGACGGTGTATAAGGCCAATGTAGGGGAAGAATTCGGAGAGTACTCTCTTAAAATGTACAGATATGCAAAGGACTTTTTTAAAGAAGTAATGAAGCTTTAATAATTATGAAAAAGCAGTCGGAATTTCCGACTGCTTTTAACTTGCAATAATTCAAATTTATTAATCTACACTCACTCTGATTCCGCCGCCTCTCTCGCTTGGCTGAACCAAAACCGTTACAGGCTCATTTCCTGACCATTCAAATGAATATGACTCTCCTGAAGCCTGACCGATAAATGTCTTCCATGAGATATCCGCCTTTATCTGTGGATCTCCCATTCCGTTCTTGCTGAACCAGCATATTACAGCATCCGGATCTACCGCAAGTGTATCTCTTGACTTCACATTTGAAACCACAAGCGGGTTTCCGTCTGAGAGTAATGCCACATAGGCATTATTTCCTCTACCAACCAGTGTGGTTGTAGCAAGACCTTTTTGTGAAAGTATACCTACACCTAAAAATCTTACAGAGTAATCACAGTCGTTTGTAAATGCAAGTATATTCTCAGACTCTACCGAAACCGTCTCACCCGGTGCCAGCTTATACACTACTACATGCTGTCCGTAGTTTGCATAGTATGTTGTGGAAGCTCCGTTTAAATGTACCTTCATAAGCGGTATATTTTCACCTGCAACTCTTCTTACAAGCTGTCCCAGTAATGCCTGTCCGATACTTCCTCCCGGTCCAAGCAACATCTTTTCAAAAGTATAGTTCTTTCCGCCCGGATTTTCTCCGGCTATAAATGCACCTGCTTTTGCAATCAATGTGTCATTTCCTTCACAGGTAACCTTAAGTGTCAACTCGTTAATAACTTCAAATGTCAGCATATTCCCCTCCTTATTCGACTTGTACTCCGTAAAATTCGCAAAGTCCCGCCAAGTCTTTATTTACTCCGTTTCCTATTGCATTAAACTTCCAAGCACCGTTGTGCAGATATACTTCTCCCATCATCATGGAGTTTATATTGTTGTAATATTCCTCTACAAGGAAAGAAGCTACCTCTGCGTTTGTCACCGGATCCACTATCTGTATGTATGCGTCTTTTAACATACCGAAATTAAGTGCTTTTTCAATTGCATCATTTATAGTCATTACAAAGACTATCTTTTGTACAGCCGGATTTAATATAGAAGTATCTATATCAAACACCTGCAATACATTTGCCTCTTCAACATTTTTAAAAAGCACACTCCTTTCAGGGCTGCTCTCCTGTCCGTAGAAAACAAAGAAATCATCCCCCACCACTTTTCCGTTTCCGGCGAGTAAAAAAGCTGAGACATCCACATCACAGGCTGAATTATTCACATTCCACCCGAAATTCACCTTTATCTTGTTTGAAGAAAAGGTAAGCGGGACTTTTTGCCCCTTTGAAACTCTCTTGCTTAATGCCGGCAATGTTATTCGCCTTACATCGGCATTTTGTCCAGTGCTTTGAGCCTGTCCGGTGTTTTGACTTACTGTAGTACTGCCTGCGGCGGCAGGATTTGGTGTACTTGCCGTCTGTGTTGCAGTGTTTGTGTTTCCTGTTTTTTTATAATAGGAAGTATTCAAAATATCTACATTGTCACTATTTAATACAACACCTTTTTTTCGGTTCAGATTCTCCAGTTGTTCCGCACCTATAGGTTTTGTTACATTCATCGGATACATACTCTTATTCACCTCACTTTCTTTAAAGTAATAATATTTAAATTTTTAAATACTAATCATTTGATATCTTTCACCCTACATCAAGCCCTGAATGATAGGAGTAATTTCCTATATTTTCAAGCAGTCTGTGAAAATCGGTCTCTTCCATTCTGTCCGGCACTATTTCCGTATTCAGTATCTTAAATATTTCCTCACATCTGTCAATGCATTTATCAAAAAGCTCCGGAAAGCTTTCATTTGAATGAACACTCTTATTCCATGGATTTATCCAAAGTTCATGTTCAAGATTTAGGGCTCCTTTTGCATCCGGTACTTCATCTGAGAGTATCTTCTGTGAAACTATAGGCTTTTTTAAAAACAGAGATTCTATGGCATTTATCCTGTCTTTTTTTCTGCCCGTGGGATCGGCAAGAGTTCTTACTCCAAATCTCATTGCAAGTACAGATCTGTGTACCATGGCAGGTGTTACTCTGAAATTATTCTTATATGTAATCGGATAATAGGTTTTATTTATCACTCTTGCAAGAAAATCCGAAACAAATTGTATCTCAAAACCGTTTAGTGCAAGAGTGGCTGCCTGATTAAATTCCGAGGTTTTCTTTTTCTTATACTTTTTTAAAAGTATGGTATCTATATCATTTTCAAGTGCCGCATGAAGTCCGTATACATAGGCGCTGTTTTTTCCGTTTTCATGCCCTATTCTTGCGTAAATATAAGGATGGCAGATATAATCACCTACATAGTGGCATAAAAAACCTGCAATATAGCTTATAGCCTGCTGCTGTTTTTGTTTTGATTCCATCCCCTGTATTTCACAAAGTGCATTTGCAAAAAAATCATTTACATGGCTCTCATGCATATATGAGCCGACATTTCTGTAATCCCTGTGTCTCAGTATCGGAATATTGTAAAAAAACATATCCGGTCCCTGAAGTCCCAGCTGATACAACCATCTGTATTTAGATATAATATATTTTAAACCTGAGTTTTCTAAGCCACCATATGCCTTTAACCCTAAAATATAGTGAGTTGTAAATCCCGGCATTTCCTACTCCTTAATATATTCTAAAACCTTTTCCAGATAGAAATCCGAAAAGAGTCCTTCATAATCATTGAAAATATTTTTACTTATATTCAAATCTTTATGTGCAAATCCGATGTCTGCAAGCTCTATCATTCCGATATCAAACTCCGTATCTCCGGCCGCAAATACATGATCTTCGCTCTTTGCATATCTTTTGACAAATCTTTTAACCGTATCCGCCTTGTTTAAGTTCTTCGGCATTATATAAAGCTTATCTTTATTGTACAAAACCTCCACCTTTGTCATATCCAGTATGCTTTTAAGATCTCTTACAACATCCTCAATCTCATCGCATTTTGTAAAGATAAATAAGTCATCAATATTTCTGCATTCAAACTTTCTTCTTTTATCTTTCTGCAAAAATGCATATGCTTTTTCTCTCTCATCTGATGAAGGCTTTACTATATCAAGGCTTTCTTTATACCATTCATCCGACTTTATGCCGTCTTTTAAAAGTATTCCTCCATTTGCACATAGTACATATTTTGGATTAAAACCAAGATCTACTCTGCTGTATTGAATATAGGTTCTTGTGGTAATAGGTACTATAAGGAGCATCTCATTTAACTTATGCAAAAGCTCATAGGAGTATTTTGACATAAAGCTGTTTACCTCTCCGTTATAAAGCTCCACCGGTATTTTCTCTGCTATATTCGTTTTCTTTGAATAGATCAAAGTATTGTCCAAATCTGTAAATAAAATATTCATATGGCTAGTTTAACACTTTTTTATAAAATAGTCATTTTAAAAAAAATTAAATATTAAAAAAGCCTCGGGAAGTTGCTGTTCCCGAGGCTTTCTTCTTGTCAAGTCACTATCTCTTCTTAAATACCAAAAGCATTGCTCCGCATGAAGATATCAGTAATATCATATATTTGAAAAGGTCTGTATTATCTGAGGTCTTAGGTACCGAGAGTGGGCGTCTGTCTGATACAGTCTCCGCAGTAAACTTTTTCGGATCCTCTATGATAATTTCAGGTTTTACAGGCTCAACATTTATAGCATCAGCCTTTATTTCTTCTTTTTTCTCTACAACTGTCTGTGTAGGTCTTATAGATGAGCTTCCTCCCGAGCCGCCTCTTCTTCCGTTTGAAGATGTGGCTATTGAAGGTGTAGCTATAGGTCTTATAATGATATCATTGTTTCTATCACCCGGACGATTTATCTGGCTTGGTGTAGCCGGATGTAGCGGATCCGGATAGATTATAACACTTGGATCTTTAACATATACATAGTTTATCTCTATTTGTGCAGTTGAGAACAATCCGCTTTCAGCGCCTTCAACTCTCTCCAAATGATATCCGGCAATAGCCTTTGCACTTGTACTGTAGGCAAGGCCAAGTTTTCTGCTGCCGTCCAAAACTTCATCTGCATCTAACGCAACTCCCGCCGGATTGATATAATGGGCAATTACATCTCCTGCATCCTGTCTGCGATAAATATATGTTACTCTTTGTGTTCCCGGATTAAATACTCCGTTCGCATTTGCAGGCATTGAAATCAAGTCATAATAGTCAAATGACTTAAGTTCTGAAGTATAAGGAACTCCGATTTGCTCACTACCGTTTAAAACAGTAGTCTCAACAAGCGGAACGTTTCCGTTCTCATCCAGATATTCAATAATAACATTTCCTGCATCCTGGCGCTTATAGATATACTCAACATTTATCGGTGATGTTGTGAATACTCCTGTTGCATTTGCAGGATTTACCACAAGATCATAATAAGGTATTGCCTTAGGTGATGTTGTATAATTAAGTCCAAGCTTATTTGCTCCGGAAATTGTATCATCACTTTCTATGCTGTTTCCGTGAACATCCAAATATCTTACAGTCACATCTCCTGCATCTTTTCTTCTGTAAAGGTAAGTCACAGTCTGTGCTCCATGAGTAAATACTCCTGTTGCATTTGCAGGCATCGTATCTATATCGAAGTTTGCGATATTCTCTACACTGCTTGTATATGCAAGTCCAAGCTTTTCGATACCGCTAAGTACTGTAGGTGCTACCAAATCACTTCCGTCATGTACAGACTTGTGATATATTGTCACATCCCCTGCATCATCTCTCTTGTAGACATAATTTACTACTTGTGGAGCAATCGTAAATACTCCTGTTGCATTTGCCGGTGAATTTACAAGCACAAGACTTCCAATAGTCTTAGGTGCTGTAGTATATGGCAAACCAAGTTTATTTGTTCCTGACAGTATATCTCTTGTGTCCAGTTCATTACCGTCTCTGTCGGTATACATTACTGTCACATCTCCGGCGTCATCTCTTCTGTATTCATAGGTAACAATATAGTTTGTTCCCGGAGTAAATGTTCCGATATGATTTGCAGGTGTAGGATTTACTACCGTAAAGTTGGCTATACTTGCAGGACTTGTCGTATAGGAAAGTCCGGCTTTACTTACTCCCGATAAATTCTCATCTGCGGCAAGAGCGTTGCTTGTTCCGACTTCAAAATGATGTACTGTTACATTTCCGGCATCATCTCTCTTGTAGTAGTATGTAACCACTGTAGTTCCGTTTGCCGGATATACACCTGTATTATTTGCAGGTGTTGCATTTACTACTGTAAAGTTGGCAACAGTACCTGCATTTGTTGTATAGGCAAGTCCTGCCTTACCTGCACCTGACAATATCTCATCAGGTAACAGTGAATTGCTTGTTCCCACCTCAAAATGATGTACCAATACATTTCCGGCATCATTTCTACTGTAATAATATGTAACCTCTGTAAGTCCTGTAGCAGGATAAGTTCCTGTATATCCTGCAGGTGTTGCATTTACTACCGTATAATACGGTATATTTTTCGGACTTGTTGTATATGTAAGTCCCGATTTCTCCGCTCCGGATAAATCCTCTGCAGGTGAAAGTATATTGTTTGTTCCCACTTCAAGATGATGTACTTTAACATCTCCCGCATCATTTCTCTTATACTTATAAACCACTTCTACAGGCGCATTTCCAAATGTCACTGTCGGATTTGCCGGTGAGCTTACAAGATGGAAATGAGGAATATTCATGCTCTGTGTAGTATAAGTAGTTCCAAGCTTATTGGTTCCGTCCACTGTCACAGCCGCAGGTGTTCCTCCCGGGGTTTGTGAATACAACTCATTTGTAGTTCCGTCTTCATAATAATGAATAATTATCGGTGAAGCACTGTCTCTTTCATAGTAATAAATCAGCTCTGTAGGTGTTGTGGTAAATGTTACCTGTGTAGGATTCGGTGACTGATACAAATGATAATTTGCAATATCCGCCGATCTCTCCTGTGACTGATAGGTAAGTCCAAGCTTATTTGTACCGCTTATAACTTCCGGTCCCACAGCTCCTCCGGCTACCGGAGCATAAAGCTCTGTGGTAGTACCCTTTTCATAGTGATGAACTGTAATATTTCCTGCATTTTTTCTTCTGTAGGAATATGTTACCGATGTTGTTCCGTCACCGAATACTCCGTTTGTAGGAGTGGTACTGCTTACAAAATCATAATTGTCTACAGGAAGTACATTGCTGCTCCATGCAAGTCCCTCTTTATTTGTTCCTGATAGAACTGTAGGAGTATTGATCATTACACTACTTCCAAGACTCTCAGGTCTTGTAAGATTTGCACCTGTATCAATATCCACATATTTTACAGTAACATCCGGTGCATCATTTCTTTCATAGAAATAAGTAACCGTCTTTGCCGTTGCATCAAATGTTCCGCTTGTAGGACCTGTAGGTGTTCCTACAAGGTGGTAATGAGGTATCGGATAGCTTCCTGCAGTACTTACATCTCTTCTGTAAGTCTGATAAGGTTTACCCATCTGTCTTGCACCTGAGAGTACTTCGGCCGCAGGTGTTGCTGTTGCCGAAACCGCATAAAGTTCATCGGTCTTTCCCGTTTCGTAGTGATGTACGGTTACATCTCCTGCATTTCTTCTTATGTAATGGTATATAACTGTTGTATCTGCAGTATAACTTCCGTTTGCATTTGCAGGAAGATTTGCAGTATCCACTTCAAAATTCGGATCTGTAGTGATTGCCGCTGTTGTATATGCGGTGTCTCTCGGCTCTCTTGTAACTACATCCGGCACAAGATTGCTTCCGTCCTCATCCTTGATATGCTTTACCGTAAGATTATAAAAATCCGTCTTAAGTCCAAGGTTCTTGATAGCACTTGGATTATCTATTGTTAAGCTTATATCCACAGTTGACCATTGTGTATTAGGTACCGGAGTCTGATTTGCCTTGATTACAGATGCCTTTGTAGTAAATGAAGTAAAGTCATTTCCAACCACAGTGGCAGTACTTGCCACATTTGGTGAAGCAAAGCTGTCACTGGTCAAGTTCTCCACATAGAGCTTATAATTACCTGCATTGCTGAGCTTATTTGTAAATGAAATATTTCCGTTTGAATCTGTTGTTCCCGATTCAACCACTGTCTCATTTCCCGTTGCATCAAGCTTTACAAGTATATATGGTCTGTTTGCAATATTTAAATCAGTGCTGTCATAGACTCCGTTATTATTTAAATCATAGAAGGCATGAGTTGCGATATTGTACTTATGAGTACCTACCTTTGAGTCGGTAAACTCATTTGCACCGTCAATATTATTACCTCTCCATGAAGCTACGGAGTTATTTGCAGTATCTGTGGCGAGATTATCCTTGGTATCAGGCATCTCCACCTTATAATTAAAGAGCGCCTCTTCTCCTGCCGTTATACTCTGTCCCGACTTTAAATCGGCCTTAAACATGGTGACTGATGACCAGTCTGTAATACTTGCAGCAGGTAACCATGTCGCCCCGATATTTCCTTCTATCGTAGCACTTGGAGCATCCGTAGAGTAGTAAATATCAAACTTAGAGTTATTGGCAGTCACTCCCGATATAGCCTTCGGATATATTTTTGAATCCCTGTCAAGATAGTTTCCGCTGCCGTCTTTTACTATAAATTTATCATTTGCATATGGGAAAACATCCATTACATGAAGATTTTCCACCGGGTCATTGGTATTGTTCCATACTCTAACCTGATAATCTAAGATATCTCCCTTGTCAGCCTTTATACTCGTCTGGTATACACTGTCTGTGGAAAGTTTTACTTTCTTTCCAAGTACCATTGCCTGTGGCGGTACAAAGGTGTAATTGTATGTCAATGTAGAAAGTCTGTCTGTTGTATTGCCGTTGTTATTGGCATCATATGTGTCAAGGTAGTCTGCGGTATCTGAAGAATATATAATTCCCGGAGCCGCGCTTGATGCGGCTGTAGTGTTATTATCCCAGCTGAGTATTACCTTTATCTCATGTGGACCTCCGTCCATACCCGCTGTAGGCTTAAACGAAAAATTTAAATGATCGATTCTGTTCTGTGTATAGTTTCCGTAACCCGGAACTGTAGAACCCGGGAATGTCAGTCCTGTAAGTTCAAACTCGTACGCTGTCTTTCCTACATTACCTTTATAATTAGGTATAACCGTAGGAGTAGGATTAACAGTAAATAAATTGGCATTCATCTGCGGCTGCACACTGTCAAACGCAAGGTCCGAATCGACTACAACTACCATCTTAGGATTTACGGCAGCTCTTGGGTCCCAAAGTATACTGTTATACCAAATACGTGGTGTTATTTTTATAGTTCCTCCGACACTTACGGTACTTGTAGCGGAGGTGCCGTTTATACTCATTCCGATATTTTGAAGGTGCATACTTGCATACGGATTTCTTAAATATGCATCGGCCAATGAATAACCCAGTTCCTGACCGGCTGCATTTCTTACTCTACCGAAATTTCTGACAAGCTTCCAATATACATCATTGACATGCGCATTCAAATCGTTGATATACGCCGTATGTGTGGCAGGTGTAAGCTGTGTCTGAACGATAAGACCTACCGCATCTTCATCAAACTGTGAGATAGTTATATCATCATCAAAGACAAGTCTGAAATACCTGTACTCAGGCGGTGTTGTCAATGTGGTAGCTACGGAGTTTGCTCTGTAGTCTGTAGCATTGCTCACCTGAACAGGTGTAATATTTGTAGCAATAGTGGTCCATGTGGTTCCGTTATCGGAGCCGACAAGCTTATTGTGTGAGAGTTTTGCAAGTTCTGTCGCAGTGAATCTTTCAGGTCTGACTCTCAGTTCATATCCAGTGAGAAGACTTCTTGCCTGCGGCTCATCCTCTATCATTCTGAATGTAACACTGCTTGCAGTCTGCGGTCTTGTACCACCGAACTGATCCACACTTACCAAGTAGTTATATTTATAGTCCGCATCCCTCGGTACAAGATTTCCCTTATCTCCGAGTAATGACTTCCTTATACGGATTCTTCTTACATATGAAACATGATAGTACAACTCACCGCTTCTTCTTGTAGAGTTATCTAAAGTTCCGTCATCATTTACCAATGTAGTAACCTGTTGCATAATTATTTTCGTCCATGTAGGAGCTAAAGTAACAGGTTGATTTCCGTCCCACTTAAGCGAAAAAGGTGGCTGTACTACTGTTGCCAGCCCTCTGTCCACTATCTGTGTGATAGTTCTGTCCGTACTGTTATATGTCCAGTTCGAGTTGTTTGGAAGTGAAGGATCCCATACTGCGGTAGCCGGAAGAGTAATCTTAAACTCTACTTTTCTCTTATCCATACCCGCACCGGTACCTGACGGTACTTGTGATACACCGCCGTTGGCTGTATTTGCAGGACCGCTGTAACCGTATCCGAACAAACTTGATACAAAGTCTGTCGACAGTCGGTCATTCGTGGCATTGGTTGCATCATCCGATATGTATTCGCTTTTTCTGTTGTTATTTGCAACTGTCGATGTGTCTGCTGACATAATTCCGACCGGATATGCCTTTGCAACAAACTGATCGTTTGAACTTGCCAGAGGCGCATCTGTAGCGGGATTTTTCCCTGCTTCAAAAAGCTTTACCGGAATATGGAAAGTCTCACCGTTTTGCACTGCCGAATTCTTCAGCGTAGCCTTTATCGGTATTGCCGCATATCCTGTATCCAGTCTGGAATAATTTATCTTTACAATATAATAGTTCGGATCTGAATATATAATATTTACACTGCTTGCACCTGATGCCAAGGTAACGTCACTGACAACAGGAGGTGAAAATATACTCTTGTCAAAATACACATACGAAAACGGATTGTACAGTGTAGATACCGCTCCGGAAAGTGTATTTGTAACATAGTATGACTCCTTTTGTGCAACTAAAGATGACGTCTGCCCGGATAAACCGTACCTAACATCCGTAGTTATCGCACTACCGCCGGCGCCTGTAGCATATGCTTTCCCCGTCGGGGCAAACAACGACAGCAGTATTGAAAAAATCAGTAATAAAAAATAATGCGGTGATTTTTTTCTCATATTTCCTCCGTAATAAAATCATGTATATTAAAAATGTTATTATTTGCCGTATACAAAACAAAATTTTAACATCATTATCCTTTTACATTTTATAGTAATCTAGGAATAATTACTATGGTTAAATTCTTACAATATCTTTTCAACAGTTGTCTTTTAATGTAAAAAGCCCGACACTATAGTCCGGCTTTCCTATTCCATCATACCCATTTCTGTCTATATCTTTTAGTAACTGTAGTATTCTCTTCAATGTCTTCTTATCTTGTCTTGTCCAATATTCAAAATCTTCCCATGCCTCATCTGTCCATGATTTAATCATCCGGATTTACCTCATGTATTGTACCGCCTGTCCTCTCCATTTCAGCAATTGATTTTTTTAATCTGGATATATTTTCCGAGCTGTAGAAAGGATCATTATCCGCTGTGATTTCAAAAGGAATTCTTCTCTCTCTAACAGCTTTTTTTGCAAATACACAAAATGCTGTCGTCATACTCATTCCGATATCTGAACAAAATGAATCAAATTGCTTTTTCAGTTCTTCATCCATACGTATATTTACATTCGTCTGTGCCATAATATTTACTCCTTTTTTATATCATTTTATATATTTTTATTTACAATGTCAATAATTTAAATATCAAAAAGCCCCCCGGCAAATGCCGGAGGGTGAAATTTATCTTTCTTCTTTTTTCTTTAATGCAAGTACCAATGCCGCTGTGATTGAACTCATAAGGATAAATATATATCCTCTTACATCTCTTTCATCAGCTGTTTTCGGTACAGCCAAAGCCTTTCTTTGATTCTTATCAAATCCTATCTTATTTGTATCGGTCTTATCTGTATTAATAACAGGCTTGTCTATAACAGGTTCAGGAGTAGTAACTCCTCCCTTTGAATTTATATCATTTACCGTTACAGTCTTACCCGGTCTTACTACGGAATTTCCACCTGATGAACCACCTGACGATCCGCCTCTCTTTATATTTGAAGGTGTAGCAGTGGACGGTGTGGCTGTCGGCCTTATAACAATATCCTGATCTCTTCCCGGAATATTAATCTGGCTTGGTGTAGCAATCCTTGAAGGATTCGGGTTAACCGGTGTTGACGGATTAATATTACTTGGGTTAACAGGTATTGAAGGATTAATAACACTTGGAGTTACAGGATTGATGACACTTGGATTAACCGGTGTCACAGGAGTTAGAGGTCCCGGTATGATTACCGCACTCGGATCCTTCTTATAAATGTATGTTACTACTATTTCTCCTGTTGTAAATATTCCTGTATTTGCACCCTGTATCAAGTATAAACTGTATCCGGCAATAGCCTTTTCAGTTGTTGCATACGGAAGTCCGAGGCTTCTTGTACCGTCAAGTACTTCGTCACTTTCTATCGGCAGTCCTGCAGTATTTAAGTAACGGGCAATTACATTTCCTGCATCTTTTCTCCTATATACATAGGTTACAGTCTGACTTCCGCTTACAAAAGTTCCGTTAGCATTAGTAGGTACAGATATTACATCAAAGTTATCAAATGACTTTACACTTGAAGTATATGGCATTCCAAGCTTCTCTGTTCCGTCAAGTACCTCCGGAGTCTCAAGAGGAACGTTTCCGTTCTCATCCAAATGTTCTATAACAACATTTCCCGCATCCTGACGCTTATATATGTAGTCAACTGTTATAGGCGCTACTGTAAATACTCCGTTTGCATTGGTCGGTACTGTTATAAGATCATAATAAGGAATAGTCTTAGGTGATGTAGTATAGGGCAGTCCTACATTATCACTTCCTGTAATATTATCAGGTGTTTCAATGCTGTTTCCATGATTATCAAGATAATTTACTCTTACTCCACCTGACTGTTTTCTCTTATACAGATATGTTACAGTCTGAGCACCGCTTGCGAATGTACCGTTTGCGTTTGCCGGTACGCTGCTTACCTCAAAGTCTGCATAACTTTCAGGACTTGTTGTATATGGCAATCCGAGCTTTCTTGTTCCGTCAAGTACTGTCGGTGAACTGAGATCGCTGTTGTCATATACCGACTTATGATAAACTGTCACATTTCCGGCATCACTTCTTCTGTAAACATAAGTTACAGTCTGTGGCCCCGATGTGAATACACCGTTTGCGTTAACAGGTGTGCTCACCAATGTGAAGTTCGGTATGGTTCTTGCTGTTGTAGTATAAGGAAGTCCAAGTTTTCCGACTCCTGACTGAACATCAGGTGTTGAAATAACATTACCCTCATCATCTACATAAACTGTTGTTACATCTCCTGCCGGTTTTCTTCTATATTCATATATTACAGTCTGAGAACCTGCGGTAAATGTACCGTTCTTATTAGCCGGCTGGGCAACCAACTCATAATCTGTGATGTTCTCTTCATTTGTAGTATATGGAAGTCCGAGTTTTCCGACACCGCTTAGTAAAACGTCACTATGTAGTGATGTTCCCGTTCCCTGCTCAAGATATTTTACAGTAACATCTCCGGCATCGTTTCTTGTGTAATAGTATGTTACAACTGTTGTTCCGCTTGCAGGATAATTTCCGCTATGGTCTGTAGGTGTAGCATTTACCACAGTGTAGTTTGCCACAGCCGCAGGACTTGTAGTGTATGTAAGTCCCGACTTTCCTACTCCGCTTAAGTTCTCATCAGGTGATACCTGTGTAGTACTTCCTGCTTCATAGTGGTGAACCAATACATTTCCTGCATCATTTCTTCTGTACTCGTAGATTACAGTCTGCGCTCCTGCAGTAAATGTACCGTTCTTATTGGCCGGCTGAGCTACCAGTGTAAAATGTGGAATACTCTGATCGTTGGTTGTATAAGGAAGACCGAGCTTACCTGTACCGCTTAAGTTCTCGTCAGCCGCCACAGATGTGGTAGTTCCCTGCTCATAGTGATGTACCGTAACATCTCCTGCATTATTTCTTGTGTAGTAGTATGTTACTACTGTAGTTCCGGTATTAGGATATGTTCCGGTGTGGTCTGCAGGTGTTGCGTTTACTACTGTGTAGTTTGTTACAGTTGCCGGACTTGTATTATATGTAAGTCCCATCTTACCTACACCACTTAGGTTTTCATCCGCCGATACAGATGTGGTAGTTCCCTGCTCATAATGATGTATCAAAACATTTCCTGCATCTTTTCTTCTGTACTTGTAGATTAAAGTCTGCGCGCTTGTACCATGTGTAAGGTTTGTTGTACCTGTTGCACTTGGTGTTGTCGCACTTGGTGCTCCGCTTGTATCTACTCCTACATACTCAAAGTTGGCTATATTTGCTTCCTTATTTGTGAAGCTTTCAGTCACTCCGAGTTTTCCGCTTCCTGAAACTACCACTGCACTTGGTGTACCTCCTGTAGGAGAGTAAAGCTCTGTTGTAGTTCCATCCTCATAGTGATGTACCGTAATGTTGGCCGCATCTTTTCTTCTGTAATAATAATTTACTACCTGATTGCCTGCCACATATGTAACTGTGGTTGCTCCTGTAGTTGTATTCGGAGTATTTGCACCGCTTGCTCCTGTTACATCTACTCTAACAAACTCATAGTTATCGATATCGGCTTCCTTATTTGTAAGGTCTTCACTAAGTCCAAGCTTTCCGGCACCGTTAAATACCTCCGCACTTGGAGTTGTGGATCCGCCATGCTTATAAAGCTGTGTTGTAGTTCCGTCTATATAGTGGTTGACTGTGATATTTCCTGCGTTCTTACGTTTGTACTCATAAGTTACTGTAATATCACTGCCTGCCGCCGGATAGTTACCTGTATGACCTGTAGGTGTTGCACTTACCAAGTCATAGTTTGTAAATGTATTCGGTGTAGTTGTATATGTCAGTCCAAGTTTTCCCGCTCCGCTCATTGTATCAGGTGATTGAAGAGGTGTATTGGTTCCCTGCTCTACATATTTTACTATAACATTTCCGGCATCTTTTCGTCTGTACTTGTAGATAACAGCCTGTGCAGCTGTTCCATGTGTAAGCGTTGTTGCTCCTGTGCTGCTTGGGCTTGTAGCTGAAGGTGCTCCACTTATATCTACACTCACATATTCAAAGTTTGCAATATTTGCAGCCTGATTTGTAAGGTTCTCAGTTAATCCAAGTTTTCCTGCTCCTGAGATTGTAACCGCACCCGGTGTACCTCCTGTCGGAGAATACAGTTCGGTTGTAGTTCCGTCCTCATAGTGGTGTACTGTAATATTTGCCGCATTCTTTCTTCTATACCTATATATTACAGTCTGTGCTCCTGTCTGATATGTAACATTTGTCTGTCCTGAGCCTCCGGTTGCCGTAAGCCCCGGTGCTCCGCTTGTATCCACACTGACATATTCATAGTTGTCTATGTCGGCTTCTCTGTTTACAAATGTTTCACTCAGTCCGAGCTTTCCTGTTCCGTCAAATACCTCAGCACTTGGAGCTGCGGCTCCTGTAGGCTTATACAGTTCACTTGACTGTCCTACTTCGTAGTGATGTACGGTAATATTACCTGCATTATTTCTCTTATAATAATAAGTTACTACCTGATTACCGCTCTGATATGTACCGTTTTGGTTGCTTGGTACTGTCACCACTGTGAAGTTCGGAATAGTCTGTGTGGTTGTTGTATAAGGTAGACCGAGCTTTCCGGCTCCCGGTAATGTCATATCAGGTACCAGCTGAGTTGTAGTTCCCTGTTCATAATGATGTACTATAACATCTCCGGCATCTTTTCGTTTGTACTTATAAATAACTGTCTGTGCTGTATTTCTATGTGTAAGTGTTGTCTCTCCTGTGCTGCTTGGGCTTGTAGCAGAAGGCGCTCCGCTTACATCTATTCCTACATAATCGTAGTTGTCTATATCGGCAGCTTTATTTGTAAGATCTTCAGTCAATCCAAGTTTTCCTGTTCCCGAAATGGTCACTGCACTTGGTGTTCCTCCGGCCGTCTGTGAATAAAGCTCTGTGGTAGTTCCGTCCTCATAGTGATGTACTGTTATGTTTGCCGCATTCTTTCTCTTATAATAATAAGTTACGGTCTGCGGTGTACTAATGTAAGTAACAGTTGTTGCACCTGTTGCACTTGGTGAAGTCGCACTGCCGGCTCCTGTTCTGTCAACACTTACATACTCAAAGTTGTCTATATCAGCCGCCTTGTTTGTAAGGTTCTCAGTCAGACCAAGCTTAGCTGTACCGTCAAATACCTCTGCACTTGGGGTAGTAGCTCCTGCCGGTTTATAAAGTTCGGTAGTCTGACCCACCTCATAGTGGTGTACTGTAATATCTCCCGCCTGTTTTCTCTTATACTTAAGTATAACGACATTCTGACCCGGATTCAGTGTACCGGTAAGAGGTCTGCCGTTTGTAAGATCAGGCTCAGCATATTCAAAGTTTGTTACACCTGTAAGTGCAGTCGGTGGAGTAACATTATATGCCGCTCTAAATGTATGTGTAGAATCTGTATCCGGCACATTTCCGCTTCCGTCATCAAGAGGTATCGGATTGCCCGACATATCTACATATTTTACTTTAAGTGTTGAATTGCTTGCTTCAAGGGCCGCATTGGCAGTCTTTTTATCCGCACTCGGTGTTACGGTTACATTTGCCTCAAATACGGCGTTGCCGCCAAGTGTAGCGTTGTTAAAATCATTACCTATTACAAGTGATGTTGAAGTAACATGTATTCCGCTTAATGTATCTCCCGTACCCGGAGTAACTACTACCTTGTATGTACCCTGAGTTGAGATATTGTCAAATGCATAGTCACCGTTGGCATCAGCTGTAGTAGTAACAGGGTTACCGCTTGCATCAAGCACCGGAGTTCCGTCAGACTTATAAAGTGCTACGCTTCTTCCTGCTGCAGGTGCATCATCATCTGTTGTAAGGTATGTACCGTTTGCAGTTCCGCCTGTAGGAGGTACATCATAGTAAATCTTACCGCTTATTTTGTACTTCTTAGGTGTTACTGTATTGGCAAGTGCCTCGAAAGCTCCGGTATAGTTATCACCTGAGAATCCTGCAAAGGTATTTACCGCCTTATCTGTAGTATCAAGCGGTACTGTACTTGGCATCTTTGCTTTAAATGTGATTACATCCGTACTGTGACTTGCAAGTACATGTCCCGGCTTCATCTTTGCTCTGAACATAGTTACAGCTGACCAGTCAGATACTGATGTAGTCCAAGTTGCTCCTGCATAGTTTGCAGCTATATTACCCTCTGTAACAGGAGTTGTACTGTATTCATATGTATAATTTGAATTTGCATTTATCGGTCCGGCAAGTGTTACCTTATATGTAGAACCTCTATCTGCATAATTACCCTGCTGATCAGGTGCTACAGCCTTATCACCTACATGAGGTAATATATCAAAAAATGTATAACCGCTGATAGAGTCAACTGAATTGTTAAATATATTTAACTGATAATCTACTATCTGCTCACTGTCAGGAGTGGTAATAGATGAATACTGTGTATTTCCGGCATCCGCTCTCTTCGATCTCTTGGTTAGTATAAGCTCAAGTGGCGGAGTATATACATACTTTTCTTGCTTACTTGAGAACTTCTCTGTGGTATTACCGTCATTGTCAAGATCAAGTGTATCCGCATAAAGTCCCGGTATCTGACTGCTTACGGGCGCTTCCTCATTGTTATCCCATGAAAAATATGTATCTATAGTACCGGGTCCTGCCGTAACATTTCTGGTAAACTTGAATTTCGGATACAGCTGTAAATAGTAGTATGTACTGTTACCTTCAGGTAAGTTCAAATCAGGAAAATCCCATATATAGGCAGTCTTTCCTGTGTTTTTAAAGTTATACTCCACTCTGTAATTATTTAAGACCGCCTGTGTCAATTGAGGAGCATAATAATTACTTCCTGTCAAACCTTGGAACTCAAATCCAGGATCGGCTAAAACATAGTACTTAGGATTTTTTATATCTCTGCCGCCTGCACCTAAGTTGTAGTAAAACTGTATATTATCACTTACACTTGCTATATCGTTGATATATTTTGTACCTAAGTCATTGTTTTGAGTATAATGCTGGTACTCGTACGCAAAAGCCTTTGTCCACTTCGCCCAGTCTCTGGCTGACGGAGTAATTGCTGAAGCTTTTCCTGTATCCGCTTTCAATGTAGCTTTGTTATAAGTGTATACACTTGAATTTGAATTGTTAGGCATAGGAGCAAGCTGGTTCTTAACATTATTGTAAGCCCCTTGTTCCAACCTGAACTTATATACAATTTCTATTGCATTTGAACCTGCCGCCTGTACCTCTATCGGGTTGTCAAACTTAAGTTCTATTTTTTTATAGTGTTTAGGTGCAGGCAATGTAATCTCTGTAGAATTAGGAGTGATAGATACGTTTGTAGCTATTATTTCCGTACTTCCATCCGCCTTTGTACCTATAAGTTTATTATGTGAAAGTGCTGCCTGCTGTGTAGCATCCAGTACAGGAATAGACTGATACGAAGTCGAACCTGTAGTTCCCTGAACATATCCTGTTGTATTCGGATATTTTATTTTATATGATATAAGATCCATATCCACTTCAGGAGTATCCTCAATAGAATCTATTGTATGATGATATGCTCCTTGTACCGGATACTGTGACGGAGTTCCTGAACTCCAATACCAATACGCACTCATAGTATAACTATGAATAGTTGTATCCTGATCTCCAAGCAAGATTACATATGGTGAATTTGTTGACTTTCTAAAATAGATATTTCCGTCTGTAGGCGGAGTTCCCGGATATGAACTATATCTGGCGGTAACTACGGATTTCTCAAGAGATGCCGCATCTAAAGATCCGTCATCATTTACATACTGCCAAGAAACCGGAAAAGATACTGTCTCATATGGGTATGTAGTACCTACAGCCTGATTATTATACTTAATGTAGAAATAATCATATTCAGTACTGATATTTCCATACTGTTTATCTCTGGTTATAGTATGGTTGGCAGCATTATATGTCCATCCCGCATTATTTGAATCGGTTGTATCGAATCTCTCATTAGCCGGAAGCTGTACTGTAAGTCTTGTCTTTCTTCTGTCCGAACCTATGTACTTGGTAGTGGCACCATGAAATGTACCTGCTGCAGGCCAGTCGGTTCTGTTTGTATATATATATATTCTACTGACATTATCATTTGATAAAGTAGTGTTATTTTGCAGATCTGAACTTCCCTGTAAAAAGCTGAAAGTGTTTGAATAATTGCTTGTCTCACTTGTATATCCTATAGGATATGTCTTGGCTGTAAAGGTATTGTTATTGCTTTCAAGCAATGTTCCTTCAGCACTGTATACCTGCCAAGGTATTGTATAAGTCTCATTATTGGCAAGTGAGTTAGGCTGTATTGTTGCCTTAAAAGGCACTGTCTGAGTTACACCACCACCTAAAGTATTGTACTTCATTGTAACAACTATGTATTCGTTGTCACCGGTGTTATCAATACTTAGATAGTCTGTTGCCGGCCTGTTTAACCATGTCGAAATATTTGATGAACTTATATAATTTCCAAATACTTTCTTCGGCAAATAAAGCTTCGAATATGCACCCGGCAAACTTCTTGACGGTGATGAAATTCTGATTTTTGCATAGAACGGTACTTCTTCACCTACATAAAAGTCTGTGTTTCCTCTTGCAGCTGTTGCCACATCATCATATGTAATGCTTGATAATATATCCGGATCGTCAACCACCCCCGGCGGAGCGGCATAGGCGCTGAATACATCGCTCATTGATAAAAAAACCATTACAAACGATAGAAGCACTGCTAAAAAGCGTTTTCTAAATTGCTTCATTTAAACCTCCCTATTTAATTATTTTATTAATATATTGTTTCAATATTCAGGTTTTATATTTTTAGTGAGATTTGATTGATTTATCTTGATATCAAATGCGTTTTATTGTCGATATTTGTTATGTTTTTGCAAAACAAAGTCGATAAAACTGACAATAAAGTGTTTGTTGATCGAATTTCCTAACACATAAAGGAGTCATCTATACGATCACTCCATCATTAACTCTTACTTATTGTTCTAGTCATATACACTCCTCCTTCTCACTCTCACTACAATATACTTATAACACATTTGATGAAATAATGGAATATTTTTTTAATTTTATATTAAGACAATTTATTATCTGATAAAATCTCCAAAAACATTGTATACAAACCATATGAGTTTTGTTAATTTAAGCCATATTTTTTTCCATCAAAAAAGCCCCGGGCTTTTGCCGGGGCTAAAAATTATCTTTCTTCTTTTTTCTTGAATGCCAGTGCCATTGCAGCTGCGATTGAACTCATCAGAATAAATACATATCCTCTTACGTCCTTTCTGTCCTCTGTCTTCGGTACTGCAAGCGCCACTCTTGTACTGCTTGGTACAGGTGTCACTTTCTGCGGCTGTGGATTCTTGGTAGGTGTTGGGGTGTCTATCAAGATCACAGGCTCTTCTATTGCATTCTTTGATGTTACTTTGTTGTCTACACTTACCTGTCCCGGTCTTACACTTGTGTTGCCGCTTCCTGAACTGCCGCTTCCACCTCTGCTTGTGTTTGAGCTTGTCGCTATTGACGGGGTCGCTAAAGGTCTTGTAGGTCTTATAACTACATCCTCATCTCTTCCCGGTATTGTGATCTGGCTTGGGGTTGCCACTCTTATCGGGGTTGTAGGGGTAGTCGGTGTGGTAGGGGTTGTCGGTGTACTTGGATTTACCGGTGTTACAGGGGTTAGCGGATTAATCGGGTTAATCGGATTTATCGGGCTTGGGTTTATCGGAGTTACAGGCGTTACAGGTCCCGGTATTACTACCACGCTTGGGTCCTTCTTATAGATGTATGTTACTTCTATTCTTCCTGTTGTGAATACTCCTGTTTCAGCTCCCTGTACAAGGTGTAAACTATATCCGTCTATTGCCTTTGCCGCTGTTGCGTATGGCAGGCCGAGGCTTCTGGTTCCGTCAAGTATTTCATCACTTTCTATCGGTATTCCTGCAGTATTTACGTAATGGGCGATTACGTCTCCTGCATCTCTTCTTCTGTACACATATGTTACAGTCTGACTTCCGCTTATAAATGTTCCTGTTGCGTTACTTGGTACACTTATCAGATCGTAATTGTCAAATACCTTTGAACTTGTTGTATAGTTCTCTCCAAGTTTCTCTGTTCCGTCAAGTACCTCAGGGCTCTCTAAAGGTACATTTCCGTTCTCATCTATATGCTCTACTACAACATCTCCAGCATCATCACGCTTATAGATATAGTTTACAGTTATCGGATCTACTGTAAATGTTCCGTTTGCGTTACCCGGTACTACTATAAGTGTGTAATTAGGTATAACCTTCGGGGTTGTTGTGTATGGCAATCCTACATTATCTGTTCCTGTTATTGTATCAGGTGTCTCAATTCTGTTTCCATGATTGTCCAGATAATTTACCGTTACTCCCCCTGACTGCTTTCTCTTGTATAGATATGTTACAGTTTGGCTTCCGCTTACATATGTTCCTGTTGCGTTAGACGGTACTGTATCTATCTCATAGTCTGAGTAAGTCTCAGGCGTTGTTGTATATGGTAATCCAAGCTTTCTGCTTCCGTCAAGTACTGTCGGTGTGCTTAAGTCGCTGTTATCATATACTGATTTGTGGTATACGGTTACATCTCCCGCATCAGCTCTTCTATATACATAGGTTACTGTCTGTGGGCCCGGTGTGAATGTTCCTGTTGCGTTAGGCGGTACACTCACTAATGTGAAGTTCGGTATTGTCTTTGATGTAGTTGTGTATGGAAGGCCCAGTTTTCCTGTTCCGTTTTGGGTCTCAGGTATATCTATCTCATTTCCGTCCTCATCTACATATATAGTTGTCACATCTCCGGCAGGCATTCTTCTATATTCATAGATTACTGTCTGTGGTGTGTTTGTATATGTTCCGTTCTTATTGGCAGGTTGTGCTACCAACTCATAGTTAGGGATGTTCTTCTCTGTTGTTGTGTAAGGAAGTCCGAGTTTTCCGACTCCTCCCATTACATCATCTGTATCCAGAGGTGTTCCTGTTCCCTGTTCTACATATTTTACAGTTATACTCTGAGCATCATTTCTTGTGTAAAGATATGTTACTTCTGTTGTTCCTGTTGCAGGATATGTTCCTGTATGTCCTGTCGGTGTCGCACTTACTACTGTAAAGTTTGTTACATTTGCAGGGCTTGTTGTATATGGAAGTCCTGACTTTCCTGCACCACTTAAGTTTTCATCAGGTGATACAGATGTTGTTGTTCCCAGTTCTACGTGATGTACTAATACATTTCCTGCATCATTTCTTCTATAGAAATAAGTTACAGTCTGGTTTCCTGTAGTATAGGTTCCGTTCTTATTTGTCGGTTGGGCTACCAATGTAAAGTTCGGAATACTATGCTCTGTAGTTGTATATGGTAAGCCGAGCTTTCCACTTCCATTCATTGTGGTATCAGGTACAAGCGGTGTTGTAGTTCCCTCTTCATAGTGGTGTACTACTACATCTCCTGCATTGTTTCTTACATACTCATATGTTACTACTGTTGTTCCTGTATTAGGATATATTCCTGTATGATCTGTCGGGGTTGTGCTTACTACTGTGTAGTTTGCTACTGCTGCAGGGCTTGTTGTATATGGTAAGCCTGCTTTGCCGGCTCCGTTTAATGTCTCATCAGGGGCTACTGATGTTGTTGTGCCCAGCTCTACGTGGTGTACCAATACATTTCCTGCATTATTTCTCTTATAGTAATAAGTTACTGTCTGATTACCGGTTGTATATGTTCCGTTCTGATTTGCCGGTGTGCTCACCAGGGTAAAGTTTGGAATATTTTGATCTGTAGTTGTATATGGAAGTCCGAGCTTTCCTGTACCGTTCATTGTGATATCAGGTACGAGCGGAGTTGTTGTTCCATCCTCGTAGTGATGTACTATAACATTTCCTGCATCGTTTCTCTTGTACTCATATGTTACTACTGTTGTTCCGGTATTTGGATATGTTCCTGTGTGGTTAGTAGGTGTTGTATTTACTACTGTGTAGTTTGCTACTGTTGCAGGGCTTGTTGTGTATGTAAGTCCTGACTTTCCTACTCCGCTTAAGTTCTCATCAGGTGATACAGGGGTTGTTGTTCCCTGCTCGTAATGGTGAACTATAACATTTCCAACGTCTTTTCTCCTGTACTTATATATAACAGTCTGTGGACTGTTTCCATGGGTAAGGGTTGTTGCTCCTGTTGCACTTGGGGTTGTGGCACTTGGCGCTCCGCTTACATCCACGCTTACAAATTCATAGTTTGCTATATCTGCCGACTTGTTTGTAAGGTTTTCATTTGTTCCAAGCTTTCCTGCTCCTGAGATGACCTCTGCACTTGGGCCGGCCGCTCCTGCAGGTGTGTAAAGCTCTGTTGTTGTTCCGTCCTCTACGTGATGTATAGTGATATTTGAAGCATCTTTTCTCTTGTAGTAATAGTTTACTACCTGATTGCCTGTCTGATATGTAACTGTAGTATCTCCGCTTGCTGTCGGTGTGCTTGCACCGCTTGCTCCTGTTACATCTACATTTACAAACTCATAGTTGGCTATATCTGCTTCCTTATTTGTGAGGTTTTCACTTAATCCAAGCTTTCCGCTTCCGTCGAAAGTCTGTGCACTTGGTGCTGCCGCTCCTGCCGGTTTGTAAAGCTGATTTGTTGTTCCTACCTCGTAGTGATTTACTGTGATATTTCCTGAGTTCTTACGCTTATATACATAAGTTACGGTTATATCATTTCCTGCCGGTGGATAGTTTCCTGTATGGTTTGCAGGTGTTGCACTTACAAGCTCATAGTTTGCAAAAGTATCAGGTGTTGTTGTATATGGTAGACCAAGCTTATTAGCTCCGTTCATTGTAACAGGACTCTTAAGTGGAGTGTTTGTTCCCTGCTCTACGAAGTTTACTATAACATTTCCTGCATCTTTTCTCTTGTACTTATAGATTACTGTCTGTGCATTGTTTCCATGTGTAAGGGTTGTTGCTCCTGTGCTGCTTGGGCTTGTTGCACTTGGTGCTCCGCTTACATCAATTCCTACATATTCAAAGTTTGCTATATCAGCCGACTTGTTTGTAAGGTTTTCATTTGTTCCAAGCTTTCCTGCTCCTGAGATTGTCTCCGCACTTGGTGCAGCCGCTCCTGCAGGTGTGTAAAGCTCTGTTGTTGTTCCAACCTCTACGTGATGGACTGTTATATTTGCTGCATTCTTTCTTCTGTATCTATAGGTTACTGTCTGAGTTCCTGCCCGGTATGTAACTCCTGTAGCTCCTGTAGCTGTCGGGGTACTTGCTCCCGGTGCCGCAGTTACTTCCACGTTTACAAACTCATAGTTAGCTATATCGGCTTCCTTGTTTGTAAGGTTTTCAACAAGTCCAAGCTTTCCTGTTCCGTCAAAGGTCTGTGCACTTGGTGCCGCTGCTCCTGAAGGTGTGTAAAGCTGTGTACTTCCACCTACCTCGTAGTGGTTAACTACGATATTTCCTGCATTCTTTCTTCTGTACTTATAGATTACTGTTTGCGGTGCATTTCCATGTGTAAGAGTTGTTGCTCCTGTTGCACTTGGGGTTGTTGCACTTGCAGCACTGCTTACATCCACTCCTACAAACTCATAGTTATTTATATCTGCTTCCTTGTTTGTAAGGTTCTCTGTAAGTCCCAACTTTCCGCTACCGTTTATTATCTCAGGTCCCGGAGACGCTGCTCCTGCCGGTGTGTAAAGTTCTGTTGTTGTTCCGTCAATGTAGTGATGTACTGTGATATTTGCCGCATCTTTTCTCTTGTAGTAATAGTTTACTACCTGATTGCCTGCTACATATGTAACTGTAGTTGCTCCGCTTGCATTCGGTGTGCTTGCACCGCTTGCTCCTGTTACATCCGTACTTACATACTCGTAGTTGGCTATATCTGCCGCCTTATTTGTTAAGTTCTCACTTAATCCAAGCTTTCCGCTTCCGTTAAAGTTTTCAGGTCCTGCTGTCGCCGCTCCTGCCGGTTTGTAAAGCTGATTTGTTGTTCCCACCTCATAGTGGTTAACTGTGATATTTCCGGCATTCTTTCTTCTGTAAACATAAGTTACAGTGATATCACTTCCTGCCGGCGGATAGTTTCCTGTATGATTTGTAGGTGTTGCACTTACAAGCTCATAGTTTGCGAATGTATCAGGTGTTGTTGTATATGGTAAACCAAGCTTTCCTGCTCCGTTCATTGTAACAGGACTCTTAAGCGGAGTGTTTGTTCCCTGCTCTACAAAGTTTACTATAACATTTCCTGCATCATTTCTCTTGTAGTAATAAGTTACCGTCTGTGTTCCCGGTTGGTATGTTCCGTTTTGATTTGTCGGTACTGTTACTACCGTAAAGTTTGGAATTGTCTGTGTTGTTGTGTTGTATGGCAATCCAAGCTTATTTGTTCCGTTTAATGTTACATCAGGTACAAGCTGTGTTGTTGTTCCCTGCTCATAGTGATGTACTATAACGTCTCCCGCATTTTTTCTCTTATAGTAATAAGTTACTGTCTGTGGGCTTGTTCCGTGAGTAAGTGTTGTTGCACCTGTAGATGTAGGTGTTGTCGCACTTGATGCTCCGGTAACATCTGTACTTACATACTCATAGTTTGCGATGTCTGCTACTCTGTTTGTAAGATTTTGTGTTGTTCCAAGCTTTCCTGCTCCTGAGATTGTCTCTGCACTTGGTGCAGCCGCTCCTGCAGGTGTATAAAGCTGTGTACTTCCCCCCACTTCATAGTGGTTTACTGTTATATTTGCAGCATCTTTTCGTCTGTATCTGTAGGTTACTGTCTGTGGTGCTGTTTGATATGTAACTGTTGTATCACCTGTAGCTGTTGGCGATGTCGCTGAAGGTGCTCC